>JAOPYC010000123.1 GCA_025964795.1 Marmoricola sp.
AGGTTCGAGCGGGACAGGTAGAGGTGGCCGGCCGCATCAAGCGTCGCTCCCTGCACCAAGCGCGGGATGCGCGTGCTCGCGACGGCCCCGACCTGGGTCCTCCCCTCGCGGCGCACCGCCAGGTCGAGCACGCCACGCTTGAGCACGCGCTTCATCGAGAACCAGTAGATGTTGGCCGCGCCCTTGGTCTGGAAGGGCACCAGCCCGAGCCGGTCGCCGCTCGCGACGATGGCCGACCCGCGCACCGGCGCCTCGATGCGCCAGGCGCGCCTCGCCTCCAGGACGTTGGACCTCTGCCGGAGGTCGACCAGCCAGAGCTTGCTGCTCTCCACCATCCACAGCCACCGTCCGCGCTGCAGGATCCCGCCGCCGTGCCGGCAGTAGGTGCGTGGACGGTTGCCCACCCGGCCGTAGATCGCGCTGTGGAAGGCGAGCCGCTTGCCGGTGACGAGGTCGACACCCATCAGCTGGCAGGGACGTTCCCCGAACCCCGGTCGGTAGCGGAACCCGCTCACCCACGCCGTACGCCCGGAGATCGCGAGGCCCTGGGGGACCAGGTTTCGCCGCGGGCGTGGCAGCCAGACGCCGTGGCACAGGCGCTTGTGGTTGCGGAACTCCGCCAGCGGGTTGCGGGTGTACGTCGGCTCGCTCCCGCGCACGTCGGCCCGCTCCAGGCCACTGCACCGGGCCCGGCTGGCGGCGTACTGCACCGGGTGCGTGCCGACCAGGCCCCCACCCACTGATAGCAGTAGCACCACGAGCACCACTCGGAGACCGCGCGTCAGCATCGCGTTCACGCTAGTGGGCCGCAGCCCGGACGCCCGGGACGCGGCCCCCTGCGTGTCGCCTCTATACCCTAGGGGGGTATGGTGTCGAGTATGAGCGATCAGACCAGCGACACCCACGTCCACCCGGGCTACATGCACCGCAAGGACGACTACCTGCGGCGGATGAAGCGGATCGAGGGCCAGGTGCGCGGCATCGAGCGGATGATCTCCGACGAGACCTACTGCATCGACATCCTGACGCAGGTCTCGGCCGTGACGAAGGCCCTCCAGGCCGTCTCCCTCGGCCTGCTCGACGAGCACCTGTCCCACTGCGTGCTCGACGCGGCGAGGGCCGACTCCCCCGACGCCGACGCCAAGCTGCGCGAGGCCTCGGACGCCATCGCTCGGCTCGTCCGGTCCTGACCCCCTCACCCCCTCACCACTGGAGACATCACCATGACCCACACCAGCGAGTACGCCGTGACCGGGATGACCTGCGAGCACTGTGTCGCGTCGGTCACCGAGGAGGTCCAGGAGGTCGAAGGCGTCACCGACGTCCACGTCGACCTCGCCACCGGACGGCTCAGCGTGACCAGCGACCAGCCCCTCCCCGACGCCGAGGTGAAGGCAGCCGTCGAAGAGGCCGGCTACGGGCTGGCATGACCTCCACCACCGAGCTCGACATCACCGGCATGACCTGCGCGTCGTGCGCGAACCGGATCGAGCGCAAGCTCAACAAGGTCCCCGGGGTGGTCGCCACGGTGAACTACGCCACCGAGAAGGCGCAGGTCCGCCACGACGAGGGGGTGGGGACCGACGACCTGCTCGCCGTGGTCGCGGCCGCGGGCTACTCGGCGGCCCTCCCGGTCCGCCTACCGACGGACGTCGAGGTCGAGGATCCGACCGCGTTGCTGCGCCGGCGACTGCTCGTCTGCCTGGCCCTCACCGTCCCGGTGGTCGCGATGGCGATGGTGCCCGCGTTGCAGTTCACCGACTGGCAGTGGCTCTCGCTCACCTTGGCGGCCCCCGTCGTGGTGTGGGGTGCGCTGCCCTTCCACCAGGCCGCGTGGACCAATCTCCGGCACGGCGCCACCACGATGGACACCCTGGTCTCGATCGGGACGCTCGCGGCGTTCGGCTGGTCGCTCTACGCCCTCTTCCTCGGCACGGCGGGCATGGCCGGGATGAAGCACTCGTTCGAGCTGACCGTCCAGCGCAGCGACGGGTCGGGCAACATCTACCTCGAGGCGGCTTCCGGGGTCACCACGTTCATCCTCGCGGGGCGATACCTCGAGGCGCGGTCGAAGCGGCAGGCCGGCGCGGCGTTGCGGGCCCTGCTCGAGCTGGGATCGCGTGACGTGGCGGTGCTGCGCGGCGACGGGGTCGAGTCGCGGATCCCGGTGGAGGAGCTCGTGGTCGGCGACCTGTTCGTCGTACGCCCCGGGGAGAAGGTCGCCACCGACGGCGTGGTCGAGCGGGGCTCTTCCGCCGTAGACGCGTCGCTGCTCACCGGCGAGTCCGCGCCCGTCGACGTCACGGTGGGCGACCGGCTCGTGGGGGCGACCGTCAACGTGGGCGGCCGGGTCGTCGTACGAGCCACGCGGGTCGGGTCCGACACCCAGCTGGCGCAGATGGCCCGCCTGGTCGAGGACGCGCAGAACGGCAAGGCGGGCGCCCAGCGCCTCGCGGACCGGATCTCCGGCGTCTTCGTGCCGGTCGTGATCGCGCTGTCGCTGGCCACCCTCGTCGGCTGGCTGGTCACCGGCGCCGGAGCCGGGGCCGCCGTGACCGCGGCGGTGGCGGTCCTGATCATCGCCTGCCCGTGCGCGCTGGGGCTCGCGACCCCGACGGCCCTGCTGGTCGGCACCGGTCGCGGCGCCCAGCTCGGCATCCTGATCAAGGGGCCCGAGGTGCTGGAACGGACGCGCACCGTGGACACGGTCGTCCTCGACAAGACCGGGACGGTCACCACGGGGCGGATGACTGTCCTCGACGTCGTCGCCGCCCCGGGCGAGGACGCTGCCGAGGTGCTCCGGCTGGCCGGCGCCCTCGAGGACGCCTCGCAGCACCCGATCGCGCGGGCCATCGCGTCCGCGGCCCGGGAGCGTGGACCACTGCCCGCGGTCGAGGACTTCGCCAGCCTCGACGGGACCGGGGTCCAGGGTCTCGTCGACGGCCACTCGGTGACGGTCGGACGGCCGCGCACCCCTCTCGCCCCGGAGCTCGACCACGCCCTGGCCGAGGCCCGGTCGCACGGACGCACCGTCGTCGCCGTCGCGTGGGAGGGCCGGGCGCGTGGGCTCGTGGTCGTGGCCGACGCCGTGAAGGCCGCGTCCGCGGAGGCGGTCGCGCGACTGCGCGACCTGGGCCTGCGGCCGATCCTGCTCACCGGTGACCACACGGCCGTGGCCCTCGCGGTCGCCGGGCAGGTCGGCATCGGCGCGGAGGACGTCATCGCCGAGGTGATGCCGGCCGACAAGGTCGAGACGGTCCGGCGGCTCCAGGCCGAGGGCCGGGTGGTGGCCATGGTCGGGGACGGCGTGAACGACGCGGCCGCCCTCGCGCAGGCCGACCTGGGCCTGGCCATGGGCACCGGCAGCGACGTGGCGATCGAGGCGAGCGACCTGACGCTGGTCCGCGGCGACCTGCTGGTCGCGGCGGACGCGATCCGGTTGTCCCGTCGTACGCTCTCGACGATCAAGGGCAACCTGTTCTGGGCCTTCGGCTACAACGTGGCCGCGATTCCGCTGGCCGCGGCCGGGCTGCTCAACCCGATGCTCGCCGGCGGCGCGATGGCGCTGTCGTCGCTCTTCGTGGTCGGGAACAGCCTGCGGCTGCGGGGTTTCCGGCCGCTCACCGCTCCGCGGTGACGAGACCGTCCCAGTCCCAGTGCGGCATCGCCAGGCCGGCGGGGACGACGGCGTCGGTGGGCGAGTAGGCGAGCACGTCCGCGACCGCCCACTCCATGTAGGCGCACAGCACCTGCCGGAACTCAGGGTCCTCGGGCAGCCCGGCGTCGTCGGCCGCGTGCACGAAGCACTCGACGAAGCGCCGCCCCAGGTCGGTCATGTCGCCGTTGCCGGCGTGCATCCGCTGCAGGCTCGACTGGTCGGCGTACGACGCGGAGTAGGTCGGTGGGCCACCCATCACCTCGGCCCAGTAGGCGGCCAGCCGCTGCACGTGGAGCGGGTGCTGGTCCGGGTGCGAGAAGGGGTGGTTCAGCTCGGGATCTGCCAGGCAGCGCGCGTGGTGCGCCACCGCGAGGGCGAGAAAGGCCTGCTCGCCCCCGGCGTGCTCGAACAGGGTCGGGCGCATGCCTTCGGTTCTACACGAGGTCCGCGAAGACCACCACGTTCTCCTCGAACACGTTCGTGCCGGCCACCAGCCCCCCGCAGGTGATCAGGCGCAGGCCGGGGTGGTCGATGTTGCCGTAGACCTTCTTCGTCGGGAACCGCGCCTTCTCGAAGTGCTCGACCTTCGTCACCCGGAAGACGGCCGTGGTGCCGTCCTTGCGGGCGATGCGGATCTGGTCGTTGCGCTTCAGGTCGCCCAGGTGCTCGAAGACCCCGGGCTGCACGTAGCGGACGTGCCCGACGATGATCGCCGGGCCCAGCTCGCCCGGCGTCGGGGCGCCGGTGAACCAGCCGGCCGGGAAGGGACCCGGCGGGGTCTCGAGGGTGCCGTCCTTCTTCAGGCCGAGGGCCATCAGGCTGGAGTCCACGCCGATCGCAGGGATCCGGAGCCGCCTGGGCCGGGACCTCGCCATCGCTGGCACGCCGGTCGGGGTCGCGGCCGGAACCGGGACCGCCACGCTGGGGGTGCTCGGGGCGGTCGCCGCCTGCTGGGCCGGCTGCACGTCACCACACCCGCCGAGCACGACCACTCCCGCTGCGACGAGCGAGACGAGCTGGACCCGCCGCATCCGCCTCCACGGACGCGGCGTGCGGCGGTGGCTCACCCGCGTTGGCGACGACGTACGGCGAACAGGGCCAGGCCGCCGACGAGGGCGAACAGTGCACCGCCGTACAGGCCGCCGAGGCTGTCGTCACTGCTGTGCAGGGGCCCGATGTAGCCGGTGTCGACCGCGCCCGTGGGGGTGGCCGTCACCTGCGTGGTGGTCGTGCCGGTGGTGTCAGCCGTGGTGTCGCTGGTGCTGCCGCCGGCGGAACCGGTGCCGCCGTTGGTGCCGGTGGTTCCGGTGGGCGTCGGGGTCGGGGTCGGGGTGGGGGTGGCGGTGGCCACGGGCGGCGGAGTGGTGGTGCCTGCCTCAACCGTGGTGTCGTTGGCACAGTTCGGCGAGGTGATCACGTTGCGGTGCAGGTTCACGGCGCCGTTGCGGGCCAGGGCACGCCCGGCGAGCGTGGTGCCGTCGTTCATCGTGATGGTCGTGAGCGCCATGATCGTGCCGACGAACGTGACGGTGGTGCCCAGGGTGGCCGAGCTGCCCACCTGCCAGTAGACGTTGCACGGGTTGGCGCCGCCGGTGAGGACGATCGAGGAGGCGTTGGCGACCGTGAGGGCGGCGCCGGCCTGGAACACCCAGATCGAGTCGGACGTCGTGCCGTCGGTCTTGCCGCCGTCGAGGGTAAGCGCCCCGGTGAGCGCCATGTCAGCGGCCCGGTTGTAGACACCCGCGAGCAGCGTCTCACCGCCGAGCTCCTCGTCGGAGGCGTTCCGCGGCGTCTGTCCGGCCGCGTTGACGTAGGCGGCGGTCAGGTTGTCCTTGGCTGTCGAGGCGACCCCGTCGGCCACGTGGTAGGTGCCGCCGACGACCATCGTGCCGGAGCCGGTGACCGCCGTACCCGGGGCCAGGCCGACGCTGCGGCTGACGGCGGTGGCTCCCGTGTTGGTCACCGTCGAGCCGGCGAGGACCGAGAAGGCCGTCGCCGTGCCGAGCGGGGGAACCTGGACAGCGGCCTGGGCGGCACCCGACAGCGGGCCGCCGAGGGCCAGGGCGGCCAGGGCGCCGACGGAGGCGAACCGGACGATCTTGCGGCGTGACGCAGGGCTGGTGGGACGGGGCATCGCGAGGATCCTCTGCTCATGAAGCATGGCGCCCTGGGCGAATCCCGCGTTCGGATGGGCAGTTTGGTGTGAACAAGGCTGAATTGGCGTCGTGCCGATTCGGATGCAATCGGGCGTATCCACACACTTCTGTCATTTACCGTACGCGGGAGACTGCTGAGCGACCAGCGAATGCGCACCAAACGTTCCCACCCCTGGTGCCGACCCGCCTGTTCCCGCCTACGAGCGCCGACACGCACCCCTCACGGTGCGGCAATACGTGTCCACCCCGAGCAGGATCCGAGCAGGCTCAGCGCTCCCCGGCGAGCAGCGGCTCGAGGGTCAGCTCCGGGTGGTCGCGCTCGACCACGCCGATGCGCCACTTGTCGGGTGCGAGCACCAGCAGCGTGCCGTCGTTGCGCTCGAGCACCTCGAGCCCGCGGATCGAGCCGAGCTCGGCCGCGGAGGCGGCGTCCGTACGCCGGGCCTGGGTGTAGCCCAGCGTCTCCAGCCGGATCGGGGCACCGAACTCGCTCTCCATCCGGGCCACGGCCACCTCGAACTGCATCGGCCCGACGGCCGCGAGCACCGGCGACTGGGCACCGCGCAGGTCCGAGCGGAGCACCTGGACGACCCCCTCGCCGTCGAGCTGGTCGATGCCGCGCCGGAACTGCTTGAACCGGCCGCTGTCCATCGCGGAGGCGACGGCGAAGTGCTCGGGGGCGAAGGTCGCGATCGGGGGGAAGCTGACCGGCTCGTCGAGGTAGATCGTGTCGCCGATCTTCAGCGACAGCGCGTTCACCAGCCCGACGATGTCGCCCGGGTAGGCGGTGTCGATCACGGCGCGTTCCCGGCCGAAGATGGCCTGGGCGTACTTCGTGGCGAAGGGTCGCCCGGTCTGCGCGTGCGTGGCGACCATCCCGCGCTCGAAGACCCCGGAGCAGACCCGGGCGAAGGCCACCCGGTCGCGGTGGTTGGTGTCCATGCCGGCCTGCACCTTGAAGATGAAGGCGCTGAACGGCGCGGTGACCTCCCTGACCTCCGCGGGCCGGCCGTCGGCGTCCTCCTTGCCGTAGCGGAACGCGGCGGCCGGCGGCGCCAGCTCGACCAACGTGTCCAGCAGGGCGGCCACGCCGAAGTTGGAGATGGCCGAGGCGAACAGGACCGGCGTGGTGAAGCCGCTGAGGAAGAGGTCCTGGTCGTGGTCGGCGCCGTCGGAGGAGAGCAGCTCGGACTCCTCGACCGCCGTCGCCCAGTCGACCCCCGCGCGCGCCGCCGCGGCCGCAGGTCCCATCCGCTCCTCCGGCGCCCGCGTGGCGCCGCCGGCGGTGCGGGTGTAGGCGACGTAGTCACCCGTACGACGCTCCAGCACCCCGTGGAAGTCACCGGCGATGCCCACCGGCCACGTCAGCGGCGTCGGCACCAGCTTGATCTCGTTCTGGATCTCCTCCATCAGCGCCAGGGCGTCCAGGCCGGGCCGGTCCCACTTGTTGATCACGGTGATCACCGGGATGCCTCGCGCCTTGCAGACCCGGAACAGCTTGAGCGTCTGCGGCTCGAGGCCCTTGGCGGCGTCGACCAGCATCACGGCCGCGTCGACGGCCGACAGCACGCGGTAGGTGTCCTCGGAGAAGTCGGAGTGGCCGGGGGTGTCCACGAGGTTGATCACGTGGTCGCCGTAGGCGAACTGGAGCGCGGCCGAGGTGATC
Organism: Marmoricola sp.; assembly: GCA_025964795.1. GTDB lineage: Bacteria > Actinomycetota > Actinomycetes > Propionibacteriales > Nocardioidaceae > Marmoricola. The sequence goes on from JAOPYC010000123.1 coordinate 7,481, forward strand.
GAGATGCCGCGCGCCTTCTCCATCTCCATCCAGTCCGACACCGTCGAGCGCCGTCCGGACTTGCCGTGCACGGCCCCGGCCTCGGTGATCACCTGGGCGTGCAGCGCGAGCGCCTCCGTCAACGTCGACTTTCCCGCGTCGGGGTGGCTGATCACGGCGAAGGTGCGGCGCCGGTCCGCCTCTCGGCGTACCTCTCGCTCGCCCGCGGAGGCGTGGGTTTCGGTGGGCGTGGAAGTCACGGGGTCCTGGGTCTTCGGCTTCTGGCCCGGGCGTCCCCCGGGCGACTCCCCAGTCTACGGAGCACCCCACGCAGGGGCCGAATCGTCACTGCAGACACCGCGGACCCCACTCCCTCGCCCTCGACCGCCTCGGAGGGGGCGGGTCGTCGAGCACCCGCTGCCGGGCCGCGTCCCACCCCCACTCGAGGCTGGCGATCCACCGGGCGACTCCCATGGGAAACCGTATGTGGCGGCGCGCGCACGCCGCGGACACAAGGACGATCAGCTCGGGGGCGAGCTACCCCTGGCCACGCTCGAACCTGAGCAACGCGCCGCGAGCTGATCGTCCTTGTGTCCGGCTCTGCGGCCCCAGCCCTCAGCTGACCAGGTCCCACCACGCGAGCATCGAAGCTACGACGTGTCGCTCGACGACGCGATCACTCGCTTGATCAGCGCCGGTCGCGTGCGGCGGCCTGTAGGCGCTCCGCCACGATCTGCGCTACGGCTCTGCCCGGCGTGACCTGGTCGGCAGCCGACTGGGCCAGCACCTGCGAGACCGTGCTGCCGATCTTCTCGATGTCCGCTCGCACCTGCGCTGGTGACTTGCGCTCCAGTTCACCAGCGACCTGGCACAACCCGCCTGCGTTGGCCAGGAAGTCCGGCACCCACACGATGCCGCGCGCGGCCAAGTCGTCACCGACATCGGCAGTCAGCAACTGGTTGTTGGCAGCACCGCAGACGACCGAGGCCCTCACCGACTCGATCGTCAGGCTGGAGAGCGTGGCGCCCATGGCACAGGGAGCGTAGACGTCGACCCGAGCTTCCACCACGGAGTCGGCGATCTCCACGTCCGGATAGGCGGCCAGAACTCGCTCCCGAGCCGCTGCATCAGGTTCGCAGAGGACGACGTGCGCCCCTTCGTTCACCAGCAGGCCGGTCAGCTGGAAGCCGGTCTTGCCGGCTCCTTCCACCCCGACGACTCGGTCGCTCAGGTCCCCGCTCCAAGCGAAATCAGCTGCGGCGCGCATCGCGCACAAGACGCCGTACGCCGTCGAGAAGCCGCTGTCGCCCGACCCACCGGCACTCTTGGTTCGTCCCACGACGTGACCGGTTGCCCGACTGATCACGTCCATGTCAGGCGCGGTGGTGCCGACGTCGGCAGCCGTGATGTAGCGGCCGCCCAGCGACTCGACGAACCTGCCGTAGGCGGCGAGCAGCTCATCCGTCTTCACGCGGGAGGGGTCGCCGATGATGACTCCTTTGCCGCCACCGAGAGACAGTCCGGCGGCGGCAGCCTTGAACGTCATTCCCTGCGCGAGTCGCAGACTGTCGGTCAGCGCGTAGGCCTCGTTGGCGTAGGGAAAGAACCGCGTGCCACCCAGTGCCGGGCCGAGCGAGGTGTCGTGGATGCTGATGATCGCCTGCAGGCCGGATTCCCGGTCATGGCAGAAGACCACCTGCTCGTGCCCCGCGGTGCCCAGCTCGTCCTGGCGGTCGAAGACAGCGAGGGTGTGAGACCCGCCGACTGCGCCAGGCGACCGTGACGCGCGCACCTGCGACGTCGGCATCACCGCACCTTTTTCGACCAGGCGTCCAGGCCGACCGCCAGCAGGATGAGGGCGCCCTGCACGATCTGCTCGTACGTCGGGTCCAGCCCGAGCAGCGTGAAGCCGTTGTTGATCATCGCGACGAACAGGACGCCCAGTGCCGTGCGCCAGATGGCGCCCATGCCACCCATGATGCTCGTGCCTCCGACCACGATGCCGGCGATGACGATGAAGAGCAGGTCACTGCCGGAGTCTGACTGCCCGGTGCCGACTCGCGATGAGATGAGCACGCCCGCCAGACCGGCGGAGAGGCCGCTGAGCACGTACGTGACGGTGCGCACCCGGTGAACCCGGATGCCCGAGAGCCAGGCCGCGTCCTCGTTGCCACCCGTGGCGAAGAGCCGACGGCCGTAGGTGGTCCGGTTCAACAGGAAGGCGCACAGGGCGAGGAAGATCACCATGGTGATCACGCCGAGCGTCACCCGGCCGATCTGCGTCCGGCCGTAGGCCTGCCAGGCAGGGTCGTTGGCCACGACGACGTTGCCGCCGGACGTGATGATCGCCAGGCCCACCACGGCGAACGAGGTCGCCAGGGTTCCGATCAGCGGGGTGATCCGGCCCCATGTGACCAGCAAGCCGTTGACCAGTCCCACGAGTGTTCCGGCGAGGACACCGGCGGCTATGCCGAAGACCGCGCCGTGCGAGATGGCCACCTTGGTCCCGACCACTCCGGACAGCGCGAACGTGGCGCCGATGGACAGGTCGATCCCGCCGCCGACGAGCACCAGCGTGCCGGCCGCGGCCACGATCAGGATGTAGGACTGCTGGTCCAGCAGATTGAGGAGGTTCGTCGTGCTGAAGAACGTCTCGTTGCTCAACGACAGCAAGACGAACAGCACGCCGAAGCTGCCGACGATCCCATAGTCACGTGAGACGTTGAGGGCACGACCGAACCAGCTGGTGCTGGCTCCTGGCTGTGTCGCCGTATCCGATTCGGTCGGCTGGGCTGTCAATGTTCGGACACTCATGCGGCTGGTTCTCCTTCTACACGGCCGAAGACGGCACTCAAGACCACGGATTCGTTGACATCGGGCCCGGTGATCTCCGCGGTCAGCCGGCCTGAACGCATGACCAGGACGCGATGGGCGAGCCCGACGATCTCGTCGAGCTCGGACGAGATGAGCAGCACCGGCAAGCCCTGCGCGGCGAGCTCTGAGATGAGCTCGTAGATGGCGCGCTTGCCACCCACGTCGACACCACGTGTCGGTTCATCGATGATCAGCAGCTGTGGCTGCTCGAGGAGCCACTTGGCGAACAGCAGTCGCTGCTGGTTACCGCCCGAGAGTGACTCCGCCGGGTGCCCGGCCTTGGACAGGTCGACCCCGAACCGCTCCAGGGCCTTCAGGGTGCGCTCGTTCTCCTGTCGTCTCGACACCACACCTGCCGTGCTGAGCGAGCGCAGGTGGGGCAACGCGATGTTCTGCTGCAACGAGGCTGTCAGGTGCAGCCCCTGCAGCTTGCGGCTCTCCGGCAGCATCGCGATGCCGGCCTTGATGGCATCCCTGGGACCCGTCAGTCTCAGCGCCCGCCCGTCCAGCATCACCTGTCCGGTGGTGGCCCGGTCCGCCCCGAAGATCAGGCGCGCCAGCTCCGAGCGACCGCTGCCCATCAGGCCGGCCAAGCCGACGATCTCCCCGGCACGCACCTGGAGTGACGCGTCCCTGACGACATCGGCTCGTCCGAGGTTGATCGTCTCCAGGACTACGGGAGCATCCGCCGCCGGCGGCTTCTTGACCGGGAACGACACGTCAGCGAGCTTGCCCAGCATCGCCGTCACGATGGCGTCAGCGTCGAGCTCCGCGGCCGGGTCTGTCCGCACGTGACGTCCGTCGCGCATCACTGTCACCGTGTCGGCGACGGCGAGCACGTCGTCGAGGAAGTGCGAGACCAGGACGACCGTCGTACCCGACCTGGCGAGGTCCCTGACCACGTCGAGCAGGCCAAGGGCTTCCTCCCGGCTCAGTGCGGCGGTCGGCTCGTCCATCACGATCAGTGAAGCGTCCCGCGCGAGCGCCCGCATGATCTCGAGCTTCTGCTGGCTGGCAAGGTTGAGTTCCCCGGCCTGCACGTCGGCCGGTACGTCGAATCCGGTGCGCGCGACCAGCTCGTCGTACCTCCGCCGCATCGTCGCGTGGTCCAGGAGGAACCCGGCCCGCGTCGACGTCGAGCCCAGGAAGACGTTCTCCAGCGCAGACCGCGCCGGAAGGACTGACAGCTCCTGGGAGATGAGCACCAGCCCACGGCTGATGGCGTCGTGGGGTGAGTGAAACCTGACGGGCTCGCCGGACACGAGCAACTCGCCCTGATCAGGTGAGATGGCGCCGCAGACGAGCTTGCCCAGGGTCGACTTCCCAGCGCCGTTCTCCCCCACCAGGCAGTGGACCGACCCGGGAGCGATGGTCAGGTTCACGTCCGAGACTGCCGGGATCCCCGCGTAGGCCTTGCCGATCCCTCGCAATTCAACATGTGCAGATGCGTCAACCACAGTGACGAGCCCTCCGCCGAAAGATGGCGCGGCGCCCGGCATTCGCCATACCAATGCCGGGCGCCGCGATGGTCAGGAACCGCTGATCTGCCAGCCGTCCACGTTCGCTGCGGTGATCTTGCCGTTGTCCGGGACCTTCATCTCCTGGACGGTGTCCAGCCCGTAAGGACCACCACCGTTCTCGATGACGTCCACGAGCTTCTCGATCACGAGGCGTCCTTCATCGAAGGTGGGGTTGGCGGTCACGCCGAAGAACTTGCCGTCCTTCACGGCTTGGGCCGACAACTCGACACCGCCGAAGGCGATCAGCTTCACGGGGTGGTCCAGCTTGGCCTTGTCCAGCACCGGGATGGCAGCCAGCAGGGAGACCTCAGGGCCGATCAGGACGTCGATGCCCGGGTTGCCGGTCACCATGGTCTGCGCCGCGGCTGCTCCACCCTGTGCGGACGTCTCACTGTTGGCCTCGCCGGCGATCTTGACGGAGCTGCCCTTGATGGCCGCGTCGTAGTTGTTCTTGATCGCGGTGTCGTAGGGCGAGCCCTTCTTGATGTACATGTACCCGACCTCGCACGGGTCGATCCCCTCGCAGGCCGACTTGGTCAGCTCGCCCGCGAGCGTTCCGTGACGCCCGAAGGGCGTCAGCACGGAGACGTCGACACCCTTGGTCTGGATCTTCGAGGACGAGTAGTCGGTGCCAATCGGGAGGTTGGCAGCGCCGACCTTGATGCCGGCGGACACGGCCTGGGGAACCAGCGACGCAATGGCTGCGCCGTCGAGGGCGCCGTCGATCACGATGCCGTTGTACTTCCCCGAGGCGATGGCGTCCTGGAACTGGGAGTACTGCTTCTGTGGGCTGAACGCGGCGTCGAGGACCGTAAGGTCGGCGTCGAGCTTCTTGGCGGCCGCCTCGGCTCCCCGCTTGTTGGCCGCGTTCCCGGTGGTCGATCCGGCGCCCATGATGAAGGCGATCTTCGCCTTGCCCTTGGGTGCCTTGGCATCCGTGCTGCCGGTCGTGGTGGTCGTGGAGCAGCCGGCTAGCGCGACGAACGTGGCAGTCGCCAGCATCGCCGCTCCGAAGCGGGTGGTGCGTGTCATGTCATCTCCAGGTGTGGGTGTGGCGCATGGGTTGTCGTTGGTTCGTCGATCAGGTCCTCGGTCTGAGCGCAACGCAGCAGCAGCTTGCCGATGTGTTCCTGCTCCTCAAGGACCCTGTGTGCCTCGCCGACCTGATCCAGCGGAAGGATCCGGTCGATGACGGGACGCACGCCCGAGCTCGCCAGGAAGTCGTAGACCTCCCGGAAGTCATTCCAGCCACCGAAGGGACCACCGATGATCTGGCGGTTCTTCTGGTAGATCTCGCGGATGCTGATGTCGGGACGATCGCCACCCGTGGCGCCGCAGATCAGCATCCGGCCGCCCTGCGCCAGTGACTCGATCGAGTCCCTCCACGTCGGCGCTCCGACGGCGTCGACCACGACGTCGACGCCCTCGCCACCGGTGGCGTGGCGGATCTCCTCCGACCAGCCGGGGCCGGGCGTCACGAACACACGGTGCACGAACGGGAGAGCTGTGAGGCGCTCAGCCTTCTCGGCCGTCCGAGTGGTGGCCCAGACCTCGGCGCCGCTGTACGCCGCGATCTGCATCGCCGCGACGGACACACCCCCACTGGCCCCGACGACCAGCATCCGCTCGCCCGCACGCAGCCGCCCCTTGGTGACCAGCATCGTCCAAGCCGTGGTGTACGCGCCGGGTACGGCGGCCGCATCGGCCAACGAGACGTTGTCGGGAATCTTCAGCACCGAGGCCGCCGGTAGGGCGATCAGCTCGCGTTGGAGGCCCCACTCGTCCTCACCGAGCAGTCCGTAGTCGGAGCAACGACTCTGCTCGCCGCGCCGGCAGTGCCTGCAGTAGCCGCACGAGAGTGCGGGGAACACCGCCACCCTGTCCCCGACGTTCACCCCAGCCACACCTTCCCCGAGCTCGACGACGACACCCGCACCGTCCACGCCGAGCACGTGCGGCAGCGCGCGTGGCTGGCGGACGCCGGGGCCGGTCAATCCTTGTCGGATGAACACATCGGCCCGGTTGAGGGCGGCGTACGCCACGCGCACCAGCACCTCACCGGCACCCGGCGTCGGGGCGGGGAGATCCAGGGTGACGAGGTTCTCTCGTCCCCCGTAGCCGGTGATCGCGGCAGCCTTCATCGAGGTCGGGCTCACCATTCGCAGTCCTTTCGAGAACGCACGGAGGAGTCTGTCTCCCCCGTCGGCCGAGCTCAGATCGAGGCCAGCTCCTGGTTGGGCATCCGCGACAGCAGCGCCGCTGACGCCGCGCCACCCACGGCGGCGAGGTAGGAGCCGGCGACCAGGTGGTAGGGGCTTTCGAGCATGTGGTCGTAGGGGTCGGTGACGTCGCCCGGCCCACCGTCGCGCCAGTTGGTCTCGGCGTCCGCGAGTTGGCGGTCGACGACCTCCAGCAACGGGTGGACCCCGAGGTAACCGGCGTCGACGGCCCACTCCGCCGGCGACCGGAAGCTGAGCAGGTCGGCCGGCATCGTCGCTGCAGCACTGGCCGCCTCAGCGGCCAGCCCAGGGATCTCGTCGAGTGCTGCCGTCCAGATCGCCCGAGGCGACTCGCCGAACATGGACATCGCGGCGCCATCGTCCAACCACGACTCGGGCGTGCGGTCGCGCAGGCGTGCACAGCGCTCGGTGATCCGCGCCACGAGCGGCTCGATCCCGGCGCGGTCGGAGTCGACCAGGACGGAGTCGAGCGGCTGGTCGGTGAAGACCTCTCGGTGCGGGCGGTCCGGCCGCCCGGACTCGTCCAGCTGCCAGGCCACCGCGTTGGTGAGCATGCGGGCCGACAGGGCGGTGTCCTCGAGCGACAAGGACGAACCGAACTCGGGGTGGGAGCCGAACAGCACGACGCGCCCTCGGCCACGGTCGCCGACGACGATGTTCGCCACGCCTGCGGCGGACGCCCGATCCACCAGGTGGTCTCCGGAGGCGCCTCCCAAGAAGCTCTCCGAGGGGGTGAAGCGGGGGCCACGCCCCTGCACCCGCGCCAGCACCTGGCCGCCGGTGAAGAACGGGCCGTTGTAGTGCGTGACGGGAAACGTCTCGGGCATCCCCGCCATGACGGGGTGGTCCGGAGCAGCGTTCTCCGCGATCAGCTCTCCGATACCGGGAGACTCCAGGATGCCGAACTGCGACTCCCCCACGTTCCACACCTCGGCGTCGAGGAGACAGAGCTCGCCCTGGGCGGGGCAGAGCTCCAGGAACTTGGCCGGGACGGTGGCGGCGTCATAGCTCCCGGCACAGGAGCCGATGTACATGCCACCCGCCTCGACGTACTGACGGATCGCGCGGCATCCCTCGACGCCCAGCGGGTCCAGCTGTCCCTGCATGGCGAGGTAGGCGCCGCCGGGCATGACGAAGGCGTCGAATGACTCCAAGGCCCCTGCCAGCACATCGACGGGGAAGACGAACCGGACCTCGTGTCCGGCTTGGGCCAGGATTGCTGCGTGGTTGTACGGCGAACCGCCGCCGCCGTAGATCGCGACTCGTGACATCGGTGCTCTCCGTCCGTGCAGGTGTTGTGGTGCGACGGTTCCTGACCGGGCCAGCCGTCGCTGAATCTCCTAGACGCCGGCGGCGCTGCCGGGAGGTCGAGGTTCGTGTCGTGCTTAACCGTCAGTCCGGTGGGGGTTGCTTGGTGGTGGTTCGCTTTGTCGTCTGCTTGCCGGAGGTCGACTTCGTCGCCGCCTGCTCGCGTGTCCGGCGACGCTGCTTCTGCGCCGCAGGCACCGTGCTCGTCACCGAGGCACGCTCTTCCTCCGGAACGAACAACGGGTAGCGGAATGCTCGCTTCACCGACTCCAGGACCACGTCGACCTCGATCTCGCGCACACCGTCGAGCTCCTGAAGGGTCTCGCTCAAGAACTCGTACAGCGCGGCGTTGTCGCGGAAGATCGCCTCGAAGACGAGGTCGCTGAAACCCGTCGTGGCGGACACGTAGCGCACGGGCGAAAGCTGAGCCAGCTTGGTGGCAACCTCCTCGAGGTGACCGTGCACGACCCTCAGGTGCACCAGCACCTCGACCTCGAAGCCCAAGGTCGTGGGCTCCACCATCGCGACGAAGTAGAGCCGGCGTGAGTAGGTCAGGGCTGTGACCCGGCGACCGATCGCAGTCTCGCTCAGCCCCAGCTCGTGGGAAAGGTCGGCGTAGCTTCGTCGCCCATCCTGGCCGAGGGCCGCCAGCAGGCGCATGTCCATCTCGTCGAGGCGGGCGGGGTTCTCCGCCGACCCGCGGACCTCCTGCAGCTCTGTCGAGCCGCCATCCGCGTCCAGCAGACCTCTGCTCCACTGGTCACCGGTCTTGAAGGTCTTCAGCACCACGTGGGTCGTCGAGCCCATCACCGAGCCATAGGCGGGGATCTCGTGGTTCAGCACGCGGGTGAGGTAGCGGCGGTCCGGCACAATCAGCTCGCACATCACGTCACTGCGTCCGGTCAACAGGGCCACGAACCGTACGTCGGCTCGCTCGGCCAGCTTCTCAGCCAGCGCCGTCGCCTCGCCCGGAGCCGTCCGGAACTCAAGAAGGACGGGCTGTCCGAACCCGCAGAGGAGCGCGTCGGGCGCAGCCACCACCACCAGCGCTCCGGTTTCACGCAGACGCTGGACCCGACGCAGCACGGTTGTCTCCGACACCCCCACGGAGCTGCCCAGCTGTGCCCAGGAAGCACGGGGGTCCGCCTGCAGCGCGGCGACGATCTTCTGGTCCATGGCGTCGAGCCGGGCCAGTGTGCGGGTGTCCTTCACACGAGAAGAGTTGCATGAATCCTGCAAGGTGTAAACCATTTGCGCGGGACTCCTGCAAGAACTGATCGGTAATCTTCGCCGGGATTCCGCTGCCCCAGACCGACTGTCTCGCTGGATTCGTGCAAAGAACCTTTACCTGACGCTGGAATCATGCGATTGTCTCGCGTGTTCGAAACCTTCCGTTCGCCGGTCCCCTGTGGTGTCAGCGCTGGGCACAGGTCCGGACGTCCGTAGCCACTATCGGCGCTGTCGGCATGCTTTCCGCCGCGGCGCGCCACACCGCCCTAGGAGAACAAGCCAATGACCTTCACCCTCGCCCTGTCGGGCGACAGCATGATCACCCGCCGCGGGGTGGTCTCGAACACCGAGAAGGCGCGCGGCCTGCAGCAGCTGATGCAGGCAGCCGATGTGACGTTCACCAACCTCGAGGTCGTCGCCACCGACGTCGAGGGCTATCACAGCTCCGGCGCCTTCACGCCCACTCTCACCGCTCCCGCGCACGTGCTCGAGGAACTGCACGAGTACGGCGTCGACGTGGCCGCCTTCGCGAACAACCACACCATGAACCTCGGGATAGAGGGCATGCTCGACACCGCCCAGGGCCTTCGCCAGCGGGGCGTCGCCTGCGCGGGCGTGGGCCGGACCCTGGGCGAGGCAACGATGCCGGCCTACGTCAGCACCCAGGCGGGCACTGTCGCGGTTGTCGCCTGCACCGCGACCTTCGCCTCCGGCGAGGAGGCCACCCGTCCCTCCGACACGATGCGCGGCAGGCCCGGCCTCAACCCGCTGCGTCACTCGGTGCGTCTGGGAGTCACCGAGACGCAGCTGTCGGCGCTCGCGGAGACGCACGCCGAGCTGGGTCTGGACGACCAGATCAACTACCTGCGCGAGATGCGCTTCCTGCCCGAGGCGAACGGCACTGATCACCTCCTCTTCGGCGGCACGTTCTTCGAGACCGAGACTCCCCGCGTCGAGAGCACCTGTGCACCTTCGGACCTGGCGCGGATCTGCCACTGGGTCAAGGAGGCCAAGATGCGCTCCCACATCGCGGTGGTCAGCATCCACTCGCACGAGAACGGCAGCACCCTCACCGAGCCTGCCGACTTCTTCGTCGACTTCGCCCACGCCGTGATCGATGCGGGCGCGGACGTCGTCGTAGGGCACGGTCCCCACCGCGTACGCGGCATCGAGATCTACAACGGGCGGCCGATCTTCTACAGCCTCGGCAACTTCGTGGGTCAGTTCGAGCTGATGAGCGTGCTGTCCTCGCACACCTACGACGTCCTCGGCGTACCCGATGACCTGGCTCCACACGAGGTGCTGGGCGGAAACTGCCTCGGGTTCGCCGACCACGAGGAGTACTGGCGCTCCTTCGTGCCGGTCCTGCAGTTCGACGGATCAGAGCTGGTCGGCATCGAGATCCACCCGATCGGCCTGGGCTTCGACCTGCCGGCCCCCGTGCGCGGTCGCCCCATGCTGGCGTCCTCGGAGGAGGCAGACGCCGTCATGGAGGACCTCGAGCGGCTCTCGGCCCGGTTCGGCACCACGTTCATCCGCGAGCGAGACGGCGCCACCATCAAGCTGGGTGACTGACCGGCGACGCAGAGCTGCCGCCCCCGTACGACGCGGCCGCGTCGTACGGGGGCGGTCGCTCAGAGACCGATCCAGAGCTCGTCGAGCTTGGCGCCGGCGGCCAGCTTGGGCGGCGAGTGGTACGCCGTCCTGCTGTGCGCCAGGCCCAGCGACAGCGTGGCCTCGGTCATCTTCAGGGCCGCCTTGGACGGGTTCACCACCGGCACCCCGAGCTCCCGCGTCATCTGCTCCGCCACGTCGAGGAAGCCCATGCTCATGCAACCAAGGACGAGCGCATCGGCGCCGTCCTGCTCCACCGCGATCCTGCCCTGCTCGATCATCCGCTCCAGCGCCGCGTCGGGCTGCTGGTTGACCTCCAGAACCGACGTCTCGATGAAGCGGATCGAGGCCAGCGCCTCCAGGGCGCCGGCCTCCCAGGTCAGCCTCCGCAGCGCCGGCACGATGCTGGCCGTGACGGTGACGATGCTGAACCGGTGGCCGAGCGTGGTGGCGAGCGCGATGGACACTCCTGCGGGACCGGTGACCAGCATGTTCGAGATCTCCCGCAGGCCGTCGAGCCCCGGATCCCCGAAGCAGCCGACGATCGCAGCGTCGTACCCCTCGTCCTCCAGCTGCCGGACGAGCCTCGCCGTAGGCGGGATCGACAGGTACTCCTCGTACATCGACTCGATGGAGGCCGGGCCCGAGTCGACGGGGAACACCCGGACCTCCGTCCCGGCACCGGCCCACGAGGCCAGCTTCTGCTCCCTGCGGGTCACCTCCGCGGCACCCAGGGCCGTCCGGTGAATGGGCCCGGGGATGACGTAGGCGATCCGCTCCCCAGCAGGCGCCTCGCGGCCCTCGGTGTGGTACTCGCCTGTGACCATGTTGGCCTCCCTTCGGCGGCCCCACGGCACGCCGTACGTGATGATCGACTACGCGACCTTCGCAGGAATCCTGCATAACAGCAATAGTTGTCGGGGCATACTGTCGCTTAGAGCGGATTTGATGCATGATTGCCTCCAGCAAGCGGCCGAACTCTGGCTTCACGAAGTGTCCGAGCCTCGTGCCGCACATCCGACCGGGCCACGCTCACCAGCTGCCCCCACGATCAGGAGATGTCGATACATGACCCCCAGCAACGAGTTCGCGGTGGACTTCCGCGAGACCCGCTACAAGGGCTACAAGTCCTACTCGTACCTGAAGGGCGGAAGCGACTACGACGAGTTCGAACTGGCTCCGGAGCTGGGCAGGATGCCGCTGTACGACCTCGGCCTGGACGCAGAGCAGCACGAGCGCACCCGCACCCTGGTCGACGACAACATCATCATCAGCCTGCACGACCACCCGCAGGTCTTCCCCCAGGACATGACCCAGGTCCGGGACTACATCCGCACCGGTCGCGAGCACACCGGCTACGAGGGCCTGTCCCGCTCGGGCATGACCGCCGTGTTCGACAACCTGATGGACGGCACCGCCTGCGTCACCAGCAAGTGCGGCTGGAAGTGGGACGACATCATCTACGACATCGGGATGCGACTCTCCGACATCTCCCACCAGGACTACGTTCGGATCGCCTACTCCCTCGAAGACATCACCCGCGCCCACGACCAGGGTGAGCTGGCACTCGTCCTCAGCCTCGAGGCCTCCACCCCCATCGAGAACGAGGTCGACCGGATCGACATCCTCTACGGCTTGGGAGTGCGCCAGATGGGCATCGCCTACTCCGAGGCCAACACCCTCGGTTCGGGCCTCAAGGAGCGAGGCGACGGCGGCCTGACGGCATTCGGCCGACGGGCCGTGGAGCGGATGAACAGCCTCGGCATGGCGATCGACGTCTCCCACTCGGGCGACCGCACCTGCATGGACACCTACGAGCAGTCCAGCAAGCCCGTGCTGATCACTCACGCCGGAGCGCGGGCACTCTGGCCCACGCCGCGCATGAAGCCCGACGAAGTACTGCGCGGCTGTGCGGAGACCGGCGGCGTCATCGGCATCGAGGCCGCCCCGCACACGACCCTCTCCGATGCGCACCCGCTGCACTCGCTGGAGTCCGTGATGGATCACTTCAGCTACTGCGTCGACCTCATGGGCATCGACCACGTCGCATTCGGCCCGGACACGCTGTACGGCGACCACGTCGCCCTGCACAAGACCTTCGCGGCGAGTCTCGGCGTGCACGACGCCCAGAACGGGCCCAGCTACGAAGAGGTGCCCTACGTGGCCGGCCTCGAGAACCCCACCGAGTGCTTCTTCAACATCGTCGGCTGGCTGGTCAAGAACGGCTACAGCGACGAGGACATCAAGAAGGTCACTGGCGGCAACATCATGCGGGTACTCGGCCAGATCTGGTAGAGCGAATCGCGCTCGAAAGGGCGCAGCCCGAGTGACGGCCCACCGTGGCCCCGCGCAGATACGCGCGCGGGGCCGCGGTTGGGCCTTTGAGCAGACCCACCGAGCCCGCACCGCTCAATTCCTTGCGGACTGCGTGCGGACCGGAGAGGGGTGCACCCCCCTTGACCTGCGGTTTTACGTCGATTTAGACGTTGAAGCGGAACTCCACCACGTCGCCGTCGGCCATCACGTAGTCCTTGCCCTCCATGCGGACCTTGCCGGCGGACTTGGCGGCGGTCATCGAGCCGGTGGCGACGAGGTCGTCGTAGGAGACGATCTCGGCCTTGATGAAGCCCTTCTGGAAGTCGGTGTGGATCACGCCGGCGGCCTCGGGGGCGGTGGCGCCCTTCTTGATGGTCCAGGCGCGCGCTTCCTTGGGACCGGCGGTGAGGTAGGTCTGCAGGCCGAGGGTGTCGAAGCCGACGCGGGCGAGCACGTCGAGACCGGGCTCGTCGACGCCCATCTCGGCGAGCATCTCGCGGGCCTCCTCGTCGTCGCCGAGCTCGACCAGCTCGGCCTCGAACTTCGCGTCCAGGAAGATCGCCTCGGCAGGGGCGATGAGGTCGCGCATCTGCTGCTTCAGCGACTCGTCGGAGAGCTCGTCGGCGTCGCAGTTGAAGACGTAGATGTAGGGCTTCGCGGTCAGCAGGGAGAGCTCGCGGACCAGGGCCAGGTCGACCTTGGTGGCGATGATCGGGGTCCCGGCCTCCAGGTGCTCCTTGGCCTCCTGGGCGGCGGCGAGGTTGGCGGCGATCGCCTTGTTGCCGCGCGCCTCCTTCTCCAGCCGGGGGATCGCCTTCTCCACCGTCTGGAGGTCGGCCAGGATCATCTCGGTCTGGATCGTGGAGATGTCGGAGGCGGGGTTCACCTCACCGTCGACGTGGGTGACGTCCTCGTCGCGGAAGACCCGGGTGACCTGGCAGATCGCGGCGGCCTCGCGGATGTGGGACAGGAACTTGTTGCCCAGCCCCTCCCCCTCGGAGGCGCCCTTGACGATGCCGGCGATGTCGACGAACTCGACGGTCGCGGGCAGCTGCTTGGCGGAGGAGAAGATCTCTGCGAGCTTGCCGAGCCGCTCGTCCGGGACCGCCACGACGCCCACGTTGGGCTCGATCGTGGCGAACGGGTAGTTCGCCGCCAGGACGTTGTTCTTGGTCAGGGCGTTGAAGAGGGTCGACTTGCCCGCGTTGGGGAGACCGACGATGCCGATGGTGAGTGCCACGGGCGGGGAGTCTACGGGCGACCGGGACGGCCGGACGAATCGGCGACCGTACGACGCAGCAACAGCAGCAGCTCCTCGTAGGGGCCCACCAGGGTGGCGACATCCCCCGCGGCGAACGCTGTCTCCCGCCGGGGCAGGTTGACCACGCTGCCGTCACCGCGGGCCAGGCAGACCACCCGCAGCCGCGCGGACAGGTCTCGCATCTCCGTCCCGGCGAGCGCCTCCCCCACGGAGAGCCGAGCGACCAGCATCGGCAGGCCACCGACGTACAGCGTCTGCAGCACGTCCATCCCCAGCGCGGCACCCACGAACCACGGCGCCGCCAGCGCGGCCGGCGAGCGGACGTTGCGGAAGTCGAAGCTGCCCGACACGGTCCCGGCCAGCCGGCGGTCGAAGACCCGGAGCACGACGGGGACCTCGAGCCAGCGGTCCTCGAGCAGGTCGCGTACGGCGAGGCCGGTCTCGATGTTGACCAGGTCGTCGCTGGTCATCACCGCCACCCCCCCGCGCCTCGTCGAGGCCCACGGCCGACCAGGTGTCCGGCAGCGTCGCGTCGGCGATCACGACGTGCACCTGCTGGGCCCGCAGCGGGGCGAGGAAGCGGTTGTCGTCGTCCGCCTCGACGACGACGTCGATGTCCTGGGCCCGCAGCCCCTCGACCACGGCCTGCCCGACGGCCCCGAGGCCCACCACGATGACGTGACCGCTCAGCCCGGTGACCCGCCGGCGACCGAGCGAGGAGGCGATGGTGCGGCTGATCAGCACGTTGGTGAGCAGCGCGAAGAACACCGTTGCCAGGGTGGCACCGACCACCATCAGGAAGATCGCCCAGGTGCGCAGCCACGCGTGCTGGTCGCGGAAGTAGAAGTCGCCGAACCCGACGGTGCCGCTCGTCTCGATGGTGAAGTAGAGCGCGTCCAGGACCGACATCCCGGTGCCGTCGGGCTCGCGGTAGCCGAGGGTCAGCACCACCACCGAGACGGAGGCCAGCGAGGCGAGCGCGACCAGGGCGCGCTTGATCCGCCGGTCGAGGCCGCGCAGCCCGAACAGCAGCAGGTTGGCCGGTCGCTTCTGCCGCGGCCGGGGTGCGCGGGCACCCACGAACGCCCTGTCCGTACGACGACCGGGCTGCTCGACCAGCCCGGCGGCGGTCACTGCCTGGGCCGCGCCGACGAGCACGACGAGGAAGTCCTGGCCCTCGAGGCGCAGCGGGTGGACCCCCGACCTCAGGCACGCCTCGACGACGCTGGGCGCAGCGAGACCGGCGGCGTCGAGGACAACCACGCCAGCGTGCGCAGGTCGTCGCTCTCGATGCAGACGATCGCCTCCGCGCCGGCCGGCCCGGCGGCGTGCAGCGTCTTGGCCTGGCGCGCGTCGGCGGCCAGCCACTCCACCCCCAGGTCGGCCAGCAGCGGGGCAGCCGCAGGTCGGGCGCGTCGTTGACCACGATCGACGGGACGCCGGCCAGGTGCAGCTGCTCCACCATCCGCAGGCCGTCGTCGTGCAGGCCGCAGACCACGACGTGTCCCTCGCGCGCGCTCCAGCCCGCGGGCGAGGGGGTGAGAGGCTAGGAGTGTGCAGTGACTTCGTGTCGATCGTGTTAAGCAGCCGGGTTGTCCCGAGGTGTGGCGCGCGCCACAGTGGGTAGTGAGAGAGGTACGACCAGCGACCCCCGACGAGGTCGCCGTGCCCCCAGCAGAGCACCGCGCTGTGGAGTACGCCCCCACGCACGACGACGCACGCCCCGGAGGCGCTCGTGACCAACCTGGCCGACAACCTGACCAAGACCGCTGAGAAGCACGGTGACCGCCCAGCCGTGAAGCTGGACGACTTCGTGCTCACCTACGCGGAGCTCCAGGACGGCGCCGGCCGGGTGGCGGCGCTGCTCAAGGACAAGGGCGTCGAGCCCGGCGACCGGGTCGGCCTGGTTCTCCCCAACGTTCCCCACTTCCCGGTGCTGTTCTACGGCGCGATCTCGATGGGCGCGGTCGTCGTACCCATGAACCCGCTGCTCAAGGGCCGCGAGGTGAAGTACTACCTCGAGGACTCCGGCGCCAAGATCGTGTTCGCCTGGAAGGACATGGCCGAGGAGGCCGGCAAGGGCGCCGAGGCGGTCGGCATCGAGTGCGTCGAGGTCGGCGACGACTTCGTCGAGGTGCTCGCCGGCCACGAGCCCGACACCGAGGTGGTCAGCCGCGAGGACGACGACAACGTGGTGCTCCTCTACACCTCGGGCACCACCGGCCAGCCCAAGGGCGCCGAGCTCACCCACCACAACATGATCACCAACGCCGCGACCAGCGCCGAGACCCTCGTCGAGCTCACCGAGGAGGACGTGGTGATGGGCTGCCTCCCGCTCTTCCACGTCTTCGGGCTCACCTGCGGGCTGAACGCGTCGGTGCTCAAGGGCTCCTGCCTGACCCTGATCCCGCGCTTCGACCCCGGCAAGGCGCTCGAGGTCGTGGCGCGCGACCACGTCACGGTCTTCGAGGGCGTCCCGACGATGTACGCCGGGATGCTGCACGCCGACGGGGCCGAGGACGCCGACATGTCCAGCCTGCGCACCTGCATCTCCGGCGGCTCGGCGATGCCGGTCGAGGTGATGAAGAACTTCGAGAAGACCTTCGACTGCATCGTGCTCGAGGGCTACGGCCTCTCTGAGACCTCACCGGTTGCGTCCTTCAACCAGCCCGGCCAGGAGCGCAAGCCCGGCTCGATCGGCACGCCGGTGCGCGGTGTCGAGATGAAGATCGTCGACGACGACCGCAAGGACGTCGACCAGGGCGAGGTCGGTGAGATCGCCATCAAGGGCGAGAACATCATGAAGGGCTACTGGGGCCGCGAGGAGGACACCGCCGAGGCCATCCAGGACGGCTGGTTCACCACCGGCGACATGGCCAAGGTGGACGAGGACGGCTACTTCTTCATCGTCGACCGCAAGAAGGACCTGATCATCCGCGGCGGCCAGAACGTGTATCCGGCAGACATCGAGGAGGCGCTGTATCGCTACCCCGGGGTCGTGGAGGCGGCCGTGATCGGCATCGAGGACGACAACCTCGGCGAGGAGGTCGGCGCCGCCGTCGCGTTGAAGGACGGCTACGACGTCGATGGCGAGGAGCTGCAGGCGTTCGCGAAGGAGCGGCTGGCGGCGTACAAGTACCCCCGGGCGGTGTGGATCGTCGACGAGCTGCCCAAGGGCCCGACCGGCAAGATCCTGCGGCGCGAGGTCGAGGCCCCGGAGAAGGCTCCGAAGTGAGCGCCGCCACGAAGGCCGAGGCGCGGATCCACGAGGTCGACGAGGACCAGGGCGGCAACGACGTCGCCACGCCGCTCGACCTGCTGCTGGCCGACGCGACGAGCAGCCCGCTCCGGCGCTTCCTCCCGGGGATGTCGGGCGTCCGGTTCACCGCGAGCCTCGCCCGGCACCCGGGAAGGATCGCCGGTCGCACCGTCGAGCTCGCCACGGAGCTGGCGAAGATCGGGCTCGGTCGCTCCGAGCTCGAGGCCGCCGAGAAGGACCGCCGCTTCGCCGAGGAGGGCTGGGCCAAGAACCCGCTGCTCAAGCGCACGCTGCAGGGCTACCTCGCGGTCGGCGCCGCATTGCGCGGCCTCGTCGAGGACGCCGGCCTCGACTGGGGCGACGACCAGCGGATGAGCTTCATCATCGACAACCTCGTCGAGGCCTCCGCCCCGAGCAACAACCCGTTCCTGAACCCCAAGGTGCTCAAGCGCGTCATCGACACCGGCGGCGGCAACCTGGTCGAGGGCGGCCGGCGCTTCGTCCGCGACTTCGCCAGCGCCCCGCGGGTGCCGTCGATGGTCGAGCCCGATGCCTTCGAGGTCGGCACCGACCTCGCGGTCACGCCCGGGTCGGTGGTGCTGCGCACGGACGTCTTCGAGCTGATCCAGTACACCCCGCAGACCGCCAAGGTCCGCGAGGTCCCGCTGCTCATCGTGCCGCCGACCATCAACAAGTACTACGTGATCGACCTCGCCGAGCAGCGCTCCCTCGTGGAGCACCTCGTCGCCGGCGGGCAGCAGGTCTACTGCATCTCCTGGCGCAACCCCGACGCCCGGCACGCCGACTGGGGGCTGGACACCTACGCCCGGTCGATCATCGAGGCCATGGACGCGGCCCAGGCCATCTCTCGTCAGGACAAGATCGCGATGCTGGGCATCTGCTCCGGCGGGATGATCGCCTCGATGCTGCTCGGGCACCTGGCCGCCATCGGCGACCTCGACCGGGTCGCCGCGTTCAGCCTCGCCGTCACGGTGCTCGACCAGGACCAGGCCGGCCTGCCGAGCGCGCTGCTGTCCCACAAGGCCGCGGCAGCCTCGACCCGGGCCTCGGCCGAGAAGGGCTACCTCGACGGCAAGGTGCTCGCCGAGGTGTTCGCCTGGCTGCGGCCCAACGACCTGATCTGGAACTACTGGGTGAACAACTACCTGCTCGGCTACCCGCCGAAGGCGTTCGACATCCTCTACTGGAACGCCGACCCGGTCCGGATGACGGCCGCGATGCACCGCGACTTCATGGACCTCGCGATCAGCAACAGCCTCACCCAGCCGGGTGCCTCCACGCTGCTCGGCAGCGACATCGACCTCGGCTTGGTCGACACCGACACCTATGTCGTCGCGGGGATCGCGGACCACCTGTGCAAGTGGCAGTCCTGCTACCAGACCACCCAGCTCTTCGGCGGTGACACCAAGTTCGTGCTCTCCACCAGTGGTCACATCGCCGCGATGGTGAACCCGCCCGGCAACCCCAAGGCGAGCTTCCAGACCGCGAGCAGCAACCCCGCGGACACCCAGGAGTGGCTCGAGAAGGCCAGCAAGGTCAAGGGCAGCTGGTGGGACGACTACGTCGACTGGCTGGCCGAGCGCACGGGCCCGGAGCGCAACAAGCCGCGCAAGCTCGGCAACGCGACCTACGAGCCCCTCTGCGAAGCACCCGGCACCTATGTCCATGACCGCTGAGGCCCGCCGCACGAGCGACGGGCGGGACCGAATCCGCACCATCGCCGTGCGAGGCATCGCGGCGCGCGTCTCGGTGCGCCCCGGCCGGGGCCGGTTCGTCGACGAGCCGCCGCTGCTGCTGTGCAACGGGATCGGGGCGAGCCTGGAGGCGCTGCAGCCGTTCGTGGACGCCCTCGACCCCGACCGCGGCGTGGTGCGCTTCGACGTGCCCGGCGTCGGCGGCAGCGCCCTCCCGCCGCTGCCCTACCCGATCGCCGCGCTCTCCTCGTGGGTGACCGCACTGATGGCCAAGCTGGGGCACCAGCGCTTCGACGTCCTCGGCCTGTCCTGGGGCGGCGGCCTCGCCCAACAACTCGCCGTCCAGTCCCGCAAGCGCGTACGCCGCGTGGTGCTGGTCGCGACCGGCACCGGCGCCCTGATGGTTCCGGCGCACCCACGTGTGCTGGCCCGGATGCTCACGCCGAGGCGGCACCGCGACCCGGCGTACGCCGCGGCCATCGCCCCGGAGATCTACGGCGGCTCCATGCGCACCCACCCGGAGGTCGGCGCCAAGCTGCTCCACGACGCCACCCGGGCGGGGCCGAAGCGGGGCTACTACTACCAGCTGGCCGCGATGACCGGTTGGAGCAGCCTGCCGTTCCTGGGCCTGGTCCGCCAACCCACCCTGGTGATGGGCGGCGACGACGACCCGATCATCCCGGTGGCCAACCCGAGGATGCAGGCGGCGCTGATCCCGAACGCGCGGCTGCACGTCTACCACGGCGGCCACCTCGCGCTGCTGACCGAGGCGCATGACCTGGCTCTCGTGATCGAAGCCTTTCTCGATGAGGAGAACCGCCATGAGTGAGCTCGACGAGCTGGGGCTCGAGGACTCCCCCTTCTCCGACTTCCTGGGCTTCGAGCTGCTGCTCGAGGAGCAGGACCGCGAACTGCTCAGCAGCGTGCGCGCCTTCATGACCCGTGAGGTCGAGCCGGTGATCAACGACTTCTGGACCCGGGCGGAGTTCCCGCACGACCTGCTGCCCGGGATCGCCAAGCTCGGCATCGCCGGCCTGGCGTACGACGGACCGGGCTGCCCCGACCGCGGCGCCTTGGTCGACGGCATGGTGGCGATGGAGCTGGGCCGGGTGGATCCGTCGATGGCCACCTTCATGGGCGTCCACGGCGGCCTGGCGATGGGCTCGATCAACCTGTGCGGCTCCGACGAGCAGCGGGAGAGGTGGCTGCCGGCGATGGCCCGGATGGAGCTGATCGGCGCCTTCGGGCTCACCGAGCCCGAGCACGGCTCGGACATCTCCCAGGGACTGTCCACCACCGCTCGACGGGACGGGGACGAGTGGGTCCTAAACGGCGAGAAGAAGTGGATCGGCAACGCCGCGTTCGCCGACCTGGTGGTGATCTGGGCGCGCGACGAGGACGACGAGCAGGTCAAGGGATTCGTCGTCGAGAAGGACACCGAGGGGATGACCTTCGACAAGCAGGAGGACAAGATCGCCCTGCGCGTCGTGCAGAACGCGGAGATCCACCTCAGCGACGTACGCGTCCGCGAGGCCAACCGGCTGCAGCGGGCCGAGAGCTTCCGCTCCACCGCCGACGTGCTCCGGGTGACCCGGATGAGCGTGGCCTGGCAGGCGACCGGGTGCGCCCGCGGCGCGTTCGAGCACGCGCTGCGCTACACCAAGGCGCGCGAGCAGTTCGGCCGCCCGATCGCGTCGTTCCAGATGGTGCAGGACCTGCTGGTGAAGATGCTGAGCAACGTCACCGCGTCCACGGCTATGAACGTGCGCGCCTCCCAGCTCCAGGACGCCGGCCTGCTCAAGGACGAGCACGCCTCGCTGTGCAAGGCCCACGCCACCGTGCGGATGCGCGAGGCCGTCGGCTGGGCCCGCGAGGTGCTCGGCGGCAACGGGATCCTGCTGGAGCACCACGTCGGCCGGTTCGTCGCCGACGCCGAGGCGATCTACTCCTACGAGGGCACCCGCGAGGTGAACACCCTCATCGTCGGCCGTGC
Source organism: Marmoricola sp. (assembly GCA_025964795.1). Lineage (GTDB taxonomy): Bacteria > Actinomycetota > Actinomycetes > Propionibacteriales > Nocardioidaceae > Marmoricola. The sequence goes on from JAOPYC010000123.1 coordinate 28,790, forward strand.
GATCACCGGCGAGGCCGCCTTCGTCTGAGCGCCGTCCACAGTGTTTTCCACAAGCGCGCAGGTCTCCGGTCTCACGCCCGCGGACGGTCGGGGATCGGCTCGGCGGCGGGCACCGTCTCCCGCCACACCGACGGCTTCGGCACGGCCCGTACGGCGGCACTCGCCGTGGGGATCAGCGCCACGGCCATCGTGAGCACGCCGAGCACGGCGACGGCCCTCTCGCCGCCGATCCCGGCGAGCAGCGCACCGGCCAGGACGGGAGCGAGCGGCATCACCGACATCGAGACGAACTGCGAGGTCGACTGGATCCGGCCCTGGAGCCCGTCGGGGGTGACGGCCACCCGGTAGGACTGGATCCCGGCGTTGCCGGCCGGGTTGAGGAACAGCCCCAGCCCCAGGGCGGCGGCCACCACCGCGGGGTTGTTGAAGAACATCATCGGCACCACCAGCGGGGTCAAGCTCCACGCGATCACGACGGTCAGGCGGCCGGTGGCGAACCGGTCGATGATCGCCGGCGCGGCCAGGGCGCCGAGGATGCCGAAAGTGCCGGCCGCGGTCTCGACGAGCCCGATCTGCACCGGCGGGAAGCCGGCCTGGATCAGCCGCAGCACGGCCGCGAAGAACAGGGCGTTGCCCATCAGGTTGGCCAGCGCCGACCACACGAGCAGCACTCGCAGGAACGGGCTGCGCCAGATGAACGACAACCCCTCCCGGAGCTGCTCCGGGCCCGACTGGCGCGGCCCGAGGTGCTCGGGCGCGGAGAGGTCGGCGCGGATGCGGCCGAGCATGAACCAGGAGACGGCGTAGGTCACGGCGTCCACGACGAACGGCAGCCACCGGGCCAGGCTGTAGAGCGCACCGCCCAGCGGTCCGCCCACCAGGGAGGCGACGTGCTGCCGCGCCTGGTTCTGCGAGAGCGCCGTGGGCAGCTCCTCGGAGGTCACGACCGAGCGGATGGCGGACATCTCGGCCGGTGCGAACAGACCGGCCACCGATCCGCTGAGCAGGGCGACGGCCAGCAGGTGCGGCATCGTCAACGTGCCGGTCAGCGCGGCGACCACCAGGGAGGCGTAGAGGAGCACGCCACCGGCACTCGCCGTACGCATCAACCGGCGCCGGTCCACCCGGTCCGCCAGGAGCCCGGCCGGCAGCAGGGCGGCGGCCAGGCCGAACAGGTGCACCCCCTCGGCGAGCGCGGCCAGGAGGGCCGAGCCGGTGAGGTGGAACGCCAGCAGCGGGAACACGAACAGGCTCATCCGGGTGCCGAGCTCGCTGACCGTCTCCCCCACCCAGAGCACCCGGAAGTCGCGGTTGCGGGCGAGCTGTCGGTAGCCGGTCATATTCCGCACCGTATATTGCGCACTATTAGTTGCGCAATGGTCGGTGCACAATTCCGCTAGGCTAGGCGCATGCCCGAAGACCCGTCCGAGCCACCGACGCCGCAGCAGGTCCACGACCCCCGGGTGCTGCGCGCGATCGCCCACCCCGTGCGCACCCGCATCCTCGACGAGCTCAGCGCCACCGGCCCGATGCGGGCCGCCGACATCGCGCGCACGCTCGGCGTGCCCGCCAACCAGGCGAGCTTCCACCTGCGTCAGCTCGCGAAGTACGGCCTGGCCGCCGAGGCGCCCGAGGAGGCCCGCGACGGCCGGGACCGCGTCTGGAAGGCGGCCCACGAGGCCGGCTTGTCCATCAACACGCACGAGCTCGCCGAGGCCCCCGGCGGCAAGGCCGCCGTCTCGGTGTTCCGGCGGCAGTGGAGCAGCGCGGCCCACGACGCGGTGAGCCGCGCCGAGAGCCCGGAGCACGACCCGGAGACGCTCGTCATGGTCAGCGACACCGCGCTGCGCCTCACCCGCGAGCAGGCGGCCCAGCTGTCCGACGAGCTCACCCAGCTGGTCGACGGCTGGCGGCACCGTGGTCGGTCAGCCGGGGCGGACGCCCGCACCTACCAGCTGCTGCAGATCCTCCAGCCCGCGCGCGAGGTCTGACCCCGGTCAGGCCCCTGCAGGAGGGCACCGACGCCATCGTGACGGCGGCTCCGCGGACGAGATCCCGGGACGGCACTTCGACCGGCACGGACCGATCCCGACCTGAGCCCTCAGGTCACGAACTCGAAGAGCGGGGAGCCCGAGGCGACCTTCTCGATGGTCAGGTTGCTCGCCAGCATCCGGTCCATCAGTGCGGGGAGTCCGGCGGCGGTGTTGAGGTCGATGCCGATCAGCGCCGGGCCGGTCTCCCGGTTGGACTTCTTGACGTACTCGAACACCACGATGTCCTCGCCGTCCGCCAGGACGTGGTCGAGGAAACCGCGCAGGGCTCCCGGCTCCTGGGGGAACCCGACCAGGAAGTAGTGCCGCAGGCCCTCGTGCACGAGCGAGCGCTCGATGACGTCGGCGTAGCGGCTGACGTCGTTGTTGCCGCCGGACACCACGCACCCGACCCGTGACCCGGGCTCGAGCTCCAGCTGGGCGAGCGCCGTGGAAGCCATCGCACCCGCGGGCTCCGCGATGATCCCGTCGCTCTGGTAGAGCGCGAGCATCTCCGTGCAGACCGCCCCCGGCTCCACAGTGACGACCTCGTCGACCAGGTCGCGCACGATCGGGAAGGTCACCCGGCCGACGGTGCCGACCGAGGCGCCGTCGACGAACGTGTCGAGGTCCGGCACCGGCACCGGGTGGCCGGCGGCGAGGGCCGCCGTCATGCTCGCCGCCCCGGTCGGCTCGACCCCGACGATGCGGATGTCCGGCCAGGTCGCGCGCAGCCACAGCGCCATCCCGGACAGCAGTCCCCCGCCGCCCACGGGGATGACGACGACGTCGAGCGGACGGTCGGCGTCACGGACCAGGCCGACGGCGACCGTGCCCTGCCCGGCGATGGTCCGCTCGTCGTCGAACGGGTGCACGTAGGTGCTCTCCTGCTCGAGGGCGAACCCCAGCGCGGCGGCCGAGGCCTCGTCGTACGTCCTGCCCTGCATGGTCATCCGCACCCGCGGCCCGCCCAGCTCACGGATCCGGTCCCGCTTCTGCCGCGGCGTGTTGGTGGGCAGGAAGATGTGTCCGTCGGCATCCAGCCGCGAGCAGCTCAGCGCCACCCCCTGCGCGTGGTTGCCGGCGCTGGCGCAGACCACCCCGCGACCGAGCTCGTCCGGCGTCAGCGAGGCCATCAGGTTGAACGCCCCGCGCACCTTGTAGGACCGCCCGACCTGCTGGTCCTCGCGCTTCAGCAGCACCTCGGCGCCGTACCGCTGGGAGAGCCGCCCCGACCGCTCCATCGCCGTGGGCACTGCGATCAGCGGTACGACGGTCGCCGCCCGAGCCACGTCGTCCGGAGTCACGCTCATCCCCCGACCCTAGAACCCCGCGACGCAACCCCACCCCGGCGGTTGAGGAGCGAGCGCAGCGAGGGTCTCGAAACCCTCCCACGGCGAACGCGGAAGCCGGCCCCGAATTGTTTTGAGGAACTTCGCGAATCCCCTGTGGAGCAAGGCGAATCTCGGCATTCCTTGTCGGTGCTCGGTGCTTGAATTCAGTCATGACCACCCAGCCGGACACCGCACAGGCACCCCCGGCATCGGGGGTGTCCCGGCTGTAATCGCCCGCGTCCGCGGCGAGGTCCGCCATCTCATCGTGACCCTCTGGGCTGTCCGCCGACCCGAGGAGCTGATGGACACGATCGCCGAGGCCGAAGCCCTCAAGCCGACCGTCGACACCCTCGAGCTGAACGTCGTCCGCGAGCTCGAAGCCACCCACGCCGTCAAGCCTCTGGGCCGGACCTCCACCCAGGCCTTCGTCACCCACATCGCCGGCGGTCACGGTCAAGGACGACGGCGCCTGGAAGATCAGGCAGACCGGACCGAACAGCTGCGAGCTCGACCCGCCCCCCGGTCTACGACGAATGACCACCACCGGCCGAGAGCCTCCCGACGAGTGACCGCGGGACGTGTGCGCGCCCGCGGAGCGACGTACGGTCCTACTGAGGTCTCACCCCTACCCGAGGAGTCACATGAAGCTCTCCACGCGCAACCAGCTCGCCGGAACCGTCACGTCGATCACCCGTGGTGAGGCCATGGCCGTCGTCAAGGTCGAGCTGGCCGGCGGCCAGCTGATCACGTCGTCCGTCACCAGCGAAGCCGTCACCGACCTCGACCTGGCCGTGGGCAGCACCGTCACGTGCTGATCAAGTCGACCGAGGTGGCCCTGGCGGTCGAGTAGCCACGGGGCTGCGTCTCGGAGACCCGCCTTTTGGTCAAGCTGAGTGTGCGGACCGTCGACCCGTGCGACCGCCGGGTGCGCATCCCCTCCCCACGAGCTGGGGCCGCTCAGCCACCAAGGGGCAGGAACCCCGTGACGTCGAGGACGAGCTCGCCCTCGTCGTCCGACGCCGCCAGGTCGACCGTGGCGGTGATCCGCCAGTCGTGGTCGCCCTCGGGGTCGCCGATGATCTGCTGGACCTCCCAGACAAGCTCGCCCTTCTCCACGAGGAGCATCCGCGGACCACGAGCGTCCTGGCCGGTGTCGATCGAGTCGTGCTGGGCGAAGTAGCCCTCCAGCGCCTCCCGCCAGTCCTCCCCCGTCATGCTGGAGCCGGCCTCCGCCTCCAGCTCCCCGAGCTGCTCCCACCGGCGCAGGGCGGCCAGCTCCACGCGGCGGAACAGCGCGTTGCGCACCAGCACCGTGAAGGCGCGCTCGTTGGCGGTGATGCGCTCCGGGACCGGCGGCAGGATGTCGGGGTCGACCGGGCCGGCCAGCCGGTCGGGGTCGCTGAGCCGCTCCCACTCGTCCAGCAGGCTCGAGTCGGTCTGGCGTACGACGGAGCCGAGCCACTCCTGGATGTCCTCCAGCTCGTCGGTGCGCACGCTGTCCGGGACGGTCTGCCGCAGGGCGCGGTAGGCGTCGCCGAGGTAGCGCAGCACCAGGCCCTCGGAGCGGGTGAGGCCGTAGAAGGCGACGTACTCCCCGAAGGTCATCGCTCGCTCGTACATGTCGCGCACCACCGACTTGGGCGACAACGCGTCTTCGCCGACCCACGGGTGCCGCTGGCGGTAGAGGCCGTAGGTGTGCTCGAGCAGCTCCTGCAGCGGCTTGGGCCAGGTGACCTCGTCGAGCAGCTCCATCCGCTCGTCGTACTCGATGCCGTCGGCCTTCATCTCCCCGATCGCCTCGCCGCGGGCACGGTGCTCCTGCGCGCCGAGCACCGGCCGCGGGTCCTCGAGCGTCGCCTCGACCACCGACACCACGTCGAGGGCGTACGTCGGAGCCTCCGGGTCCAGGGTGTCGAACACCGCGAGGGCGTACGCCGAGAGCGGCTGGTTCAGCGCGAAGCCCAGCTGCAGGCCTTCGACCAGCCGGACGCGGCGACCGTCCGGCTCCGGCGGCTTGACGAGCTCGACCACCCCGGCGGCGAGCAGCGAGCGGTGCTGGGCGGCCGCGAGCCGCATCAGCCGCAGCTGCGAGCGCGCGTCCTCGTGGTTGTCGCGGAGCAGGTGCCTCATCGCCTTCGCCGGGTCACCGGGCCGGGCGATCACGTTGAGCAGCATGGCGTGGCTGACCCGCATCCGGGAGACCAGCGCCTCGGGCTCGGCCGCCACGATGCGCTCGAACATCTCCTCGGTCCAGGTGATCTGCCCCTCGGGGGCCTTCTTGCGCTGCACCCGCTTGAGCTTCTTGGGGTCGTCGCCGGCCTTCTTCACCAGCCGCGCGTTCTCCACGATGTGCTCGGGCGCCTGCACCACCACGGTCCCGGCGCTGTCGAACCCCGCACGTCCCGCCCGTCCGGCGATCTGGTGGAACTCCCGGGCCTTGAGCATCCGCTGGCGGCGTCCGTCGTACTTCGAGAGGCCGGTGAACACCACCGTGCGGATGGGGACGTTGATGCCGACACCGAGGGTGTCGGTGCCGCAGATGACCTTGAGGAGGCCGGCCTGGGCGAGCTGCTCGACGAGGCGGCGGTACTTCGGCAGCATCCCAGCGTGGTGCACCCCGATGCCGTGCTTCACCAACCTGGACAGGGTCTTCCCGAACCCCGGGCTGAACCGGAAGCCGCCGATCAGCTCGGCGATCCGGTCCTTCTCCTCGCGCGTGCAGACGTTGATGCTGGTCAGCGCCTGGGCTCGCTCCAGTGCCGCGGCCTGGGTGAAGTGCACGACGTAGACCGGCGACTGGTGCGTGGTGAGCAGCTCCTCGAGCGTCTCGTGCATCGGCGTCACCGCCCACTCGTAGGTGAGCGGCACCGGCCGGGTCACCGAGGTGACGGCGGTCGTCTCCCGGCCCGTACGACGGGTCAGGTCCTCCACGAACGGCGTGACGTCGCCGAGCGTCGCGGACATCAGCAGGAACTGCGCGTGCGGCAGCTCGAGCAGTGGCACCTGCCACGCCCACCCGCGGTCGGGCTCGGAGTAGAAGTGGAACTCGTCCATCACCACCTGGCCGATGTCGGCGTCGGCACCCTCGCGCAGCGCGATGTTGGCCAGCACCTCGGCGGTGCAGCACACGATCGGGGCCTGGGCGTTGACCGCCGCGTCGCCGGTCAGCATGCCGACGTTGTCGGCGCCGAAGACGTCGATCAGCGCGAAGAACTTCTCCGAGACGAGCGCCTTGATCGGGGCGGTGTAGAAGGTCCGCTCCCCCCGGGCCAGCGCGGCGAAGTGCGCCCCGGTCGCGACCAGGCTCTTCCCCGTCCCGGTCGGCGTGGACAGGATGACGTTGGCGCCGCTGACGATCTCGATCAGCGCCTCCTCCTGCGCCGGGTAGAGCGTCAGGCCCAGCTCGCCGACCCACGTCTCGAAAGCGTCGAAGAGGACGTCCGGTTCAGGGGCGTCGGGACTGGCGGGGAGACGGTCGAGGAGTGGCATCGCCCCGTCATCGTCCCTGACGGGTGACGACACCCCCAACTCGTGACTCGGCTCAGGCGAAGTCGCCCTTGCGGATCAGGGCGTGGATGCCCGTCGTACGGTCCACGACCTGGGAGACCTGGAAGTCCGACGCGGCGGACAGGTAGGCGTAGGCGACCGGCCCGGCCATGCCGAGGTCCTCGGTGAGGAAGGCCATCGCGTTGCGCACGGCCGTCTTCATCGCGACGTCCAGGCTGGTGGCGTTGCCGCCCTTCTCCGGGCCGTCGGGGTCGCTGAGGCCTATCGGGATCCAGTGCTCCCGGTTCTCCGCGAACGGGTAGTCGAACGCCGCCTTCGGCGCCCCCACCTCCCCCTTCTTGATGACGGTGAGCCGGAAGGTCGGGCGCAGCGACCCCTCCATCGCGGTGAGGGCCACCTCGCCGTCGCCCTGCGCCATGTGCGGGTCGCCGGCGTAGAACAGGGCGCCGGCCACCTGGACCGGCAGGTACAGCGTCGAGCCCTGGGTCAGGTCGTTGATGTCGATGTTGCCGCCGGCGTCGGTGGGTGGCACCGAGTCGACCACGGCGGAGGTGTCGCGGGCGACGCCCATGATCCCCATGAACGGGTGCAGGTCGAAGCCGACGCGGACCTTGCCCGGGAGCCGGCCGCGCAGCGCGCCCCGGGCTCGCTCCACCGAGGCGAAGACGCTGATGTTGCCGCCCTGGTTGAAGTAGGCCTGGTTCTGCGGGACGCCCCGGAACTGCTCGGGGTACTCCCCCGGCAACGCCCCCTTGCCGTGCCGGTTGGAGATCACGCCGTACGGCACCCGGAGCGGGAGCTCGAGCACCTCGATCTTGAGCACGTCGCCGGGCCGGGCACCGCGGACGGCGATCGGCCCGGTGACCACGTGCGGTCCCGGCCCGTCGTGCCGAGAGCGGGCGGCCACCGCGATGGCGTCCTGGAGCACTTTCGCGTGGGGCACGCCGTAGGACTCGAAGAAGGCGCGCGGGTCCTTGCCCTGGTCCTCCAGGACACCCTCGTGCGAGATCGTGTCCATGGTGACGACTGCGCCGGAGTGCACCACGGCGACCGGCTCGCTGTCCCGGTTGGGCAGCTTGCCCCAGTAGACCTCCTCGGGACGGGCGGGCACGTAGCGACCCCGTGACCGGCCCACGCCGGGTTGCAGCACCGGCGTCGAGCCCGAGGACAGTCGTCGCCGGGAGGAGGCACGAGCCTGCGTGGGCACGAACAGGGCCCCGGTGCCGGCGGCCCCGGCTGCGCCGAGCAGCGTACGGCGACCGACGCCCGTACTCACCTCCTGGACCAGGACCTGCTGCTGTTGCTGCTGTACGTCGGACAGTGACTGGTCGGACACGGGCGGGCTCCTCGGTGCCGATTGCTGGACGTGACCAACCAATCAAGTTCAGGTTTCACTGGAGTTCGGCCGCTGTTGCCGCGTCGTTAACCGCTCCTGCCGGTTCGTGTGAGACGACCACGGGTCCCTCAGGCCCGGGCGGCGTCCTCCACGCACCGGATGGCCCACGGCAGCGCCTCGAGGCGCCCCTCCGGGATGGGCCGCCCGCACACGTCGCAGGCGCCGTACGTCCCCTCGTCCAGCTTCTCGAAGGCGCGCAGCACGTCGGCGCGCACCACCTGGAGCTTGTCGTGGATGGCCACCTGCGCCAGCCGGTCGACGGCCATCGAGGTGCCCTCCCCGATCCGCTTGCCGAACGAGATCGACCCCTGGTCGGCGGGCTTCTTCTCCAGCGTCGTCATCTGGTCGTCGATCTCGGCGAGCTTGTCGGTGAGGGCGGTGCTGGGGTCATCCATCCCTCCAGCATGCCTGCCGGGTCGCGAGACGTGGGTCAGTCCAGCGGGTTCTCGTGGGCCCAGACGGGCGAGTTCTTCGCGGAGAGCAGCTCGTGCCGCTCGGCGGGGTCCATCTCCTCGATCTGGGCGGCCAGCGAGAACGGGTAGCCCGCGACCTCGCCCGCGTCCGGGATCGGCACCACGGAGTGCACGATCCGGTCCTCGTAGAGATGCATCATCGTCACCGCCTGGTGTCCGTCGACGGCGGAGAGCAGTCGGTCGACGGGCGCCGGGTCGGCCATGTAGCAGGTCGCCGAGGCCACCGAGACCGGGACGCCGGCGAACGTGGAGTAGGACGAGAAGTGGAAGTGGCCGCCGATCACGCCGCGTACGTCGGTGCCGGTGATCACCTCGGCCAGCAGGTGCTGGTCGTGGAGCTCGATCAGCTCGGCCGCGCGGGTCATCGGGATCGGGATCGGCGGGTGGTGCAGCGCGATCAGGGTCCCGTGCTCGGCGGGCTCGGCCAGCACGTCGCCCAGCCAGGTCAGCTGCGCGGCCGAGAGCTCGCCGTGGTGGTAGCCGGGGACGCTGGTGTCGAGCGCGACGATGCGCAGGCCGTCGACGTCGTGCACCCGGTCCTGCGTGGTCGCCTCGGTCACCTCTTCCCCGAACAGCTCGCGGGCGTAGTGCTCACGCTCGTCGTGGTTGCCCATCACCCAGACCACCTCGGCGCCGAGCTCGGCGGCGGCCGGCTCGACGATCTCGCGCAGCGTCACGTAGGCCTTGGGCTCCGCCCGGTCGGCGAGGTCGCCGGTGAACACGATGGCGTGCGGCGGCATCTCGAGACGGCCCAACTTGGCCATCGCCCGGCGGAGGTTCTCATGAGTGTCGATTGCGTCGTACATCCTGCGTTCGGCAAGCAGGTGCGGGTCGCTCACATGAGCGACGACATGGCGAGGAAGTGGGTGCTGCCCCAGCGGCTTCACGGAGAAAGCGTAGGCCCCTGTCCACGTGGCGGACACATAGGCTCGCCGGATGCGCATCGCTACCTGGAACGTGAATTCCCTCCGCAGCCGGATCGACCGGGTCGAGGCGTTCCTGCAGCGCCACGACATCGACGTGCTCGCCCTGCAGGAGACCAAGGCCCGCGAGGACCAGCTGCCGCTGATGGGACTCTCGGTGCTCGGCTACGACATCGCCGCGGTCGGCCACGACCAGTGGAACGGGGTCGCGATCATCAGCCGGGTCGGCATCGAGGACGTGGAGGTCGGCTTTCCCGGCATGCCGACCTGGGGCGACCCGGCGGCGGCCGAGGCGCGCGCGATCGGGGCGACCTGCGGCGGCGTACGCGTCTGGTCGCTCTACGTCCCCAACGGCCGCAAGGTCGACGACCCGCACTACGTCTACAAGCTCGAGTGGTTGGCCCGCCTCCGCGACGCCGCCCGCTCGATGACGGGTGACGTCGCTCTGGTCGGCGACTGGAACATCGCGCCGCAGGACGACGACGTCTTCGACATCGCCCAGTTCGCGAAGAGCACCCACGTCACACCGGCGGAGCGCGCGGCGTTCACCGGCTTCCTCGAGGACGGGTACGCCGACGTCGTGCGCCCCTTCACGCCCGGCCCGGACGTCTACACGTACTGGGACTACTACCGCCAGCGCTACGAGCGCAACCGCGGCATGCGCATCGACTTCGTCCTCGGCAACCCGTCCTTCGCCGCCCGGGTCACCGGCGCGTCCATCGACCGCGAGGAGCGGGCCGGCAAGGGGGCCAGCGACCACGCCCCGGTGATCGTCGACCTCGACTAGCTCCCAGGTCCTGTCGGTGGGGGGTGCCACCCTCGGGGCATGGACATCGTGCTTCCCCTCCTGACCTTGGTGATCGGCACCCTGCTCGGGGCGGTGGCAGTGCTGGTGTGGTCGCGGCGGGCCGGGGACCCGGACGTGCTGCGGGCGCTGTCGGCGCGCGGGGACGACCAGGCGGTGCTGCGCGACGGGCTCGACCGGCTGCACGAGCGACTCATGGACGTCGAGCAGCAGCGGGCCTCCTGGCAGGGCCAGCTCCGCCAGCAGGTCGACGATATGCGGCACAGCACCGACCTCCTGCGGCGCGAGACGGGCGCCCTGTCGACCGCGCTGCGCAAGCCGCACGTCCGCGGGCAGTGGGGTGAGCTGCACCTGCGCAAGGCCGTCGAGCTGGCCGGGATGGTCGAGCACTGCGACTTCCACGAGCAGGTCCACATCGCCCACCAGGACGGCAACCTGCGGCCCGACCTGGTGGTCCGGCTGGCCGGCGGCCGCTCCGTGGTGGTCGACGCCAAGGTGCCGCTCGACGCCCACCTCGACGCGCTCGCCACCGACGACCCGGAGGAGGCCGCGGCGCACCTGCGTCGCCACGTCCGCCAGGTGCGCAGCCACGTCGACACGCTCGCGGGCAAGGCCTACTGGCGTTCGATGCCGGGGGCGCCGGAGTTCGTGGTGATGTTCGTGCCCGCCGAGTCGTTCCTGGCGGCGGCGCTGGACACCGACCCCTCCCTGCTGACGTACGCCGCCACCCGAGACGTGGTGATCGCGACGCCCACGACGCTGATCGCCCTGCTGCGCACGGTCGCCCACGGCTGGACCACCGAGGCCCTCGCCGAGCGCACCCGCGAGATCCACGAGCTGGGTCGCGAGCTGCACACCCGGGTCGGCGTCATGGGCGGGCACCTCGACAAGGTCGGCCGGTCCCTCAAGGGCGCGGTCGAGGCCTTCAACAGCGCTGTGGGGTCCATCGAGAGCCGGGTGCTGGTCACCGCCCGGCAGTTCGAGGACATCGGGGTCACCCGGGAGGAGCTGGCCCGGGTGCAGCCGGTGACCCAGGTCCCCCGCCCGTTGACGGCCGCCGAGCTGCTGGACGCGGTGGCCGAGGAGCGGCCCGAGCTGCCGCCCGCCGGCGACACGCCCACCGGCGAGTCGCACCGTTCCAGCGCCTGAGGCGGCCTACCTTGAGCCTGTGAGCGCACCCACCCTGTGGGAAGAGGGCCGGATGGCAGGCAGCCGCATCACGCGGTTGTCGGTTCTGGGCGGCCTGCTGCTGCTCGCCCTCGACCTGGCGGTCTTCGACCGGCTCACCCTCGTGTTCGACATCGGCTTCGTGCTGCTCTGCGTCGGCGCCGCGCTCGCGGTGCACCCCCGTGACTTCTTCCGGATCGGTGTGCTCCCGCCGCTGCTGCTCCTCGGCCTGATCACCCTGGTCGCCCTGGTGCACCGGGACTGGATCGCCGAGCCGGGCGACGGGCTCGTGCAGGCCGTCGTCTCCGGGCTCGCGCACCGGGCCAGCGCCCTGTTGACCGGCTACCTGCTGGCGCTGGGCGTGCTTGCCATGCGCCAGCGGGTGATGGTGCGCCGTCGTCACTCGAAGCGAGCAGGATCCCCGGCGCCGACCCGCGCCACCACCGGCGGGCCGTCGGAGAAGTCGACGACGGTGGTGGGCTCGGAGCCCGTCTCGCCGGAGTCGATCACCGCGTCCAACCAGTGATCCAGCTCCTCCTTGATCTGCCAGCCGTCGGTCATCGGCTCCTCGGTGTCGGGCATCAGCAGGGTGCTGGACAGCAACGGCTCGCCCAGCTCCTCCAGCAGCGCCTTCACGACCGGGTGGTCGGGGATGCGTACGCCGACGGTGCGCTTCTTGGGGTGCATCAGCCGCTTCGGCACCTCGCTGGTGGCGGGCAGGATGAACGTGTAGGGCCCGGGCGTGGCCGCCTTGACCGCACGGAAGGCCGCATTGCTCAGGTGCACCAGCTGCCCGAGCTGCGCGAAGTCCTTGCAGACGAGGGTGAAGTGGTGCTTGTCGTCGAGCCGGCGCAGGTTCTTGATGCGGTCGAGCCCGTCGCGATTGCCGAGCTGGATGCCCAGCGCGTAGCAGGAGTCCGTCGGGTAGGCGATCAGGCCGTCGTCGCGGAGCACGTCGACCACCTGGGAGATGGCCCGCGGCTGCGGGTTCACCGGATGTACGTCGTAGTAGCGGGCCACTACGAGCCGCTCTGGGCCGCCGCAGCCTGGCGGATGTCGCGACGCAGCTCCGGCGGGAGCGCGAAGATCAGCGACTCCTCGGCCGTGTGCACCGCCTGCGCGTCGGGGTAGCCACGGTCGGTCAGGAAGCCCAGCACCCCGGCGACCAGGTCGTCCGGGACGGAGGCGCCGGAGGTGACGCTGACGTTGTTCACACCCTCGAGCCAGGCCTCGTCGATCTCGCTGGCGTCGTCGACGCGGTAGGCCGCCTTGGCGCCGGCCTCGAGCGCGACCTCGGCCAGCCGGACCGAGTTGGAGGAGTTGGCCGAGCCGACCACGATGACCAGGTCGGCCTCGGGGCTGATCTCCTTGACCGCCAGCTGGCGGTTCTGGGTGGCGTAGCAGATGTCGTCGCTCGGCGGGTCCAGCAGCATCGGGAACCGGCGACGGATCGCGTCCACGGTGGCCATCGTCTCGTCCACCGACAGCGTCGTCTGGGACAGCCAGGCGACCTTCGAGGGGTCGCGCACGACGATGCCGTCCACGTCGTCGGGGCTCTGCACCAGCTGGATGTTGTCGGGGGCCTCGCCGGCGGTGCCCTCGACCTCCTCGTGCCCCTCGTGACCGATCAGCAGGATGTCGTAGTCGTCGGCCGCGAAGCGCTTGGCCTCGTGGTGGACCTTGGTCACCAGCGGGCAGGTCGCGTCGATCGTCTTCAGGCCGCGCTCCTTGGCCTGGAGGTGCACCAGCGGGGACACGCCGTGGGCCGAGAACACCACGGTCTTGCCCTCGGGGACCTCGTCGAGCTCCTCGACGAAGATCGCGCCGCGGGACTCGAGGTTGGCGACCACGTGCTTGTTGTGCACGATCTGCTTGCGCACGTAGACCGGGGAGCCGTAGAGGTCGAGCGCCTTCTCCACGGTGATCACGGCGCGGTCCACCCCCGCGCAGTAGCCGCGGGGAGCAGCCAGTCGGACAGCACGGTCGGCCTCGTCGGGCGAGAGGACGCTCGGCGTACCCAGGTCAGTCATGGGGTCAATCGTAGGTGCCGGGCCTTAGGGTCACCCAATGGCCATGGACACCTCGCCGGAGCATCCGGCGCCTGTGCGCCAGATCACCCAGGCGATCGGCCAGTGGATCGACCGGCTGGGCGCGGTCTGGGTCGAGGGGCAGGTCACCCAGATCTCCCGGCGCGGCGGCATGAACACCGTCTTCCTGACCCTGCGCGACAAGCTCGCGGACATCTCCGTCCAGGTCACCTGCAACCGCGCGGTCGTCGACTCGCTGCCGACTCCGCTGGTGGAGGGCGCCCAGATCGTCTGCCACGCCAAGCCGTCCTTCTACGCCAACCGCGGCACGCTGTCGCTCGCCGTCCGCGAGATCCGGCTGGTCGGCGAGGGCGAGCTGCTCGCCCGCCTCGAGCGGCGGCGGCAGCTGCTCGCCGCCGAGGGCCTGTTTGCCGGCGAGCGGAAGCGCCCGCTGCCGTTCCTGCCGCGCAACGTCGGGCTGGTGACGGCGCAGAGCTCCGCGGCCGAGCGCGACGTCCTGGAGCACGGCCGGCGGCGCTGGCCGGGCGTGCGCTTCACCGTGAAGTACGCCGCGATGCAGGGCATGCACGCCGCCCGGGACGTGATCGAGGCCGTGCAGGTGCTCGACCGCGACGCCGACGTGGACGTGATCGTGGTCGCGCGCGGCGGCGGCTCCGTAGAGGACCTGCTGCCGTTCTCCGACGAGACGCTGATCCGGGCCGTCTTCGCGCTCACCACCCCGGTCGTCTCGGCGATCGGGCACGAGCCGGACTCCCCCATCCTCGACCTGGTCGCCGACGTCCGGGCCTCGACACCGACCGACGCCGCCAAGCGGGTGGTGCCCGACGTGGCCGAGGAGGCCCAGCGGGTTCTGCAGGTGCGCGAGCGCGGCCGCGTCGCCATCCGCGGTGCCGTCGAGCGAGAGCTCCATCTCCTGGCCTCGCTGCGCTCCCGCCCGGTCCTCGCCGACCCCCGCACCGGGCTGGTGGAGCGGCTCGCCGAGGTGGACGGCCTGCACGAGCGGGCCCGGCGTACGTTCCGGCACCGGATCGACCGCGGCGACGACGACCTCGTCCACCAGATCGCCCGGGTGCGGGCGCTCTCGCCGCTGGCCACGCTGCGCCGCGGCTACGCGGTGCTCTCCGACGACCAGGGACAGGCCCTCTCCAGCGTTGCGACGCTGGAGCCCGGGCACCAGATCCACATCCGGGTGGCCGACGGCCGCATCGGCGCCACCACGACGACGGTCGACCAGATCGACCTGATGCCCGACGACAGCGACGAAGAGGACGACCGTGCCTGAGCCAGCCAGCGAGACAGACCTCTCCTACGAGGACGCCCGCGACCAGCTGATCGAGGTGGTGCGCACCCTCGAGCAGGGCGGCACCAGCCTGGCGGAGTCACTCGCGCTCTGGGAGCGCGGCGAGGAGCTCGCCAAGGTCTGCCAGCGCGCCCTCGAGGGCGCCCGTGCCCGCCTCGACGAGGCGATGGGCGCGGAGTCCGAGGACTAGTTGTTCGAGAGGCTGGCCGCGAGCTTCCGGATCGTCGCCTCCGGGGCGGTGCCGACCACCAGCCAGGCCTCGACGGGCTTGGCGCCCGATCCCGACGAGCGCGCCACCGCGTAGTCCCCGCCCGAGTCCGTCCAGGTCTGCCAGGTCTGGCCGTCGATGGTGACGTCCTTCCCGCGCTCGGCGTTGACGTCCACGTGCTCGCTGGCGAGGTCCGCGATGCTCGAGCGACCCTCCTCGATCCCGACGTACTTGCCCTGGTCGGTCAGCATGCCGAGGTGCCAGGAGGGTGACGCCCCCGGGATGTACGCCGCGCTGGTCGCCTTCCACCCGCTCGGCAGCGGGTCCGGGACCAGGATCTGGAGCTGCTGGTCGGCCCGGGCGGCCGTCACCTGGCCCGAGTAGTCCACGACCTGGACAGGCGTGGCCTCGTCGTCACCGAGCAGCGCCTTGACCGCGGCGAAGGCCAGCACCGCCACCACGATCACGATCATGGCGCCCACCAGCCCGCCGAAGCTGCGCGAGTAGCGCCCGCCGGCGGCACCGGCGGACCCGCCAGCCGGTGGGCCGGTGGGAGTGGGGTCCTGCGTCTCGGTCATGGACCCATCCTGCCAACCGGCGTGGAGGATACGATCAGTGCCATGTCTGAGAGCCACATCCCCGACTCCCTGTCCGTCGCTCCGTCCTTCCCCGACCGCAACCTGGCTCTCGAGCTGGTCAGGGTCACGGAGGCCGCCGCGATGGCTGCGGGCCGCTGGGTGGGCAAGGGCGACAAGAACGGCGCCGACGGGGTCGCGGTGAACGCGATGCGCACGCTGATCTCCACCGTGGGCATGCGTGGCACGGTCGTCATCGGTGAGGGCGAGAAGGACTAGGCGCCGATGCTGTTCAACGGCGAGGCGGTCGGCGACGGCGAGGGCCCCCACTGCGACGTCGCGGTCGACCCCATCGACGGCACCACCCTGGCGGCCAAGGGGATGGCCAACGCGATCGCGGTCCTGGCGGTCTCGCCGCGCGGCTCGATGTACGACCCCTCGGCCGTGTTCTACATGGAGAAGCTGGTCACCGGCCCCGAGGCCGCCGACGTGGTCGACATCCGCTACCCGGTGTCTGAGAACATCCACCAGATCTCCAAGGCCAAGGGCAACAAGCCCAGCGACGTGACGGTCGTCGTGCTCGACCGGCCGCGCCACCAGACGATGGTCGACGAGATCCGCGCCACCGGCGCCCGCATCAAGTTCATCACCGACGGCGACGTGGCCGGCGCGATCATGGCGGCCCGCGAGGGCACCGGCGTCGACCTGCTCCTCGGCATCGGTGGCACCCCGGAGGGGATCATCTCCGCCTGCGCGATGAAGTGCCTCGACGGCGTCATCCAGGGCCGGCTGTGGCCCACGGACGACGAGGAGAAGCAGCGCGCCATCGACGCGGGCCACGACCTCGAGCGAGTTCTCTACACCGACGACCTGGTCTCCGGCGACGACTGCTTCTTCGTGGCCACCGGCATCACCGACGGCGAGCTGATGCAGGGCGTCCGCTACAAGGCGGGCGGCGCCTCCACCCACTCGCTCGTGATGCGCTCGCGCAGCGGCACCATCCGCTCGATCCACTCCGAGCACAAGCTGAGCAAGCTGCGCGCCTACGCCGACGTCGACTACGACCGCTGAGCACGCCGTGATCCTGGTGGCGGGCGAGGCGCTGGTCGACGTCGTCGTCGACAGCGACGGGGACAGCAGCGAGACACCCGGCGGCTCGCCGCTCAACGTGGCCGTAGGTCTCGCCCGGCTGGAGGTCCCGGCCACCCTGATCAGCCAGGTCGGCCACGACGAGCGTGGCGGGGTGGTGGTGCAGCACGTCACCGGGAGCGGCGCGGAGATCGTCGCCGTGCCCACATCGAGCGGGCGTACGTCGGTCGCCACCGCCCACCTGAACCAGAGCGGCGCAGCCAGCTATGACTTCGACCTCGAGTGGAGCCTGCCGCGCCAGGAGCTGCCGCCGTGTCACGCCCTGCACGTCGGCTCGCTCGGCACGCTGCTGGAGCCGGGGCGGGACAGCGTGCTCGACCTGGTCGAGCAGGCGTGCGCCCGCGACACGTTCGTGAGCTTCGACGCCAACCTGCGCGAGACCTTCGTCGACGACCGCGACGTGGCCCGGCGCCAGGTCGTGGACCTGGCCGCGCGCTGCACCCTGGTCAAGCTCAGCGACGAGGACGCCGACCTGCTCGACCCGGGATCAGACCCCGACGACTTCGCCCGCGCCCTGCTCCGGGGTGAGCGCACGCGGCTGGTGCTGCTGACCCGCGGCTCCGACGGGGCGACGGCGTTCACCCCGGAGGGCGAGTTCGGCGCGCGGCCGCGTCAGACCGAGGTCGTGGACACGGTCGGGGCCGGCGACGCCTTCATGGCGGCCACCCTGGCGCAGCTGTGGGACCTCGACGCCTTCCGCCGGCCGGGTCCGGGCCTTCCCGCGGAAGGCGCGGACGTCGAGCGGCTGCTGCGTGGTGCGATCGAGGTCGCTGCGATCACGTGTGAGCGACGCGGAGCGAACCCACCTCGGCGGCAGGAGCTGCCTCCCGGGTGGCCCGCCTGACCTGCTGGTCACGCAGCGCGGTCAGCACGTGGTCCATCACGATCGGGTCCACGGCCATCCCGCAGTGACTGGTGCGTACCTCGACCTGCAGGGCCGCGGGATCCAGACACGCACGCCAGTCCACGATGCCGTCCCGCTTGCTGTAGATCGCGGTGAACGCCACCTCGGGGTGCAGCGGGACGTGGCTCTCCTCGAAGGACAGCCGCGCGCACTCGCCGCCGAAGCAGTCGGCGCTCATCATCCCGCCGAAGCCGGCGCGGGTGAGCTTGGCGAGCATCTGGGCGTCCCAGGCCAGCACCTTGTGGATCGCGCCCGGGGCGAGCACGGGGCTTCCCAGGCTGACGATGCCCTCGATCAGGTCGGGTCGGCGGGCGGCCAGGCCACGGGCGAGCATGCCCCCGAGGCTGTGCCCCACGATCGTCACCTTGCGGTTCCGCTTGGTCGCGATGGCCTCGACGCGTCCCTCGAGGCGGTCGGCGGCCTCCCGGGTGCAACCCACGTTGAGCATGATCTGCGAGCGGTAGGTGCGGAAGCCCTGGTTGCGCAGGAAGACCGACATCCCCCTCAGGGTGCCGTCGAAGGCCATGAAGCCCGGGACCAGCAGGACCGGGTCGTGGGCGGGGACGCGGTGGCTACCGGCGTACGGCAGCCTGGCGCGCGCGTGCCGGTCCGAGCGCGCACGGCGGAACAGGCGGGCCCCCTCGGTGAGGGTGCTCGTCTCACGGGCCAGGGCACGAAGGCCGCTGGGACCGTCGAATCCTGGGGGCGCCAGGAACGACCCGATCGGTGAGTTCACCCTTGGACGGTAGCGTTGTCATCCAGACTTCAGCCGTATTTCCTGCAAGTTTCCACATTTCGACTATTTAGGGTCATACATGTCGATCGCCGTCTCGAAAGAGCTGTTCGCGCCCGTGGCACCCGGGGTGGAGCTGTGCTACCAGACCTTCGGGGCTCCCGAGGGCGATCCGCTGGTCCTGGTGATGGGCCTGGGCGGGCCGATGACCTGGTGGGACGCGGACTTCTGCACGATGCTCGCCGAGGCGGGCTTCTTCGTGGTGCGCTACGACAACCGCGACACGGGCCGCTCGACCAGGGTGAAGGGGCGGGTCTCCCGCAGCGCTCTGGTGAAGTCGTTCTTGGGCCGCGGCGGCCGGGTCCCCTACACGCTCGACGACATGGCGGCGGACGCGTTCGGCCTGATGGACCACCTCGGCTGGGACAGCGCGCACATCGCCGGGGTCTCCATGGGCGGCATGATCGTGCAGACCATGGCGATCAACCAGCCGACCCGGATCCGCTCGGTGACCTCGATCATGTCGACGCTGGGCAAGCGCACGGTCGGCTGGCAGCATCCGTCGCTGCTGCCGATGCTGCTGGCCAACCGCGGCGCCGGCCGCGAGGCGTACGTCGCCAGCTCGGCCAAGATGTGGAAGGTGATCGGCTCGCCGGGCTTCCCGCAGACCGACGAGCAGGTGCGCGCCCGGGCCGAGGAGACCTTCGACCGCGGCGCCTCCGCCAGCGGTGTGATGCGGCAGATGCTCGCGATCCTCAATCAGCCCAACCGGTCGCACGCCCTGTCCGGGCTGCGCATGCCCGCCGCGGTGGTGCACGGCTCCGCCGACAAGATGGTTCACGTCTCCGGCGGGCGGGCCACGGCACGGGCCATCCCGGGCGCCGAGCTGCTGGTCATCGACGGGATGGGCCACGACATGCCGGTCGAGCTCTTCGAGACCTTCGTTGACATCATCCGGCGTACGGCGGACCGGTCGAGCCAGGCCTCCGAGCCGGGTCGGTCGGCCTGAACCGACCGACCCGACCGCAGAGGCAGAACCTCAGGCGCTGAGCCGCTCCCCGGTGTCCGCGTCGAAGACGTGGACGCTGCTCGGATCGGTGGTCACGTGGATCACGTCGCCCTTGTGCACGGTGTCGCGCCCGGCGACGCGCACGATCACCTGGTGGGGGGTGCCGTCGACGGCGCTGGTCCCGTAGACGAACGCGTCCGAGCCGAGCTCCTCGACCACCGTCACGGTGACCGGGAGGCCGCCGTCGTCGGCGCTGACCTGGCGCCAGGACTCGGGTCGTACGCCGACCACGATGTTGCCCTTGATCCGCTGCGCGGCGAGGTCGTCGACCGGCACGAGGTAGCCACCGATCTTGGCCTGGCCGTCGACGGCGGTGGCACCGATCAGGTTCATCTGTGGTGAGCCGATGAAGCCGGCCACGAACAGGTTCACCGGGCGGTCGTAGAGGTTCAGCGGGGTGTCGACCTGCTGGAGGTAGCCGTCCTTCATCACCGCGACCCGGTCGCCCATCGTCATCGCCTCGACCTGGTCGTGGGTGACGTAGACGGTGGTGACGCCGAGGTCGGACTGGAGCTTGGCGATGTCGGTGCGGGTCTGCACGCGCATCTTCGCGTCCAGGTTGGACAGCGGCTCGTCCATGCAGAACACCTGCGGCTTGCGCACGATCGCACGACCCATGGCGACTCGCTGGCGCTGGCCGCCGGAGAGGGCCTTGGGCTTGCGCTCGAGGTATTCGGTCAGGTTGAGGATCCGCGCCGCCTCCTCGACCGCCTTCTTGCGCTGGTCGGCCGGCATCTTCGCCATCTTCAGCGAGAAGGCCATGTTCTCGGCCACCGTCATGTGCGGGTAGAGCGCGTAGTTCTGGAAGACCATCGCGATGTCGCGGTCCTTGGGTGGCAGCCTGGTGATGTCCTTGTCACCGATGAAGATCTTGCCGTCGTTGACCTCCTCGAGCCCGGCGAGCATCCGCAGGGTGGTGGACTTCCCGCACCCGGAGGGCCCGACCAGGACCATGAACTCACCGTCCTTGATCTCCAGGTCGATGCCGGGGACCGCGGGCTTGTCCATGCCCGGATACCAACGCTGAGCTTTTTCGAACGTGACGGTAGCCATGAAACATTCATCTCCTCACCGGCAGGAACGTGCCGGACGATCCGTTGTAAGGGTGGTTGTGACTCGGATCACACTACGGGTCGGAGGAGATGCGGGACAGGGCTCGAGCGCCCGGCGGCCGACTCGGTCAGCAACCGGGCACGCTCGTGCCCGTCACCGGCCTCAGTCGTGGGTGGCGGCCTGGTCCGAGGAGTCGTCGGTGTACTCCGACTCCTCGCCTCCGGTGCGCGCGTTCGGCCCCGCCTTGCCCTCCTGGGTCTCGCCGCTCTCGGCGTCGGGGGCCCCCGCCACGGCCTGGTCGGGCTGGATCGGCTCGTCCGCACCCTCCAGGCTCGACGCCTCGGAGACCTGGCCCTCGTGGTCGCTGTCGCTCATGGCACGTCCTTCCTGGGTCGGCACCCCGGGCGGGTGCGCAGGGCCCAGTACCCCTCCCCGCGGACGTCATCCGTCGCTCGGGCACCCTGGCCACTTACGGTGGTTGAGGACGAGCGTCAGCGAGTGTCTCGAAACCAGGGCCACGCGACGGTCGGGGGACCACCCTCTGCGGGGCGTGCGCCGGCACGCCCTACCCATGACGCACCAGGGAGGCGAGGCAACCGGATGACGGAGTACGTCGAGGTCGCGCGGGCCGAGTCCGAGCGCGGGGAGGTGGTGCTGCGCCGTCGGGTCGAGGAGCGCGCCGCCGACACGTTGGAGCTGCGCGTCAACGGGGTGTTCGTGATGGACACGCGGGAGACCACGTCGGAGATCGAGCTGGCCGGAGCGGCGCTCGAGCTGGTCGAGGACCCGCGCGACGTGGTGGTCGGCGGGCTCGGGCTCGGGTACACCACGCAACGCGTCCTGGCCGACCACCGTGTCGAGCAGGTGAAGGTCGTCGAGATCGAGGAGGCGCTGGTCGGGTGGATGCGCGACGGCACCGTCCCGCACGGCCCGGCGGTGCTGGCCGACCGTCGCGTGCACGTCGTCAACGCAGACATCATGGTGGCGGTCGCCGAGGCCACCTCGACGTACGACCTCGTGCTGCTCGACGTCGACAACGGCCCCGGCTTCCTGGTGTACGACGCCAACGCCGGCATCTACGAACGGGCCTTCCTCACCAGTGTGCGGAGAATCCTCAACCCTGGTGGGGCTCTCGTGATCTGGTCAGCCAGTCCGGCCCCGGAGCTCACGGCCGTGATGGAGGAGGTGTTCGGCAACTGCACCGAGCAGAGCCATGACGTGCTGCTCCAGGAACGCCCCGAGCACTACCTCCTCTACCTCGCCCGTGCCTGACTCTTCGGTAGCGTCGCGAACATGAGGATCGTGGTGCTCGACGACTACCAGCAGGTCGCCGCGTCGTACGCCGGGTGGGACCGGCTGGGCGCGGAGACGGACTTCGTCGCCGAGCACCTCACCGGAGACGCCCTGGTGGCGCGGCTGCAGGACGCCGAGGTGGTCGTGGCGATGCGCGAGCGGACCGCCGTCGACGCCGCCCTGCTGGAGCAGCTGCCCGCCCTGCGCCTGCTGGTCACCACCGGCATGGTGAACGCCTCGATCGACGTCGCCGCGGCCGCGGCGCGCGGGGTCACGGTCTGCGGCACCGGAGGCGTACCGGGCGCGGCCGCCGAGCTGACCTGGGCCCTGCTGCTGGCCGTGCTCCGTCGCGTCCCCCACTCCGACCGGGAGCTCACGGCGGGTCGGTGGCAGGAGGACGTCCTGCCCGGGGCCGACCTGGGCGGCGCGACCCTGGGGCTGGTCGGCCTGGGCCGGCTCGGGCAGCGGGTCGCGCGCGTGGCGCTGGCCTTCGAGATGGACGTGATCGCGTGGTCGGAGAACCTCGACCCCGACCTGGCCCGCTCCCTGGGCGTCGAGCCGGTGGCGTCGAAGGACGTCCTCCTCGAACGGGCCGACGCGGTCTCGCTGCACCTCCGGCTGAGCGACCGCACGCGCGGCATCGTCGGCGCCCGTGAGCTCGGGCTGATGAAGCGCAGCGCCGTGCTGGTGAACACCTCGCGCGGCCCGCTGGTCGACGAGGCCGCGCTGGTCGCGGCCCTGCGGGACGGCACGATCGCCGGCGCGGGCCTGGACGTGTACGACGAGGAGCCGCTTCCGGTCGACCACCCGCTCCGGGGACTCGGGAACGCCGTGCTCACCCCGCACACCGGCTACGTGACCACCGGCACCTACCGGGTCTTCTACGAGGACGCGGTCGAGGACATCGCCGCCTGGCAGGCCGGGACGCCCCTGCGGACGCTCGACTCCTGAGTGCCGGTGGCCGGACCGGGAGGCGCCGCGCCACCGAGGCTCGGTAACGTCAGCCTCATGACTTCCGAGACCCGCACCGAACACGACAGCATGGGCGACATCGAGGTGCCCAAGGACGCGCTGTGGCGAGCCCAGACCCAGCGGGCCGTCGAGAACTTCCCGATCAGCGGCACCACCCTCGAGCCCGCGCACATCGTGGCCATCGCCCGGGTGAAGAAGTCGGCGGCGAAGATCAACGCCGAGCTCGGGATCATCGCCGACGAGCAGGCCGCCGCGATCGCCGCCGCGGCCGACGAGATCATCGGTGGCGCCCACCACGCCGAGTTCCCGATCGACGTCTTCCAGACCGGTTCGGGCACCAGCTCCAACATGAACATGAACGAGGTGCTGGCCTCGTTGTCGGCCCGTGCCGGCACCGACGTGCACCCCAACGACCACGTCAACGCCAGCCAGTCGAGCAACGACACCTTCCCCACCTCGATCCACATCGCGGCCGCCGAGGCGACCAAGGCCGACCTGATCCCGGCCCTCGACGTGCTGGCCACGTCGCTGGAGGCCAAGGCCGTCGAGTTCAAGTCGGTCGTGAAGTCGGGTCGCACGCACCTGATGGACGCGACGCCGGTGATGCTGGGCCAGGAGTTCGGTGGGTACGCGGCCATCATCCGGATGGGCATCGAGCGCCTCGAGTCGACGCTCCCCCGCGTCGCCGAGCTCCCCCTCGGCGGCACCGCGGTCGGCACCGGGATCAACACCCCCGACGGCTTCGCCGAGCGGGTCATCGCCGACATCGCCGAGGAGACCGGGCTGCCGTTCACCGAGGCCCGCAACCACTTCGAGGCGCAGGGCAGCCAGGACGCGCTCGTCGAGCTCTCCGGCCAGCTGCGCACGATCGCGGTGGGCCTCACCAAGATCTGCAACGACCTGCGCTGGATGTCCTCCGGCCCGACCACCGGGCTGGCCGAGATCCACCTGCCCGACCTCCAGCCCGGGTCGAGCATCATGCCCGGCAAGGTGAACCCGGTGCTGCCCGAGGCGACGCTGATGGTGTGCGCCCAGGTGATCGGCAACGACGCGACCGTGGGGGTCGGCGGCGCGAGCGGCAGCTTCGAGCTGAACGTGATGATGCCGGTGATGGCACGCAACCTGCTCGAGTCCATCCGGCTGTTCGCGCACGTCGCGCCGCTGCTCGCCCACCGGTGCATCGACGGCATCACGGCCGACGTCGACCGCTGCCTGACCTACGCCGAGTCCTCGCCGTCGGTGGTCACGCCGCTGAACAAGTACATCGGCTACGAGGAGGCCTCCAAGGTCGCGAAGAGCGCCCTCAAGGAGGGCCGCACGATCCGGGAGCAGGTGCTCGAGATGGGGTACGTCGACCGCGGCGACCTCACCGAGGAGCAGATGGACGAGGCTCTCGACGTACGCACGATGACGCGCTCGGAGTGACTCCTCCGCGTTGAGCTAGCGCGCCGTGTGCTCGACGAGCGCGGGGACGACCGTGTCCCACAGCTGGCGCGGCGGCACCTCGTGGCCCATGCCCTCCAGCCGCAGCAGCGTCGCGCCGCGGATCTCGGCCGCCAGCGCCTCCCCATGCGGCAGCGGGAGCAGCGGGTCCTCGGTGCCGTGCAGGACCAGCGTCGGTACGTCGATCTCCCCCATCGTGTGCGGGTCCGGCTCACCGTCACCACCGATGACCACCCAGTGGTTGCTCACGCTGGCGGCCATGTCGCGGGTGCGCCGTACGACGACCCGGCTCACGGCGCGCACCGCGTCCTCGTCCCACAGGGACCCGGCGAAGGGTCGGAGCGCGTCGACGTTGCCCTGCACGACGGCCTCCTCGTCGGACCAGTCGACGTCCGGCGTCGACTGGGAGAACGTGTCCGCGACCCGCGCCTCGGGCGGTGGCAGCGGGGCGGTCCCGACCCGTTCGAACGCGCAGGTGGTGGCCACCAGCGTCAGGCTGAGCACCCGCTCCGGGTGCGACACGGCCAGGCCCTGGGCCAGCCCGCCGCCCATCGAGAGCCCGACCAGGTGCGCGCGGCCGACGCCGAGTCCGTCGAGCACCCGCAGGACGTCGTCCGAGAGGTCGTCGATCGTGTAGCCCGGCTCCCCCACCGGAGAGCTGGTGGACTGGCCCGTGTCCCGGTGGTCGTAGCGGACGACGTACCTGCCCGCCTCCGCGAGCCGTCGGCAGAGGTCCGACTCCCAGTAGTCCATCGAGGACGTCGCGCCGCCGATCAGCAGCAGCGCGGGGTCCTCGCGTCGGCCGAAGGTCTCCACGCAGAGCTGGGCCTCACCGGCAGGGATCATCGAGACGGTCATGCCGGTGTCGACCTCAGCCAGGCGACGAACTCATCGGCGCCGGCTCAGTACCAGCCCGCGCCCTGCTTGAACGACCAGGCGGAGCAGGCCGAGCCGTAGCGGCTCTTGATGTAGCCCAGGCCCCAGCGGATCTGGGTCTCGGCGTTGGACTCCCAGTTGGGGCCGGCCGAGGACATCTTCGAGCCCGGCAGCGCCTGCGGGATGCCGTAGGCGGAGGACGAGGGGTTGTCGGCGTGCACGTTCCAGCCGGACTCCTGCGACCAGATGTTGTCCAGGCAGCCGAACTGCGAGCTGGACATGCCGAACTCCGGCATCAGCGCCTTGGCCAGCGTCTTGGGGTCGGCCTTGCTGAGGTCCTCGGTCTTGGTGACCGCACGTCCCGAGTCGTTGGACAGCGCCCGGGCCTTGGCCACGTCGGTGACCGGGCGACGGTCGTCGACGGAGCGGGAGGCGCGCTGCTCGCGCTCGGCCAGGTCAGACTGGCTCAGCTTCTTGACCGGGGTCGCGGCGGACAGCGACGCCGCTGCGGAGCCGTCGACGGGCGAGGTCTTGGCCAGCACCCCCGAGGAGACGGCCAGGCCGGTGGCGGCGACAGCCACTCCGGAGAGGAGCGCGGCGCGACGCAGGTGGCGGCCGAGGCGGGAGTGCAGCGGTGTTGCGGGCGTGCTGCGGTGCTTGGCGACATGCTTCTCAGACAAGGTGAACCCTAGCGTTGACGACATGGACGTCATGCACGCTCAACGTGCTGGGGGGAAGCGCGGAGCGTTACGAGGAAGTCCAATCACCCTCCCCCATCCCCCCGGCAGTTGCAAGTTGAACCACCCGGTAACCCGCGTGACCTCGTTCACGCCGCCTGAGGTCACGCCTGGAGGTGCGTGAGCGCAACACGGAAGTGCAGGTTTCCCCGCGCTCACGCGCACGCCCAGCTCACATCGTCATGTGTTCCAGCATCTCCGTGACCAGTGCGGCGATCGGGGAGCGTTCGGAGCGGGTCAGGGTGACGTGGGCGAACAGCGGGTGGCCCTTGAGGCGGTCGACGACCGCGACCACCCCGTCGTGGCGGCCGACGCGCAGGTTGTCGCGCTGGGCCACGTCGTGGGTGAGCACCACCTTGGAGTTGGCGCCGATGCGCGAGAGCACGGTCAGCAGCACGTTGCGCTCCAGCGACTGCGCCTCGTCGACGATCACGAAGGCGTCGTGCAGCGAGCGTCCGCGGATGTGGGTCAGCGGGAGCACCTCGAGCATGCCGCGGTCGAGGACCTCATCGACGACGTCGGAGGTGGTGATCGCGCCCAGCGTGTCGAAGACCGCCTGGCCCCAGGGTGACATCTTCTCGGACTCGCTGCCGGGCAGGTAGCCGAGCTCCTGGCCACCGACGGCGAACAGCGGCCGGAAGACCACCACCTTCTTGTGCGTACGACGCTCCAGCACCGTCTCCAGCCCGGCGCACAGCGCGAGCGCCGACTTGCCGGTGCCGGCGCGGCCACCCAGCGACACGATCCCGATGTCGGGGTCGAGCAGCAGGTCCAGGGCGATCCGCTGCTCGGCGGAGCGGCCGTGGATGCCGAACGCCTCCCGGTCGCCGCGGACCAGGTGCACCCGCTTGTCGGCCTTCACCCGGCCCAGCGCGCTCCCCCGGTCGGACATCATCACCAGGCCGGTGTGGCAGGGCAGGTCACGGGCCTCGGCGAGGTCGATCACCTGGTCGTCGTACAGCTCGTCGAGGTCGGCGCCGCTGACGTCGACCTCCGTCATCCCGGTCCAGCCGGCGTCCGACTCGTGGATCTGCTCACCGCGGTACTCCTCGGCGTCCAGGCCGACGGCCGAGGCCTTGATCCGCAGCGGCAGGTCCTTGGAGATCAGCGTGACCGCGTAGCCCTCGTCGGCGAGATTGCAGGCCACCGCCAGGATGCGGGTGTCGTTGTCGCCGAGGCGGAAGCCGGAGGGCAGCGACTCGGGGTCGGTGTGGTTCAGCTCGACGCGGATCGTGCCGCCCTGGTCGCCCACGGGCACCGGCTCGTCGAGGCGTCCGGCCTCCACCCGGAGCTCGTCCAGCATCCGCAGCGCGGACCGGGCGAAGTAGCCGAGCTCGGGGTGGTGCCGCTTCCCCTCCAGCTCGGTGATCACCACGACCGGGAGGACGACCTCGTGCTCCGCGAACCGTTTCAACGCACCCGGGTCGGCCAGCAACACGGAAGTGTCGACGACGTAGGTCCGGCGACCGGAGTGCTGGGCCTTCGCACGAGCGGAGGTCTGGACGGGTGCGCGCTTCGCTGTTGCCACTGGTTCCCCTTGTGACCGGTGCGCGCACTCATGCGCCCCGGTCCGCTAGCAGGTGTACACGGACCGGGACAGGCGTCGGAGGTCTGAGTGGTGACCTCCACTGGTGCAGTGGTCGTGATCTCTCACGAACTTCGCCTCCTGGTACGACCTGCTTCCCCGCAGGTCGATGTCTGAAAAGTACGTCCGCCGATCAACCGTTCCGGGTCGACACGCCCGAACCCGAGGTGAACGACACACGGACGTCACGAGCAACGCTCAGCCCCTGGTCGAACCCAAGCACCCGCGACCCGATCGTTCACAGGTGTTGATCAGAATCGACACGTGCCAGAGGATGCATCGGGTGAGCGCCCCCTCGACGACCTCGTCCTCGTCGGCTTCGCCCAGTCCACGCCGACGCTGTTCCCGTTCGTGGAGTGCCAGGCGCGGCTGGTCGCGGCACACCCAGCAGGTCGACTACTTCATCTATGAGCACGACATGCGCACCAAGGGGCTCCCCGCGGGGCTGCGGCGCGCGACCGGGCACGGCGCGCCGCTGCTTACGGGGAATGCTCGGTGAGCCGCGCCACCGGCACCCGGGACCGACGGCCACCGCAGAAGGGCGACCAGCGGCGGGCGGCCCTGCTCGAGTCCCTGGACCACCACCTCCAGGAGAGCAGCCTGGAGTCGATCAACATCGCAGACATCTCCCGGCGTGCGGGCGTGACGAGGTCGGCCTTCTACTTCTACTTCGAGAACAAGGCCGTCGCGGTCGCCGCCCTGATGGAGGAGATGTACGACGAGATCTCCGTCGCGGCCGGCCTCCTCTCCGTGACCGAGGGGACCCCGGCCACCCGGATCGAGAGGATGCTGCGCGAGCTGTTCGGGGCCCTCGACCGGCACGCCCACCTGTTCGCGGCGATGCTCGAGGCCCGGGCGACCAGCGAGGCCGTCCGCACGATGTGGGAGGCCGACCGGCAGTCCTTCGTGCAGCCGCTCGCCGACGTGATCCAGCGCGAGCGCGACGCGGGACACGCACCGGGTGGGCCCGACACCGTCGTGCTCGCCACCGTGCTGCTCGAGCTCAACGACCGGATGCTCGAGCGGATCGCCCTGGGCAGCACCCTCACCCTGGACCAGCAGGTCGACGCGCTGAGCACGATCTGGCTGCGCACCATCTACGGCACCACCCCTGACGAGGACGGTTCATGATCCACGAGCAGCTCACCTTCACCTCCGCGGGCGTCGCCTGGCACTTCCGGGCGGCGACGCCCTGCGACCACTTCGACGTGTGGCCCGGCAAGGAATGGTTCGACTCGGCCGTGGCCCACCAGGTGGCCTTCCTGACGCGCAAGCTCGCGCCCTCCGTGACCGTCTGAGCATGGTCTCCTTCGTCACCCGGTTCGGGCCTCCCGGCCGAGCCCTCGTGGGAGAGCCTGCGACTGATCAGCGAGCAGGTGGTCCCGGCGGTCCGTCAGGAGCCGTAACGGCGCTCGCGCTCGGCATACGCCCGCACGGCGCGGAGGAAGTCGACGCGACGGAAGTCGGGCCAGTAGGCCTCGCAGAAGTAGAACTCGCTCTGTGCGCTCTGCCACAGCAGGAAGCCGCCGAGGCGCTGCTCGCCGCTCGTGCGGATGACGAGGTCGGGGTCGGGCTGGCCCTTGGTGTAGAGGTGCTGGGCGATGTGCTCGACGTCGAGGACGTCCGCGAGCTCCTCGAGCGTGGTGCCCTTGCCGGCGTGCTCGTGGAGCAGCGAGCGGACGGCGTCGGCGATCTCCCGGCGGCCGCCGTATCCGACCGCGATGTTGACCAGCAGCCCGTCGACCTCGCGCGTGGACTCGGCCGCCTCCTTGAGCCGCTCGGCCACGTCGGCCGGCAGCAGGTCGAGCGCGCCGACGGGGTGCAGCCGCCAGCGGCGCTGCTCGGCGAGGGTCTCGACGGCGTCACCGATGATCCCGAGCAGCGGCTCGAGCTCGGCCTGCGGGCGGTTCAGGTTGTCGGTGGAGAGCAGCCACAAGGTGACCACCTCGACGCCGATCTCCTCGCACCAGCCGAGCAGCGGCTCGATGTTGGCGGCCCCCGCGCGATGCCCCTGCGCAGTGTCCGCGCCGACGGCCTTGGCCCAGCGCCGGTTGCCGTCGAGCATCACCCCGACGTGCTTCGGGAGCCGCGACCCGGGGAGCCTGCGAACGACCCGCGCCTCGTAGGCCGGATAGAGCACCCGCCGGAGTCCGCGTTTCCAGTCCGCCACCCGGGTGACTGTACCGGCCGTCCTCGCTGTGATCCCGCACTCCTCCCCACCGGTGTTCGGGATCCACGCACAGACGACCCCGGTAGTTTGTGCTCGTGGATCCCGAGCACCCCCTCCCCGAGCGCATCGTCGAGAACGCCCACGACGCTGCGGACCAGGTGCGCGCCAAGGTCCGCTACGTCAAGGACGAGGTCAAGCCCAAGCTGCGCGGTTGGCTGCACGCCAGCACGGTGCCTCTCGCTCTCGCCGCGGGGATCGTGCTGATCGCGCTGTCCCCCACCCTGACCACGCGCATCGGCTCGGCCATCTTTGCCTTCACCGCCCTGCTGCTGTTCACCGTCTCGGCGATCTACCACCGCGGCAACTGGTCGCAGAAGACCTGGGCGTTCCTCCGGCGCTTCGACCACTCGAACATCTACCTGCTGATCGCGGGCTCCTACACGCCGTTCACCTTGATCCTGCTGCACGGGAGCGCCCGGGTCGGGCTGCTGATCATCGTCTGGTCCGGCGCCGTGCTGGGTGTGGCCTTCCGGATCTTCTGGACCGACGCCCCGCGGTGGGTCTACACGCCGATCTACTTCGCCCTCGGCTGGGTGGCGATCTTCTACGCCCGCGACTTCTCCGGCGCCGGCCCCGCGGTGATCACCCTGATCGCGGTCGGCGGTGGCCTCTACACCCTCGGCGGCCTGGTCTACGGCCTCCGCCGCCCCAACCCCTTCCCCACCTGGTTCGGCTTCCACGAGGTCTTCCACACCTTCACCATCGCCGCCTTCATCTGCCACTACGTGGCAGCCAGCATCGCGACGTACCAGCTGAGATGAGCGGGCCCGGAGCGCTGTCGGCGCACCTGCTGCAGCGCACCCCAGCCACGGGATAGTCCCGAAGGAATAGCATCCCGGCGCGTCGAGAAGCCTGCGAAACGGCCGGGACTATCCGTCCCGGAGACGCGGCCGGTCAGGTGGTCGCGACCTCGGCCCAGACCAGCTTGCCGGCGCCGTGCGGGTCCACGCCCCAGTCGAGGGCCATCGCCTCCACGAGCATCACGCCGCGACCGTGCTCGGACTCCAGGTCGGCGCCCTGGGCCTCAGGACCGTGCGCGACGGGGTCGCTGACGTGGATCCGGACCCGGTCACCCGCGGGCACCAGCTCCAGCGTCGCCGGGCCCTGGGTGTGCAGGAGGGCGTTGGTGACCAGCTCGCTGACCAGCAGCGTCGCGATGTCGACGGCGCCCTCGAGGCTCCAGTCGCGCAGCACCCTGGTGGTGAACTGCCGTGCCTCGGCCACCGAGGCCAGGTCGGCCACGACCAGGCTGGCCACGGACCGCCGCTTCGGGGAGCCCGCGATGCCGCTGTAGTCGGCCACGAGCAGCGCCACGTCGTCGCCCCGTGCGGGAGCCATCTTCGACAGGATCGTGTCGGCCGCCTCGTCGAGACGGGCGTCGCCCTGCGCAGCCATCAGCTCGACCAGCGACTCCAGCTGCGTGTCCATGTCGACGTCGCTGCGCTCGATCAGCCCGTCGGTGAACAGCAGCAGCCGGTCGCCGGGCTGGGCCCACCCGTTGCGGACCTCCCAGCGGGCGTCCGGGCCGAAGACCCCCAGGGGCGGTCCCCCACCCTCCTCGGGCATCTGGCCGACGAGGTCGCCGCGGCGGTAGACCGGGACCGGGTGCCCGGCCCGCGCGATCGTCATCTCGCCGGTCCGGGGGTCCAGGGAGACCAGGCAGCAGGTGACCAGCAGCCCGGACTGCTCCACGATCGGGTTGACCCGGGTCAGCGCGACGTCCAGCTGGTGTCCCTCGAGCAGGTAGGCGTGCAGGGCGGCGCTCACCCGACCCATCACCGCGGCGGCCGAGAAGCTGTGCCCCTGGACGTCGCCGATGACCAGGGTCACCCGGCCGCTCGGGGCGACCACCATGTCGTACCAGTCGCCACCCACCTCGGCGTTCTTGGCGCCGGGCGCGTAGCGGACCGCGACCTCCACCACGTCCGAGGTCGGCAGCTCCTCGGGCAGGAAAGAGCGCTGCAGGGTCTGCGAGGCGTCGGTGAGCTCGTCGACGTGCCGGCGCAGCTCGGAGCGTGCGTGTGCGGCGGACGTGAACAGGTCGATGCGCTCCAACGTCGAGCACAGCTGCTCGCCGACGGCCTCCATCAGCCGTCGGCGCGCGGGACTGAACCTCATCGGGTGCAGCCACGTCAGGGTGAGCGAGCCGTGGTCGCTCCCGAACACCCGCAGGGGCACGGCGACCGCCGCGTGCACGTTCGGCATCGCCCGCGCCAGCTCCGGATAGCCGGCGAGGAACTGGTCGCGGTCGGCGACCGCGACGACCTTCCCCGTGCGCAGTGCCTCGCGGGCCAGCGTGGGCGCCGACAACGGGATCGAGGCGAAGTGCGCGAGGTCCTGGCCGCCGAGCCCGAGGGAGGCGCGCAGGCCGTCGGGCTCGCCGGACAGGTCGACAAAGGCGGTCCAGGGCAGGGCGTCCGCGTCGTTCGCGGGGATCTCCCGAGCACGCATGGCACGCAGGACGTCGCCCTCGAGTCGGTAGAGGCCCATCCGCTCGATCCCCAGGTGGGTGACCAGGGTGTCGACCAGGGCGTCGATGGCGTCGTCGAGGCTGAACATGCCCGCCAGCCGCGAGGTGACCTCCTGGAGCAGCTCCAGGCTCTGCGCGCGCTCCTCGGCGAGCTCGAGCGCGGCGTTCTGCTCGGTGAACAGCCGGGCGTTCTCCACGGCGACCGCCGCGTGCGCGGCCACCAGCTGGACCGCCCGCTCCGAGGTCTCGGTGAACATTGCCGGGTCCGAGTGCCCGAGCAGCAGGGCCCCGATCACGGCGCCCTCGCGCCCGACCACTGGGGTGGCCAGATAGCTCCGCACCGGCAGGTGGTTGGCCGGGAAGCCGGAGAAGCGGGGGTCCGTGGCGACGTCGTCGCTGCGCACGGACCCCTGGCCGGTGAAGGTGGGCTCGAACAGGGCGGTGATCCGCGGCGACGGCAGC
Organism: Marmoricola sp.; assembly: GCA_025964795.1. GTDB lineage: Bacteria > Actinomycetota > Actinomycetes > Propionibacteriales > Nocardioidaceae > Marmoricola. The sequence goes on from JAOPYC010000123.1 coordinate 61,532, forward strand.
GAGAAGAAGCTCGCCGCGTCGACGCCGGAGATCACGTGCAGGACGTACGACAAGCCCGTCTCGTTGGACGCGTTGTAGAAGAACGCCCCGAACCGTGCACCCGACAGCGTGGTGGCGGTGTCCGTGACGGTCTGCAGGACGCTGGGCAGGTCGGCTTGGGAGTTCAGCTCGGCGGCGAGGTGCAGCACGAGAGCGGCGGCGTCGACGTCACCAGAGGCAGGTAGCTCGAACCGCCACTGCTGGGGCACAAAACCGTTCGTGTCGGTCGGAGGCTGCATGTCTCGTCCGGGGTCCCTCGTCCTGTCCGGCCGCACGCAGCTGACGTGCTCCCGCGGCGAAATCGAGAGCACCGTACCCCGACACCGCGGCCCTCACCGAGCCCGGTGCCAGGTGGCGGACCGTCCCCGCCCGTCGTCAGGCGGGAGCGCCCTTCGAAGCGCCGCCGGCCACGGTCTCGAACGCCCGCCACATCCGCGCATAGCTGCCGCCCAGCGCGACCAGCTCGTCGTGGCTGCCCACCTCCACCACCCGGCCGGCCTCCATCATCGCGATCCGGTCGGCGACGCGCGCGGTCTGCAACCGGTGCGCGATGACGATCGTGGTGCGCCCGTGGGCGACGGCGGCCATGGCCGCGTTCACCCGTGACTCGGTGGACAGGTCGAGGTTGGAGGTCGCCTCGTCGAGCAGCATCAGCGCCGGGTCGGCGAGCTGCGCCCGCGCCAGCGCGATCAGCTGGCGCTGCCCCGAGGACAACGAGCTGCCGCGCTCGGCGAGGTCGGTGAGGTAGCCACCCGGGAGGGTGGCGACCACGTCGTGGGCCCCGACCGCGCGCGCCGCCGCCTCGACGTCCTCGTCGGTGGCCGACGGACGGCCGTAGGCGATGTTGTCGCGCACCGAGCCGCTGAACAGGAACGCCTCCTGGGGGACGTAGCCCAGGTGGGACCGGAAGCCGGGCAGGTCGAGGCGACGCAGGTCGTGCCCGTCGAAGAGCACCGCGCCGTCGACCGGGTCGTAGAAGCGGGCGATCAGCTTGAGCACCGTCGACTTGCCGGCCCCGGTCTCCCCGACCAGGGCCACGGTCTCCCCCGGGGCGATGCGCAGCGTCATGCCGCGCAGGGCGAGGCCGGCCGCCGATCCCGGGTAGCCGAACTCCACGTCGTCGAACGCGACCTGACCGCTGACCCGGTCCAGCACCACCGGGTCCGCCGGCTCGGGCGTGATCGAGGTCTGCGCCATCAGCTCGGAGATCCGCGCCACCGAGACCCGGGTCTGCTGCCAGGAGTCGAAGACCGTCGACAGCTGCTGGATCGGGGAGAAGAACAGGTCGATGTAGAGCAGGAAGGCGATCAGCGCACCGGTGGTCAGGTCACCGTCCTCGATCAGGCGGGCACCGACGCCGAGCACCAGGGCGTCGGCCACGGCGGAGAGGAGCTGCACGAAGGGGAAGTACGTCGCGACCAGCCGCTGCGCGGAGGCACGGCTGTCGAAGTAGTCCTGGCCGTAGCGGTGGAACCGTGCGCTCGTCGTCGCCTCGTGCACGAACGCCTGCGACTCCCGGACGCCGGACAGGCTCTCCTGGAAGTCGGCGTTGACGATCGCGATCCGCTCGCGCGCCTCGTCGTAGAGCACGCTGGTGCGGCGCCGGAACCACTGCGTGGCCACCGCCAGCGGCAGCACCACCGAGAGGGTGATCAGCCCGAGCTCCCAGTCGACGACCACGAGGGTGACGCCGACCCCGACGAAGGTCGCCACCGCGACCAGGGCGTTCAGCAGCCCGTTGCTGACCAGGGACTCGAACTGGTCGACGTCGGTGGTCATCCGGGTCATGATCCGGCCCGCACGCTCCCGCTCGTAGTAGTCCAGCGAGAGCCGTTGCAGCTGCGCCCAGATGCGGACCCGCAGCGAGACCATGATCCGCTCGGCGGTGCGCCCGGTGACGAACGTCGAACCGATCTCGACGCCGAGGTCGGCGACCGTGACGAGCAGGTACGCCGCCGCCGCGGCCACCAGCACGCCACTCGCGCCCGTGGCCACGCCGTTGTCCACGCCCGTCTTGACGAGATAGGGCCCGGCGATCCCGGCGAGGGCGTCGAGCACGACGAGAACGAACCCGACCGCGAGCGGGCCCCGGAACCGCCTGAGCAGCCGGAGGAGGCCGAACTCGGGCTCGAGCACGCTCTCGGCGTCCAGGTCGACGCGGAGGTGGTCGCGCACCGGCGGCAGCGCCTCGACCCGCGCCAGCAGCTCGGGCGTGGCCGGCAGCCCGCCCAGGACGCCGGACGTCCCTCCGGTGCCGCCCAGGCCGGCGCCGAGCCCGGTGGTCACCACGCGGGCGGACGCCCGCGGACCCGTGGCGGTCGCGGCCTGCCACGCCGAGGCCGTGACGCCGCTGATCGCGGCCAGCGCCTCGATCGAGTCCCCTGCGGACCGCCGGGGATCGGCCGCCTCCTCGAGCCCCGACAGCAGCTCTCGGTAGCGCGCGCTCGCGGTGAGCAGCTCCGCGTGGGTCCCGGTCTCGACGACCCGGCCGTCGTCCATCACCGCGATCCGGTCGGCGAGGTGCAGCGTCGAGACCCGGTGCGCGATCAGCAGCGTCGTCCGCCCGGCCAGCACGGTGCGGAGGGCGTCGTGGATCGCCTCCTCGGTGCGCGCGTCGACCGCGCTGGTGGCGTCGTCGAGGACCAGCACGAGCGGGTCGGCGAGGATGGCGCGGGCCAGGGCCACCCGTTGGCGCTGACCGCCCGACAGGGTCAGGCCGCGCTCCCCGACCACGGTCGCGTAGCCGGCCGGCATCTCGGTGACGAAGTCGTGGACGGCGGCTGCACGGGCCGCCGCCTCGACCTCGGAGTCGGTGGCCTCCGGCCGCCCGTAGGCGATGTTGGCCCGGATGGTGTCGGAGAACAGGAAGCTGTCCTCGAACGCGACCCCGACGCGGTGGCGCAGGGACGGCAGGGTCACGTCCCGCAGGTCGTGCCCGTCGAGCAGCACGCGGCCGGAGTCGGGGTCGTGGAACCGTGGCAGCAGCAGCGCGAGGGTCGACTTCCCGCTGCCGCTGGCACCCACGACCGCCACCCGTTCGCCGGCGGCGATCCGCAGCGAGGCACCGGCCAGCACCGGGTTGCCCTCGGAGTAGCCGAAGGTCACGTCCTCGAAGAGGACCTCCCCGCGCAGCTCCTGGCCGGTCAGGTCGACGGCGCCCGGTGCATCGCGGATGGCGGGCTCGCGGTCGAGCAGCTGGTGGATCCGCTCGACGCCGGTGCGCGCCTGCTGGCCGACGGTCAGCACCCCGGCCAGCTGCCGCGCGGGGGCGGCGAACTGGCCGACGTACGTCGAGAAGGCCAGGAAGGTGCCGATCGTGATCTGCCCGTGCAGGGCCAGCAGGCCTCCCGCCACCAGCACCGAGACCTGGGCGAGCTGCGGGATCGCCTCGAGCAGGGGCTGGTAGCGGGCCTGCAGCCGGGTAGCGCGCATCCGGGAGCCGAACAGCCGCTCGGTCGCCTCGGCCAGCCGGCGCAGCTCGCGCGGCTCCTGGCCGAACGCCTTCACGACCCGGACCCCCGTGACCCCCTCGTCGACGATCTGGGCCACGTCGCCCTCGCGCTGCTGGGCGTCCCAGGTGGCCGGGAAGATCCGCTGCCGCATCCGGTAGGAGACGGCGAACAGGAACGGCACGATCACCAGCGCCAGCAGGGCGAGCACGGGCGACAGCACGAACATCACCACCAGCGAGAGCACCATCATCAGCACGTTGCCGGTCATCAGCGGCAGGAAGTTGAGCAGGCCCTGCACCAGCGCCGAGTCGGAGCTGGCCCGGGAGACCAGCTGGCCCGTCGGCAGCTCGGACAGGGACGCCTGGTCCATCCGCTGCAGGTGGTCGTGCATGGCGTTGCGCAGGTCGAGCTGGACGCCGAGTCCGACCCGGCCGCCGTAGTAGCGCCGCAGGTAGGCCAGGCCGAAGGAGGCCAGGGCCACCGCGAACAGCAGCACCAGCCACGGCCAGAGCCGGTCGCGGCCAGTGACGATGACGTTGTCGACGATCTCGCGGGCGACCAGCGGCACCAGGGTCTGGGCGCCGCTGCCGAGCACCGCGGCGACGAACGAGATCACCAGGTCGCGCCGGTGCCGGAGGGCCGCAGCCCACAGCAGGCGGATCCAGCCGGTGCGGGGAGCTTCGAGCGGGGCGGTGCCGGTGCTCAACCGGCGACGACCTCGAGCACGGACGTGCCCCACTTGTCGAGCTTCCCGGCCCCGATCCCGGAGACCCCGGCCAGTGCGTCCAAGGTGGTCGGCGCCTCCGCCGCCACCTGCCGGAGGGTCGCGTCGTGGAAGACGACGTACGCCGGCAGCCCGGCCTCCTTGGCGGTGGCCGCGCGCCAGCCGCGCAGCCGCTCGAAGAGGGCCTCGCCGGCGGCGTCGAGGGGAATCTCGTCGCCCTTGGCCTTGCGGCCCGAGCCGGAGCTGCGCTTCCTGGCCGACGTGGGCGCCTCCGTGCGCAGCGCGACCTCGCGCTCGCCCCGCAGCACGTCGCCGGAGCTCTCGGTCAGCTCGAGCGTCCCGTAGCCGTCGGCGGACACGGCCAGCAGCCGGCGCGCGAGCAGCTGACGGACGACCCCGCGCCAGCCGGCGGCGTCCAGCTCGGATCCGATCCCGAACACGCTCAGCGTGGTGTGGTCGAGCTGGGTGACGCGCGGGGTGGCGTTGCCGAGCAGAATGTCGACAATGTGGCCGGCGCCGTAGCGCTGCCCGCGCTGGTCGAGGCGTACGACGGCCGAGAGCACCTTCTGCGCCGCGATGGTGCCGTCCCAGGTCTGCGGCTGCGTGGTGCACGTGTCGCAGTTGCCGCACGCCTCCGAGTCCTGGCCGAAGTAGGCGAGCAGCTGCACCCGGCGGCACTCGACGGTCTCGCACAGGGCGAGCATCGCGTCGAGGTGCTGCCCGAGGCGGCGGCGGTGGGCGGCGTCGCCCTCCGAGCCGTCGATCATCCGGCGCTGCTGGACGACGTCGGCGAGGCCGTAGGCGAGCCATGCGGTCGCCGGGGCTCCGTCCCGGCCGGCCCGGCCGGTCTCCTGGTAGTAGCCCTCCACCGACTTGGGCAGGTCCAGGTGCGCGACGAAGCGCACGTCGGGCTTGTCGATGCCCATCCCGAAGGCGATGGTCGCGGTCATCACCAGGCCGGGCTCGCGCAGGAACCGGGCCTGGTTCCACGCGCGGACGCCCGCGTCCAGGCCTGCGTGGTAGGGCAGTGCGGTGATGCCGTTCTTGGTCAGGTAGGCCGCCGTCTCCTCGACCGACTTGCGGGAGAGGCAGTAGACGATGCCCGCGTCGCCCTCGTGCTCGGAGCGCAGCAGAGTGAGCAGTTGGGCTCGCGGGTTGTCCTTGGGGACGATGCGGTACTCGATGTTGGGCCGGTCGAAGCTGGCCACGAAGCGGCGGGCCCGGTCCAGGTGGAGCCGGTGGGCGATCTCGGAGGACGTGGCGGCGGTTGCGGTCGCGGTGAGCGCGATCCGGGGTACGTCGGGCCAGCGCTCGCCGAGCACCGTCAGCAGCAGGTAGTCGGGCCGGAAGTCGTGGCCCCACGAGGACACGCAGTGCGCCTCGTCGATCGCGAACAGGGCGATGGTGCCACGGTCGAGCAGCTGGAGGGTGGACGGCACCGACAGCCGCTCGGGCGCGAGGTAGAGCAGGTCGAGCTCGCCGGCGACGTAGGCGGCCTCGACATCGCGTCGCTGGTCGAGGCTCTGGGTCGAGTTCAGGAAGGCGGCCCGGACCCCAAGGGCCGCGAGCGCGTCCACCTGGTCCTGCATCAGCGCGATCAGCGGGGAGATCACGACACCGGTGCCGGGACGCACCAGCGCCGGGACCTGGTAGCAGAGCGACTTGCCGGCCCCGGTGGGCATCAGCACGAGCGCGTCGCCGCCGGACACGACGGAGTCGATGATGGCGGCCTGCTCGCCGCGGAACTCGTCGTACCCGAAGACGGTGCGCAGGGTCTCGAGGGCGCTGGTCGTCGGAAGTGCGGTCGTCACCCTGCCATCGTGCCCGACGGCACCGACGATCCCGAGGCCGCCATGCGAGCCCCGGTCCGGATCAGTGCGGCAGGGTCACTCGTTGCTCACCTCGAAGGACGCAGATTGGTATCCCGGGATGTTCACCCCGATGAAGACACTCGCCGGAGCCCCGGTCTGCTGCCGCTCGAAGCCCACCACGATCACCGAGTTCTGGGGCCGGTCGGCGTAGTCGATGACGCCGTTGTTCTGCAGGATGAACTGCGCGTCGCTGCACGTGAAGTAGGCCGCCGTGAGGGGAGGTCCGCCGGCCGGGGACAGCTGGACGACGAGCTGCGCGAACGCGGGGTCGCTCGGGTCGTAGAGCTCGCTGGTCTCCCCGACCGTGCCGTCCCCGCTCGCGGCGTACGCCGGAGCAGCGGCGGCGAGGCTGATCAGCGGCACCGACCAGGCGGCTGCGCGGATCAGCGTACGTCGGCTGGGTGGGCTCGGCGGTGCCGGCTCGGGACGCACGTGTTCTCCTGACGCGGACCTTCGGGATCGTCTCCACCACCGGTGTGTGACAGTGACCAGACAGTACCCGCGGATCGAGGAAGGCACGTGCGGATGGGGCGCTCGCTGATCATGTCGCGCAGGGACCTGGAGTTTCTGCTCTACGAGTGGCTCGACACCGAGTCCCTGCCGGGGCGAACGAGGTACGCCGAGCACGACCGCGAGACCTTCGACGCGCTGCTCGACCTGTCCGAGCGGCTGGCCACCGACGTGTTCGCGCCGATCAACCGGCTCGTGGACACCGAGGAGCCCTACGTCGGCGACGACGGCAAGGTCGTGCTCCCGGCCGAGGTCGCGAAGGCGCTCGCGGCGTACACCGGCTCCGGACTGCCCACCAGCGTCTTCGACGCCGAGCTCGGCGGCATGCAGCTGCCGTTCGTGGTCCACTCGGCCTGCTCGACCTGGTTCCAGTCCGCGTGCGTGGGCGTGTTCGCCTACCCCTTCCTGGCCGAGGGCAACGCCAGCCTGCTGGTCGCGCACGGCACCCCCGAGCAGGTCAGCACCTACGCCGTCCCGGTGATCGAGGGCCGGTGGTACGGCACGATGGCGCTCTCCGAGCCACAGGCCGGCTCCTCGCTCGGGGACATCACCACCCGCGCCGTACACCAGGAGGACGGCAGCTACCGCCTCACCGGCACCAAGATGTGGATCAGTGGCGGCGACCACGAGCTCGGCGAGAACATCGTGCACCTCGTGCTCGCCCGCACCCCTGACGCGCCGGCCGGCTCCAAGGGGATCTCACTGTTCATCGTGCCCAAGCACCTGGTCGAGGACGACGGCTCCCTCGGCGAGCGCAACGACGTGGTGCTGGTCGGGCTGAACCACAAGATGGGCTACCGCGGCACCACCAACACCCTGCTCAACCTCGGCGAGGGCGCCTTCACCCCCGGTGGCGAGAAGGGCGCGGTCGGCCACCTCGTCGGCGCGGAGGGCAAGGGCCTGAACGCGATGTTCCACATGATGAACGAGGCCCGGGTCAGCGTCGGCGCCGGGGCGATGGCCCTCGGCTACACCGGCTACCTGCACGCCCTGCAGTACGCCGAGGAGCGCACCCAGGGCCGTCCGCTCGCGGACAAGGACCCGACCTCTCCCCCGGTGCGGCTGGTCGACCATCCCGACGTACGCCGGATGCTGCTGGCCCAGAAGTCCTACGTGGAAGGGGCCCTGGCCCTGACGCTCTACTGCGGCCGCCTCGTCGACGACGTCGCGACCGCCGACTCCGCCGAGGACCGCGCCGCCGCGGACACGCTGCTCGGGATGCTCACCCCGATCGCGAAGTCGTGGCCGTCCCAGTGGTGCCTGGCCGCCAACGACCTGGCCATCCAGGTGCACGGCGGCTACGGCTACAGCCGCGACTACGCGGTCGAGCAGTTCTACCGCGACAACCGGCTCAACCCGATCCACGAGGGCACCCACGGCATCCAGGCGCTCGACCTGCTGGGTCGCAAAGTGGTGCTCGACGGTGGTCGCGGGCTCGGGCTCCTGGCCGACCGGGTGCGCGCGACGATCGCCCGGGCCGTCGCGGCCGGGGGCGACGCGACCGCCTACGGCACCGAGCTGGAGTCGCGGCTCGACGACCTGCTCCGCGTCACGGGCGTCCTGTGGCGGGACGGCGACCCGGACCTCGCCCTGGCCAACGCCTCGGTCCATCTCGAGGCCACCGGACACCTGGTGGTCGCGTGGCTCTGGCTGGAGCAGCTGCTGGCCGTGGGTGACGCGACCGGCGACTTCTACGACGGGAAGCGGGCCGCCGCCCGCTACTTCTTCCGCTTCGAGCTGCCCACCATCGGGCCGAAGCTCGTCCTGCTCGAGTCGCTGGACCGCACCACGCTCGACCTCGACCCCGACTGGCTGTGACCGGCCCGTGCTGATCGTGCTCGGCACCACCACGGCGTTCACCGTCCTGGACGTCAGGGCCGGGCTCAGCCAGGCCGGGCAGGCGGACCCGGGCTAACGATTCAGTGAATTCGGACCCTCGGGGTCCATATTCAGTGGCGGCCGGGGGGTCGGTCCACGCTAGGTTGCCAGACATGTTCCGTCTGGTGGCCCGCATCTCCACTCGTCATCCCTGGTTGGTGATCCTCGGCTGGGTGGTGGTGTCGGTCCTGATCGTCGCCACCGCGCCCAAGCTGAGCGCCACCAGCGACCAGTCCGAGTTCCTGCCGAAGCACTACGAGTCGATCAAGGCCGCGAACCTGCAGCAGAAGGCCTTCCCGACCCAGAGCGCGCCGGCCGCGATCCTGGTCTTCGACCGCCAGGACGGCAAGCCCCTCACCGACGCCGACAGCGCCGACGTGCAGGCGGTCGTGAAGGGCCTGACTCCCAAGATCGCCACTCCGTTCCGGGGCATCGCCGCGCAGCCCGCGGCCCAGAACAAGCTCGTGCAGATCGCCGTCGTGGGCACGGCGAAGGACAAGAACGCCTACGACAAGCCGGCCATGGACGCGGCCAAGAAGCTGCGCAAGGACGCCAAGCCACTGGTGGCGGACACCGACCTACGGCTCGGCGTGACCGGGCCGGCCGCCCAGTCGCTCGACTCACAGGAGGCCTCCGCGAACGCCGAGGCCATCGTCGGGATCGCCACCGTCGTGCTGATCCTGCTGCTGCTGATCATCATCTTCCGCAGCGTGCTCATCGCGCTGATGCCGATCATCATCATCGGGCTGATCTCCCAGGTCGCGCTCGGGCTGGTCGGGGCGGCCAACAAGGTGTTCGACCTCAAGACCGACAGCTCGATCCAGGTGATCCTGATCGTGGTGCTCTACGGCATCGGGACCGACTACATCCTGTTCTTCCTGTTCCGCTACCGAGAACGGCTCCGCGCCGGCGTGGAGAGCAGGCAGGCCGTGTTCGAGGCCGTGGAGCGGGCCGGCGAGGCCATCGCCTCGGCCGGCGGCGCCGTGATCGTCTCCTTCATGGCGCTGATCCTCAGCTCGCTGGGCATCTTCCGCGCGATCGGCCCAGCCCTGGCCATCGCCGTGGCCGTCACCGTGCTGGCGGCGCTGACCCTCGTCCCGGCCGTCGTCGCGCTGCTGGGCACGCGCGTCTTCTGGCCCTCGAAGGCCTGGAAGCAGGAGCCCGAGAGCGCCCGGTTCGCCGCGATCGGCGGGGCCCTGGGGCGCCGGCCGGCCGTCTTCGCGACCGTCTCCGGGCTGGTGCTCGCCGTGCTCGCGCTGTTCGCCCTCGGGTTCAACCCGACCTTCGACCTCGGTGACTCGGGTGCCCCGAAGGACGTCGAGTCCTCCGTCGCCCTGAAGACGTTGCAGAAGGGCCTGCCCGCCGGGGCCACCGACCCGACGTCGATCCTGCTCACCTCGAAGGACGGCAGGCCGGTGGACAAGGCGGCGACGGCCACCTTCGCCGCGGACCTCGCCCAGGCACAGGGCGTGGCCCAGGTCGCCCCCGGCGTGCCCAACCAGGACGGCAGCGCCGTCATCTTCAACGTCTACCTCGACCACGACCCCACCTCCGACGCGTCGCTGGCCGACGTCAAGGGCCCCATCCGCACGACGGCCCACAAGGCGGCGCCCTCGGGCACCCAGGCGCTGGTGGGCGGTACGACGTCGGTGTTCGTCGACTTCCAGAAGGCGATGAACCGCGACTACGCCGTGGTGTTCCCGGTGGCCGCGCTCGTGATCATGCTGATCCTCGCGCTGCTCCTGCGCAGCCTGGTCGCCCCGCTCTACCTGATGGTCTCGGTCGGCCTCGGCTTCGGCGCCACCCTCGGCGCGGCCGTGATCGTGTTCCAGCACATCCAGGGCAAGGACGGGCTGATCTTCCTGCTGCCGATCTACATCTACCTGTTCGTGGTCGCGCTCGGCACCGACTACAACATCTTGATGATCGCGCGACTCCGCGAGGAGGCGCGCAGCGGCAGGTCCTCGCGCGACGCCGCCGCCGAGGCGGTCAAGCACGCCGGCCCGACGGTGGCGGCGGCCGGCGTCATCTTGGCGGGCACGTTCGCCTCGCTGATGCTGGGGGGCAACTCGCTGCTGGTGGCGATGGGGTTCTCCATCTCCTTCGGCATCATCGTCGCGGCCTTCGTGATGGCGATGTTCTTCACGCCGGCGCTGACCGCGCTCATCGGGCACGCCGCCTGGTGGCCGGGCCACGGCGACGAGACGGTCGAGGAGTCCGCGGGATCCGGCGAGCTGGTGGGGACCGGCGCCCCTGCGCCATGAGCACCTGAGAGGGTGGAGCCATGAGTGACACAGGCGTCTCGACGTACACCCTCAACGACGGCAGCACGCTCCCCGCGGTCGGCTTCGGCACCTACCCGCTCAAGGGTGAGGACGGCGTCGCCGCCATCGTCGGCGCGCTGGAGGTCGGCTACCGGCTGATCGACACGGCCGTGAACTACGAGAACGAGACCGAGGTCGGCGAGGCGCTGCGCCGGTCCGGTCTCCCCCGCGACCAGGTCCAGGTGACCAGCAAGCTGCCCGGCCGCCACCACGCCTACGACGACGCCGTCGCCTCGGTGCACGGCTCACTCGAGCGGCTCGGCCTGGACTACCTCGACCTGCACCTCATCCACTGGCCCAACCCGAGCGTGGGCAAGTACGCCGAGGCCTGGAAGGCGCTCGTCGACCTGCAGCAGCAGGGGCTGGTCCGCACGATCGGCGTCTCCAACTTCACCGAGACCCACCTGAGCAGGATCATCGACGAGACCGGCGTGACCCCTGCCGTCAACCAGATCGAGCTGCACCCGCGCTTCCCCCAGGAGGAGATGCGCCGGGTGCACGAGCGGCTGGGCATCCGGACCGAGGCGTGGAGCCCGATGGGCAAGGCCCAGGCACCCCTCGAGGAGCCCGCCGTGACCGCCGCGGCCGAGCGCCTCGGGGTGGCTCCCGGACAGGTGATCCTGCGTTGGCACGTGCAGCTCGGCTCGTTGCCGATCCCGAAGTCCAGCAGTCCGGAACGGCAGCGGCAGAACCTCGAGATCTTCGACTTCGAGCTCACCGACGACGAGGTGGCCCGGATCTCCGCGCTCGCCGACCCGGGTGGTCGGCTGTTCGGCGGCGACCCGGACACCCACGAGGAGATGTGACCCGGGAGCCGGCCCGAAAGCCGACTCAGTAGGTCGCTCCGAGGTAGCGCAGCACCGCCCAGGCGGCCGCGATCGAGCCGGCCGGCTTGGAGCCGGTGAACGTGGGCGTCGCGTAGGTGCCGGGCGGCCAGCACCCGTCGACGTGCAGTCACAGGTCCCGCGCGGTGGCCAGCTCCGCGATGTCCTCGACCCGGTCGATCAGGCCGTAGACGTACGACGGCGCCGAGGCGTAGAGCATCACCGTGTCCTCGTCGCCAGTCGGCGTCGTCGACCTTGAGCCCCTCGAGCTCCGCGGACAGCTGGCACCACGTCGTCCCCCGGGTCGGGAATCCCTCGACCGTCACCGCCGGGTCGGGTCGATGCTGCGGTGGAACAGGCGGAGCAGGGTGTCGAGGGCGATGCCGACGATCGAGATCATCACGATGCCGCTGAGCACCAACGGCGTCTGCAGGTTCACCCCCGCGTTGTTGATCATGTAGCCGAGCCCGCTCGTGGCCGCGATCAGCTCGACCGCGACGATGCTGGTCCAGGCACCACCCATGGCCAGTCGCATGCCGGTGATGATCGACGGCAGCGCGCTGCGCAGCCGGACGGTCAGCAGCACGTGGGTGGCGGACCCGCCCAGGCTGCGGCCGGCCTGCACCAGCTCCTCGGGCACGGCGTCGAGCGCCGCGACCGTCGCCACGATCATGATCGGCACCACGCCGATGAGGATCAGCACGAACTTCGGGGTCTCGCCGATCCCGAACCAGATGATCATCAGCGGGATGAACGCCAGCGGCGGCAGCGGCCGGGTGATCTCGATCAACGGGTCGACCAGATGGCGCACGACGGGGACCGAGGCCATCAGCCCACCCACGGCGATGCCGATCACCACCCCCGCGCTCCAGCCGAGACCGATCCGGCCCAGGCTGACCAGGGCGTGCTGCCACAACGTCTTCCCGCCGACCGCCGGGTAGCGCTTGCTGAGGTAGTCGACGAAGGTCCGGGCCGTCTCCGGCACGGTGGGCAGCAGGACGTGATCGTCCTTGAGGAGGGAGAGGAGCTCCCAGACGAGCAGGGCCAGGGCGATGCCGGCCGCGCCCCAGAGCAACCGGGAGGCGGACGGACCGCGCCGGGTCCCGGCGAGGGTCAGCTGGGCGGGCGCGTCCACGGTGGTCGTCGCCACGTCTGGCTTGAGGGTGTCACTGGTCATCTCAGAGGCTCGCTTCAAGTGACTCGCGCACCTGGCGCTTGAGGTGGACGAACTCGAGGGTGTCGGTCATCTCGAGGTCGCGCGGTCGGGGCAGGTCGACGTCGAAGACGGCGCGGGTGCGGCCAGGGCTGCCGGACATCACGCAGATCCGGTCGCCCAGCAGCACGGCCTCCTCCACGTCGTGGGTGACGAACACGACCGTCATCCGGTCGCGCTCCCACAGCTCGAGGAGGAACCGCTGCATCGCGGCGCGGGTGATCGCGTCGAGGGCGCCGAAGGGCTCGTCCATCAGCAGCAGCCGCGGCTGGTTGACCAGCACCCGCGCGAACGCCGCCCGGTGGCGCATGCCACCCGAGAGCTCGTGCGGGTAGGAGGCCGCCGCGTCAGCGAGGCCGACCGTCTGGAGGAGGTCGGTGGCTCGCTTCCGCGGCGCCGCGCCCTTCTCCCCCCGGGCCCGCGGGCCGTAGAGCACGTTGTCGAGGGTGTTCAGCCAGGGGAAGAGCATCGGGGTCTGGAACAGCACCCCGCGCTCGGGCCCAGGACCGGTCACCGGGGTGCCGTCGACCAGCACCTCGCCCCCGTCAGGCTCCGAGAAGCCGGCCAGCAGGTTGAGCAGCGTGGACTTGCCGCAGCCGGAGGGCCCGAGCAGGCAGAGGAACTCGCCCGCCCGGACCTCCAGGTCGAAACCGTCGAGCGCCTGACGCCCGGGCGCCTTGCGGGACCGGCCGGCGAACGCCTTCTGCACGCCCGTGATGCTGACCGCGCCCTGCGACCCCGTGACGGTGTCCGAGATGGTCATGCCGCTGATGCCTCCGTCACTGGTCGCACCCATCCTTCAGTGCCTGGTCGACGTAGCTGGCGTCGATGTGGTCGGCGATGGTCTGGTCGCTCGGCTTGGTGGTGGTGCGGCCCTGGTCGACCAGGAACTGGCCGGTGAGCTGGTAGGCCTTGGTCAGGCCACCGCCGGGCTTGAGGTACTCCTGCTGCTGGGCCGCCGGCACGAACGGGAGGATCTTGGTGGCCGCGATCGCCTCGTCACCGCCGGCGCCCACGAGCTTGGCGGCCGTGGTGATGTACTGGTCGGCCTTCGGGCCCGACTCGATGGTCTGTGCCTTCATCACCTGGCAGACGACCTGCTGCACGACCGACTTGTTCGCCTTGGCGTACTTGTCGGTCACGGCCAGCACGTTGACCGACGGGTAGCCCAGGGCGGCGATCTCCTCGGCGGTGACGACCTGCCGGCCGCCCGCGTTGTCCTTGAGGTCGATGGCCTGGGCGATCTCGACGTAGCCGGCGTCGATCTTCTTGGCCTTGTACGCCGCGGCGATGGCTGCCTCGCTCGGGAACCCGACGACCTTGACCTTGGAGTCCAGGCCCTTGGTCCTCAGCCAGCCGCGGATCTCGAAGTCCTCCGAGGATCCCTGCAGGGCGCCCACGGTCTTGCCGGCCAGGTCGTCGTCGGTCTTCACCGACGGGGGCACGATCAGCTGGGCGGCGTCGAAGTACTCCGCGTAGATGATCTTGAGCTTGGTGTCCTGGGCGATCGCGCCGGTGACCGGCGGGTTGCCGACGCCGGAGACGAACTCGAAGGCGCCGCCGCGCAGCTCGGCCAGGCCGGCGACCCCGGAGTCGATGGGGGTCAGCTTGATCTTGGCGTCGATCTTGCCGGCGAGGTCCTTGTTGCCTGCGACGAGCACCTCGGGCCCGATGGTGGCGCTCTGGAAGTACCCGATCCCGATCGTGCCGCCGGCTCCGCCACCGCCGCTGCCCGAGTCGGAGCCACAGGCGCTGACCAGCGAGGTCAGGGCGGTGGCCGCGGCGAACGTGGCGAGGAGGGACTTGGTGCGCATGGGGCTCCTTGGGGTGGGCGCGTGGATGAACGCCGCCGCCCCGAGGGGACGGCGTTCGCCGGTGGGCTCCGGCTCACCCCAAACCCTAGTGAGTTGCTAAACATAGGATCGTATCGTTCCGCATGGTGAGACCGCGGTTCACATGGCGAAGTCGACCTCGGCGGTGGGGACGGTCTCGGCCGTCCGGCCGGGGGCGGTCTGGAAGCTCCAGTAGAGGTTGGTGTGCGCGATCACGTCCTGGGGCGGCGGGGCGCCGTAGGGAGTGAGATCCTCGGTGGTGTGGGCGTCGGTGACCAGGGTGGTGTCGTAGCCACGGGTGAACGCGCCGTGCAGGGTCGAGCGGATGCACGCGTCGGTCTGCGCGCCCGCCACGACCAGCCGGCCCACCCCCCGCTCGGCCAGCAGGGACTCCAGCTCGGTGGCCTCGAAGGAGTCGCCGTAGGCCTTCTGCACGAGGGGCTCGGAGTCGAGACGGACGAGCTCGGGCACGTAGTGCCAGGGCTCGCTCTCGGCGACCAGCTCGTCGCTGTTGTGCTGGACCCAGACCACGTCGACGCCGGCGTCACGGGCCCGGTCGACCAGGGTGCCGATGTTGCCCACCACGGCGTCCCGGTCGTGGGAATCCCCCACGACGCCGTTCTGCACGTCGATGACGACCAGCGCCGTCCTCGGCCGGTTCTCGAGTGTGGTCATGGTTCCCTCCCGCGGGTCTCACCTGGCTGTCCGCCCACCCTAGGACGAGCCACCGACAGGGCTCAGCGGCCGACGTCCTGCGGCACCGCGAGCCGGCGGACGCCGCCGAGCCTGCGGTGGAAACGCACGTGCTCGGCGTGCGCGTCGAGCACCTGCCACAGCGTCGCGTGCGCCGCCCACGGCAGCGGCTCGTCGTCGACGCGCCAGCTGGGACCGAAGCCGATCCACACCGGCGTCCAGTCGGCGGCGAGGTCCCAGGCACCCCGCTGCCGGGTGAGCAGCCGGCGCCTGATCTGGAACGCCTCGCGCGGTCCGTCGGCGCAGATCGGCGCGGTCCGCACCGGCCACACCCGCAGGTCGAGCGCCATCACCTCGAGCTCGAGGTCGGCGAGCGCGCACGGATCGACCAGCACGGTCGCCACGTTCTCGTGGGGGGCGCGTCTCACACCCGGCACGCTAACCCGGGGCACACCCGTTCGTCAGCCCACGCTCTCACCGAGTTGTGGAGACCCCGTGGACGCCCGAGACTGGCTCACCGGCCCACCCGTACCGTGGACCGCATGGCAACGATCGAGCTGACGGGTGAGAACTTCGAGTCCAGCGTGGAGGAGAACGACGTCCTCCTCGTCGACTTCTGGGCGAGCTGGTGCGGACCCTGTCGCCAGTTCGCGCCCACCTACGAGGCCGCCTCGGAGGCCAATCCCGACCTCACCTTCGGGTCGGTGAACACCGAGGAGCAGCACGCCCTCGCCGGCGCCGCACAGGTCACGTCCATCCCCACGCTGATGGTGTTCCGCGAGGGCATCCTGGTCTTCTCCCAGCCCGGCGCCCTTCCTCCCCCGGCGCTGGACCAGCTGATCACCGCCGTGCGCGAGCTCGACATGGACGACGTACGCCGGCAGGTCGCCGAGCAGGAGCCCGGCGAGGCCTGACCCAGGCTCTGGGCCACCGCAGCGCCGAGCCTCAACCGACCGCGAAGAAGTCGCCCAGCGCCGGCACCCGGCGCAGCACGAACCGGTCCAGCAGCAGTACGGCGACCAGGCTGATCCCGAACAGCGGCAGGAACAGGCCGAGCGCCACCAGGGCGACCGCGAGCAGCGGCGTCGACCGCACCGGCAGCCGTCCTCGTGGCGCTCCCAGCCGAGGCCCACGCGGTCGGCGACGCCACCACATCAGGGGTCCGGTGACGCCCAGGGCGATCACGGCCACGCAGAACAGCGCGGAGGCGACCAGGTTCGGCACGCCCAGGCTGCGGCCCTCGTGCAGGCCGATGCCCTGCGAGACGACCTTCGCCAGCAGCGGGTAGTCGTCGTACCCGTAGGTCGCGCGCACCTCCCCGCCGTAGCGGTCGACGTGCACCGTGCGCTCGTCGCTGGGCTGGTCGAAGGCGTAGCCGATCGCGGAGAAGGTCCCTCCGTCGTCGCCGGGTAGCGCGACCGTCATCGGGTGTCGCAGGCCTGCTCGCTCCCCCACGGCGATCGCCGTGTCCAGGTCGGCGACCGCCACCTCGTCGCCGGGCTCGGCCCCGTCGGGCACCGCCGACTTCTGCAGCCCCCACGGCAGCTGCGCGTGGGAGTGCGGCAACGACTCGTCCAGGGTGGAGCTCGGCTTCGACTCGGCGCCGTGGTCCAGGCTCCACAGGGACGTGCCGGAGGTGGTCGCGAGCCGCTGCACGTGCGCGCCCCACACGCCGGTCCACGGCAGCCCCGAGCCGATCATGAAGACCAGCCCGACCCCGACGAACGCACCGAGCACGCCGTGCCGCGCGCGCAGCCTGGCCCCCGGTCGGCCTCGCTGGCGGTTGCGCCGTCGCGCCCTCCAGCCCTTGGCGAACAGGTAGTAGCCGGTCAGCGCCATCACCAGCGCCCAGCAGGTCCCCAGCTCCATCACCCGGTCGCCGACCACGCCGGACATCAGGTCGGCGTGCAGCCGGATCGCGATGCCGCTCACCGTGTTGTCCGGGTCGAGCTCACCGAGCACCTCGGCGGTCCACGGGTCGACGTACACCTCCCGGGCGGAGCCGTCCGGCTCGGTGACCGAGAACGCGGTGCTGCGTCCCGCGGACCTCGGCTCGGCCATCGACACGACGGTCGCGTCGGGGTGGGCCTTCTCGACGGCACGGAGCTGGTCGGCGTACGGCTGCGTGACCTCGGAGCCCGCCGGTTGACTCACCTTCATCAGGTCGGCGTGCAGCAGCGGCTCGAGCTGGAAGCGGAACAGGTAGACCAGGCCGGTGACGGCGAGCACGAGCAGCACGGGGATCACCAGGAAGCTGGCGTAGAAGTGCCAGCGCCAGAAGGCGCGGAACCAGCCGCTCCGTGGACGGGCCGGCTCGGGCGGTGGCGGGGCGGGTGGGGTCGTTCGGGACAGGACTGACATGGGCGTGCTCCGGTTCTGGGGTTGCGGGAACGCACGACGACGCCGCGGTCGGTGACGACCTGCGACGTACGGCGTGACGAGGGGCTGGGGGTCAGGCAGCCCGCGGCGGTCCGCGCCGGGACACGCTCCGGCTGCTGATCGCCGCCTGCGGAGCCGGGTCGAGCACCACGAGAACGACGGCGTCGACCCGTAGGTCCGAAGAGACGGTCGCCAGGGCGCGGGCCGCCGCGGCCCACCGCAGCAGGACGGGGGCCACCAGGTCGGACCAACCCCGGGCGGCGAGCTCGATCAGGCGAAACAGAGCCCGCTCCCCCGAGGCCAGCCACCACCCGCACACCGCGGCGGCGAACAGGTGCGCGATGGCCATCGCCGGGTGCCCGGTGAGGTCGGTGACGACGTGCAGCAGCGGCGCCGGGACGCTCAGCCCGCCGCCGTGCCCTCCGGTGTGCGAGGCGTAGGCCACGTCGTAGTAGGAGCCGCTACGCGTCCCCACCGCCGGTGCCGTGGGCGCCACCGGCGCGACGGCTCGCGTCGCGTCCGGGTCACCGCGATGGCCGGCGGTGAGCGCCAGGGCCAGGTGCACGAGGGACTGCCCGGCCACCAGCAGCGTCACGATCCGCAGCGTCGAGCCCTGGCGCCGCAGGAACGGGGCGCAGGCCAGCGCGCCGACTGCGACGAGGGCGGCCAGGACACCAGCGGCCGGCACCAGGCCGTCGGACTGCACGTGCGCCAACGCGCCGGTGGCCAGGGCCACTGAGGAGAGGAACGCGGCGCGGACCCACAGCAGGGATCCGGTCGCGGTCATCGAGAAGGAGGTCAGGCGCGGCGGCGAGGCGACACGCGCGGCCCGTCGCTCGGGTCGAAGACGCCGGCGTCGGCGTTGGTCCGGGCCCTGCGCAGGTGGCGGGTCAGGCTCCACCCGAGCAGCGCGACCGCGACGGCCAGCGCGATGAAGACGCCGAAGGCCACCCAGCCGGCCTTGACGTCGTCGTCGGCCGGCACCTTGTCGACTCCGGCCACGAGGAGCGGCAGCAGGCTGATCAGCGGGGTCATGCGACCAGTCTCTCAGGTCGTGGGTTGCTCAGGTGTCCAGGTCCTCGCGACCGCGAATGCCGGCGAAGAGGTCGTCCTCGGGGAGGTCGGTGGGCACCAGGGAGGAGACGAGCTCGAACTCCTCGGTCGGCCAGACCCGGCGCTGCAGCTCGAGGGGGGCGTTGAAGAAGAACCCGTCGGGGTCGATCTGCGTCGCATGGGCGATCAGGGCCCGGTCGCGCACCTCGAAGTAGTCGCCGCACGGCACTCGCGTGGTGATCCGGGCGTCGTGGGCCGGGTCCGGCTTCCACTGCTCCAGCCGCTCGCCGAACCCCGACTCCAGGCCGGCCTCGAGCATGGCCTCGTGCAGCGCGACCATCCGAGGGCGGTTGAAGCCGTGCTGGTAGTAGACCTTGACGACCTGCCACGGCTCACCGGCGTCGGGAAACCGCTCGGGGTCGGCCGCGGCCTCGAGCGCCACCATCGAGATGTTGTGGCACATGATGTGGTCGGGGTGGGGGTAGCCACCGTTCTCGTCGTACGTCGTCAGGACGTGCGGCCGGAAGCTGCGGATCAGCCGGACCAGCGGCTCGGCCGCCACCTGCGGGTCCACCAGGCCGAAGCAGCCCTCGGGCAGCGGAGGCTTGGGGTCGCCCTCGGGCCAGCCGGAGTCGATGAATCCGAGCCAGTCCTGCCGGACTCCCAGGATCTCCCGGGCGGCCTCCATCTCCTGGCGCCGGATCTCGGTCATGTTCTCGAGCACGTCCGGCCGATCCATCTTGGGGTTGAGGATCGAGCCACGCTCCCCGCCTGTGCAGGTGACGACGTGGACATCGACCCCCTCGGCGACGTACTTGGCGGTCGAGGCAGCGCCCTTGCTGGACTCGTCGTCCGGGTGGGCGTGCACGTGCATCAGGCGGAGCATGCGGTCCATCCTAGGGATGGGAGCATGGGGCCTGTGAGCCACGTGGAGACCGACGAACTCGCGGACCGCTACGGGACCGCGAGCCCCCGTCGACGGCGCCTGGTGATCGCGGTCTCCGGGGTCATCGGCGTCGTGGCGCTGGCCTGGGTGGTCTGGGCCGCCTGGATCGAGGGCACCCCGGACGTGCAGTCCTCGCTGCGTTCCTTCGAGGTTGTCGACCCGCACAGCACCAGCGCCGTGGTGGTGGTCAAGCCGCGGTCCCGGGACGTCTCGGCCAGCTGCCTCGTGCGGGCCTACGGGGCGGACCACACGGTGGTCGGCGAGCTGAACTTCAAGGTCGCGCGCCAGAGTGATGCCGTGCGGCGCACCGTCGACGTGCGCACCGAGCGCGAGGCCACGTCGGTCGAGCTCATCGGCTGCACGACGGCCGGGCAGTCCCGCCCCCGCTGAGCGCCGTCCCGGCTGCTGGCCGACGGATTCTGCCCGCGGACGGCTCGTTGGTAGCATCGTCTACTTGCCCGAACGGACCTCAACCGATCTCAGGAGAACCCACATGACCGAGCCCACCCGAGGCGATGTCGTCTGGCTGACCCAGGCGAAGTTCGACGAGCTCCAGGGCGAGCTCGAGCAGCTGCGCGGTCCGCGCCGGGCCGAGATGGTCAAGCGGGTCAGCGAAGCTCGTGACGAGGGCGACCTCAAGGAGAACAGCGGCTACCACGCCGCCCGCGAGGAGCTCGGCAAGATCGACGGCCGCGTGCAGCAGCTCACCGACATGCTCCGACGCGCGGAGGTCGGCGAGGCCCCGGCCGACGACGGCGTCGTCGAGCCCGGCATGTGGGTGACCATCCACCTCGTCGACCACGACCTCAAGCAGGAGTTCCTCTTCGGCTCCCGCGAGATGGCGGGCGAGGACATCACCGTCTTCTCGCCGCAGTCCCCGCTCGGCCAGGCCATCAACGGTCAGCGCCGCGGCGACACGGTGAGCTACGAGGCGGCGCCCGGCAAGGTCGTCAAGGCCGAGATCCTTGAGGCCGTCCCCTACGCGGGCTGAGTCACTCGATGACCTCGTAGCCGTGCTCACGCAGCCTGCCGAGCACGACCTCGGCGTGCTGGGTGCCGCGCGTCTCCAGCTGCAGGCGCACCTCGACCTCGCCGATGTGCAGCGTGGTCGTGGTGCGGTCGTGCTCGACCTCGAGCACGTTGGCCCCGGCCTCGGCCAGCTCCGCGAGCAGCGTGGCGAGCCCGCCCGGGCGGTCGGGGATGTGTACCTGGAGGTTCATGTAGCGCCCGCCGGAGGCCAGGCCGTGCCGGATCAGCTTGCCGAGCAGCAGCGGGTCGACGTTGCCGCCGGAGAGCACCGCGACGACCGGGGTGCCGAACGCCTCCGGCTGGTCCATCAGCGCCGCGACGGCCGCCGCGCCTGAGGGCTCGACGACCAGCTTCGACCTCTCGAGCAGCATCACCAGCGCGCGCGACATGGAGTCCTCGGAGACGGTGACGACGTCGTCGACGTACTGCTGGATCGAGGCGAACGGCACGTCGCCGGGCCGCGCCACCGCGATGCCGTCGGCCATGGTGTTCATCCGCTCCAGGGCGACCGGCTGTCCCAGGCGCAGCGACTCCGGGAACGCGGCGGCCTCCGCGGCCTGCACGCCGACCACGCGCACGTCGGGACGCAGCCCCTTGATCGCGATCGCGACGCCGGCGATCAGCCCACCCCCGCCGGTCGGGACCATCACGGTCGCCGCCTCGGGCGCCTGCTGCAGGATCTCCAGGCCGCAGGTCCCCTGCCCGGCCACGATGTCGGTGTGGTCGAACGGGTGGATGAACACCGCGCCGGTCTGGTCGGAGAACTCCTGGGCCGCCACCAGCGCCTCGGTGAGGTACTCCCCGTGGAACCGGACGTCGGCGCCGTACCCGCGGGTGGCGTTGGCCTTCGGGATCGGTGCCCCTTCCGGCATGAAGACGGTGGCCCGGATGCCGAGCATCTTCGCGGCGAGCGCAACCCCCTGCGCGTGGTTGCCCGCCGACGCGGCGACCACGCCGCGGGCCCGCTCGGCCTCGCTGAGGCGGGACAGGCGCACGAAGCCGCCGCGGATCTTGAACGACCCGGTGCGCTGGAGGTTCTCGCACTTGAGCAGGACCGGGCCGCCCACGAGCGTCGTCAGCCAGCGGGACTGCTCCATCGGGGTCGTGACCGCCGCCTCGGAGACGAGGTCGACGACCGCCTCGATGTCGGCCAGGGAGACGCCGGTCACCGGTCCGACTCCTCGACCGGAGCGGCGTCGTGGCTGTCGACCAGGTCGTCGGCCCCGGCGCCGACCGGCACCGGCTGCGGATCGTCCTCGGAGGCCTCCAGAGCGTCGTCACCGACCTCCGTGAAGCTGGCCAGGTGCTGGACGACCGCGTTCAGCGACGCGGCCAGCGGTACGGCGATCAGGGCACCCGCGACCCCGGCGACGATCACGCCCAGGGCGATCGCAATGATCACGCCCAGCGGGTGGACCGAGACGAAGCGGCCCATCAGGAACGGCTGGAGCACGTGCGCCTCCAGCTGCTGCACGAGCACGATCACGCCGAACATGATCAGCGCCTTGACCGGCCCCACGGCGACGAGGGCGACCAGCACGGCGACCCCGCCGCTCACGAACGCACCGATCAACGGGACGAAGGCACCGATGAAGACGAGCACGCCGATCGCGCTGACGAACGGCACCCCGAGGATCGCGGCGCCGATCATCACCCCGATGGCGTCCGTGCCGGCGACCAGGACGGTGGCGCGCACGAACTGGGTCAGCGACTTCCAGGCGACCTTGCCCGAGGAGTCCGCGCGCAGGCGGCCGGCGCGCGGGAAGAGCCGCACCAGCCAGGACCAGATGAGCGGCCCGTCGGCGAGGAAGAAGTAGGTCGAGAACAGCACGATGAAGATCCCGGCCGCGACGTGCCCGACCGTGGCGCCGACCTCCGTCAGCTGGCCCGGCAGGTCCTTGCCCCGCTCCTGGAGCTGGGTCTGCGCGTCCTCCAGCAGGCCGTTGAGCTGCTTGTCGGTCACGTGCAGCGGCCCGGTCCGCAGCCAGTCACGGATCTGCTGGAGCCCGTCGGCCACCTGGCCGGACAGGTCCCCGACCCCCTGCGACACCTGGTTGCCCACGAAGGTGCCGAGCAGCGCGATCAGCCCGATGCCGAAGAGCACCACGAACAGCGCGGACAGCTTGCGGGACAGGCCGAGGCGCTGCAGGAAGTGGACGACGGGGGCCACCAGCGCGGAGATCAGCAGCGCGATGATGACCGGCAGCACGACCTCGAGGAACAGGTTGAGCAGGAACAGGATGATGCCGCCGGCCACGCAGATGATCACGAAGCGCCACGCCCAGGCCGAGGCCAGGTCGACGCCGTAGGGCACCTGCGCCGGCTTCAGGTTCGAGGGCCCGGTCGCGATCTCCGGCTGGATCGCCACCGCCCGCCGGGCGGCGCGCACCTCGGCCCACTGCGCGGAGATCCGCTCCCGGAGCTCGAGGCTCTCGCTCTCCGCCTGCTCGGCTCTGGCGGTCTCCCGCGAGAGCGCGCGGGACCGGAGGTCGCTGATCAGCTTGCGGGGGTTTCGGCGCACGCGGACAGGCTACGTGCCAAGGCGGCTGCGGCCTCCGGGCGACGCTCCGCCAGCAGGCCGACCGCAGCCAGCACGTAGTCCCGGTCCACCACGAGCCGTGGGTGCTCGGGCAGCTGCCAGCCCTCGGGCGACCGTCCGGTGAGGGAGGCCAGGATCTGCGCCACCCCGTCGGTGTTCGCGTGCCGCAGCACTCCCCCGGAGCCGACGAGCAGCCCGACCTCGCGCCGGTCCTTGCCCGTGCGCTCCACGACCCGCCCGCCCGGGCCGACCACCACCCGGGAACGACCGACGTGGCGGCGCAGCGCCAGCAGCGCGGCCGCGGCGGCGATCTCCTCGTCCTCCCGGCGCTCGGCCTCGGTGCCCGGGAGGAACGCCGGGTCCGCGGTCCGGCGTACGACGGCCGGGCGGAGGTCCTCGCCCAGCAGCCCGGCCCGGTGCGCCGCCTCCCACGTGCTCACCGCGCTCCACCGCATGCCGAGGTCACCCTCGACCGTGCGGGTGACCGGCGTGCTCGCCACCACCTCGCGCGAGAGCCCGGCGTCCTCCGGGTCGAGCCGCACCACCGAGTGCACGTCGGTGGTCGCGCCGCCGACGTCGACGACCACCACCCCGTTGCCGCCCGTCACCGCCGCCAGCACCTCGACACCGGTGAGCACGAGGTCCGGGGTGGCTCCGCGCACCATCGCCGTGAAGTCCGTACGACGGCTCAGGCCCTTGCCGCCGATCACGTGCGCTAGGAACATCTCGCGGATCGCCCGGCGCGCCGGCTCCGGCTCGAGCACGCCGATCCGCGGGACCACGTTGTCGGTGACGATCACGGGCAGGCCCGCGAGGAGCGACACCGCCTCGTCCTGGGCCGCGGCGTTCCCGGCCACGACGACCGGTCCGTGCCAGCCGCTCGAGGCGATCCGGCGGGCGCCCAGCAGCAGCCCGTCGGGGTCACCACCGTCGGTGCCGCCGGTCAGCAGCACCACGTCCGGCCGGGTCGTGTGCCCCAGGTCGCGGTAGAGCGCGTCGTCGGACGCACGACTCAGCACCGCGACCACCTTGCCGCCGCTCGACAGCGCCACCCTCCGGCCCGCCTCGGCCGTCACCAGCTCCTCGCTGCCGACCACGGCGATCCGCAGGCCTCCGCCGGCCGAGGAGCAGGCCAGCACCTCGGCGTCGCCCACCTCGGGGTGCGTCCGGCCGAGCTCCCGGCGGCAGGCGTCGAGGCCGTCGAGCACGTCGCCGCGGCCCTCGTCGTCGGGGAGGGTGGTGCGGTGGCCGGCCGTGCCGATCAGCTCACCGGACACCTCGTCGACCAGCGCCGCCTTGGTGAACGTGGAGCCGAAGTCGACGCAGAGGACCAGGCTCAACGCGCGCCGAGGGCCCGGTCGAGGTCGCCGAGCAGGTCGTCCGCGGTCTCGATGCCGACGCTGAGCCGGATCAGGTCGCCCGGCACCTCGAGGTCGGTCCCGGCGACGCTGGCGTGGGTCATCCGGCCGGGGTGCTCGATCAGCGACTCCACCCCTCCGAGGGACTCCCCGAGGGTGAAGATCTCGGCCCGGGAGCACACGTCGAGCGCGTGCTGCTCCCCGCCGGTGACCCGGAACGACACGATGCCGCCGTACCTCTTCATCTGGCGAGCGGCGATCGCGTGCCCCGGGTGGTCCTCGAGACCGGGGTAGAAGACCTGCGTGACCGCCGGGTGACCGGCGAGGAACTCGACCACCTTCTCGGCGTTGTCGCTGTGCCGGTCCATCCGCACGCCCAGGGTCTTCAGGCCGCGCAGCACCAGCCACGCGTCGAAGGGCCCGGCGACGGCGCCGACGGAGTTGTGCAGGAAGCCGATCGACTCGGCCAGCTCGAGGTCGCGTACGACGAGGGCCCCGCCGACGACGTCGGAGTGCCCGCCGCAGTACTTCGTCGTGGAGTGCACCACCACGTCGGCGCCCAGGGTCAGCGGCTGCTGCAGGTACGGCGAGGCGAAGGTGTTGTCCACGACCAGCAGGGCGCCGGCCTCGTGGGCGACCGCCGCGAGCGCCTCGATGTCACCGATGTTCAGCAGCGGGTTCGTCGGGGTCTCGATCCACACCGCCTTCGTCCGGCCCGGCACGATCGCGGCCCGGACGGCGTCGAGGTCGCTCACCGCGGCCGGGCTGTGCTCCAGGCCCCACCGGCTGAGCACCTTGTCGACCAGCCGGAAGGTGCCGCCGTAGGCGTCGTCCGGGATCACGACGTGGTCGCCGGGGACGCAGATGGTCCGCAGCAACGTGTCCTCGGCGGCCAGCCCGGAGGCGAACGCGAACCCGCGCTCGCCCTCCTCGAGCGCCGCGAGGTTGCCTTCGAGCGCGGTCCGCGTCGGGTTGCCGGACCGGCTGTACTCATAGCCCCCGCGCAGCCCGCCGACGCCGTCCTGCTTGTACGTCGAGGTGGCGTAGATCGGCGGGATCACCGCCCCCGTCATCGGGTCGGGCTCGTAGCCGGCGTGGATGGCGCGGGTGTCGAAGCCGGACTTCTGTCGGTGTTCTTGGGTCACCGCTCGAGGCTACTCGGCGGGCGTCCACCGGCAGCGCTGGTGTGCCGTCCACGGCTGCGCGAGACTGGGGCGGTCCGGGAAGGACGCGGGCAGCTGCGTTGTTGAGCAGGGTGCACCCCACGAAAGGCGAACATGTTCCAGCGAACCAAGAGCACCATCCCGGCGGCACACGAGGCACTCGCCGGTCGTCCCGAGCGTCCGTTCAAGCTCGCTGAGCGCCACAAGGCCCTTGTCGCCCCCCTGGTGACCGACGAGGTCCCCGAGGGCTACGAGGTCGCACTGTTCGGCCTCGGCTGCTTCTGGGGTGCGGAGGAGATCTTCTGGCAGGTCCCGGGCGTCTGGTCGACCTCCGTCGGGTACGCCGGAGGCACCACGCCCAACCCGTCCTACGAGGAGGTCTGCAGCGGCCGCACCGGCCACACCGAGGCCGTCCGCGTGGTCTACGACCCGAAGCAGGTGTCCTACGCCGACCTGGTCGCCACCTTCTACGAGGTGCACGACCCGACGAAGGGAATGCGGCAGGGCAACGACATGGGCACGCAGTACCGCTCTGCGATCTACGTCACGTCTCCTGAGCAGGAGATGGTGGCCAAGCTGGTGACCGAGCGCTACCAGCCGGAGCTGACCAAGCGCGGCTACGGACTGATCACCACGGAGATCAAGCCGGAGCAGGAGTACTTCTACGCCGAGGACCACCACCAGCAGTACCTGCTGAAGAACCCGTTCGGCTACCGCTGCCACTCCGCCACCGGGGTTTCCTACCCCCGCTGACCACTTACTTCGGGGGCCCGGACCGGGTCCCCGAAGTTTGTCCTGTGCCCATTTGTAGGCACACTGGCCGCATGAGTGACCAGACTCCTCCCTCCGACCAGCCCACGCCGCCCCCCGCTGAGGGCCTGGGCGATGGTGCCGACCTGGGCGAGCAGACCCCTCCCCCGCCGCCCCCGTCGGACGGGACCGCCGTGGCCACCGAGCCCCCGCCGCCGACCCCCGCACCCAGGTCACGGACGGGGCTGATCATCGGGATCGTCGCCGGCCTCCTCGTCCTGGCGGTCATCGCGGTGCTGGCGGTCGTCCTGGTCGTGAACAAGGGCGACGACACGCACAGCATCGCCATCCCCAAGACCGCCGGCGGGATGAAGCGCGACACCGCGAAGGAGACCCAGCTCAAGACGCAGCTGGACACCGCCGAGAAGCAGTTCAAGTCGCAGTTCAAGAACGTCAGCTACGTGAAGTCCGGTGTCTTCAACCAGACCGACAGCAAGCGTGGCCCGGAGGGTGCGCTCGTGCTGTTCGGCGCCAAGCTGAGCAAGCCGCAGAGCCCCACCAAGTTCATCAGCGCCTTCAGCAAGCAGGCCACCACCAACGGGTTCAAGATCGCGAAGGTCGCCCCCGGTGCCAACGGGGGCAAGGCCGTCTGCGCCTATCAGTCCACCGGCCAGAAGGTGGCCATCTGCGCCTGGGCCACCAAGGACTCCGGCGCCGAGCTGGTCCCGACCGTGGCCGGCTGGGACTCCAAGCAGCTCGGCAAGATCCTGATCGCCCTGCGCAACGACGTGGAGACGACCGACTAGCTCGTTGCTCACCCGTTGGGGTCGTGAGCTCGACCCGGAGCACCCGTGGCCGGAGCACCCCCGGCCCCAGCTGGTGCGCGAGCGATGGACGAGCCTGAACGGGGTGTGGGAGCACGCCTTCACCGCGACGGCCGACCGGCCCGCGTCGTACGAGGGGCCGATCGTGGTGCCGTTCTCCCCGGAGGCACCGCTCTCCGGGGTCGAGCGGCAGCTGCAGCCCGACGAGTGGCTCTGGTACCGCCGCCGCTTCACCGCACCCGAGTGCCCGCCCGGAGGCCGGGTGCTGCTGCACTTCGGCGCCGTCGACCAGTCCTGCACGGTCTGGGTCGACGGTCACGAGGTCGGGGCGCACACTGGCGGCTACCTGCCGTTCAGCTGCGACGTCACCGACCGGCTCGAGGGCGACGCCGAGCACCTGCTCGAGGTGCGGGTGCGTGACCTCTCGGAGACCGGCGTGCACGCCCGCGGCAAGCAGCGGCTCGACCGCGGCACGATCTGGTACACCGCCCAGTCGGGCATCTGGCAGACCGTGTGGCTCGAGGCGGTCCCCGCGGCGTACGTCGAACGGCTGGTGGTGGTGCCGCGGCTGGAGGCCGGCGCGCTCGAGGTGACCGTGGTGCCTGGTGGGCAGAGGGGGTTCGAGACACTCGCTGGCGCTCGCTCCTCACCCGCCGTGGTGGCCTCCGTGGTGGTGTCCGCCGACGGGCGCACGGTGGGCGAGGCATCGGCCGTGCCCGGGGAGACGGTGCTCATCCCGCTCTCCGTCCTGCACCCCTGGACCCCGGACGACCCGCACCTCTACGACCTCGAGGTCACCTACGGCGAGGACCGGGTGACGTCGTACGCCGGGCTGCGGTCCTTCGGGGTCGGGCCCGACACCGACGGGCATCAGAGGCTGCTGCTCAACGGCGAGCCGGTCGTGCATGTGGGGGTCCTCGACCAGGGCTACTGGCCCGACGGGCTGATGACACCGCCCAGCGATGCCGCGATGGTGCACGACATCGAGGCGATGAAGGCGCTCGGCTTCACCATGCTGCGCAAGCACGCGAAGATCGAGCCGCTGCGCTGGTACGCCCACTGCGACCGGCTGGGGATGCTGGTCTGGCAGGACATGGTCAACGGGGGCGGCCGCTACCGCCACCTGACCACGACGCTGCCGGCCCGGCGGCCGGTGCCGGTCAGCGACCGGTGGCACTCGCTCTTCGGCCGTTCGGACGCGGCCGGGCGCGAGGAGTTCCGGCAGGAGGTGCGGGCAACGGTCGAGCTGCTGCGCAACGTCGTGTCGCTGGCCGTGTGGACGCCGTTCAACGAGGGCTGGGGACAGTTCGACGCCGACGACGTCACCCAGGAGCTGGCCCGGCTCGACCCCACCCGCCAGGTGAATCAGGCGTGCGGCTGGGTCGACCAGGGCGGCGGCGACCTGCACA
This sequence comes from Marmoricola sp., assembly GCA_025964795.1. Classification (GTDB taxonomy): domain Bacteria; phylum Actinomycetota; class Actinomycetes; order Propionibacteriales; family Nocardioidaceae; genus Marmoricola. The sequence goes on from JAOPYC010000123.1 coordinate 90,342, forward strand.
GCTTCCACCGCTACGGGAAGCCGTTCCGGATGCCGCGCAGGGGCTGGTGGTCGCGTCGGAAGGCCCGCGTCGTCGGGCTCACCGAGTACGGCGGCCACAGCCTGCGCGTCCCTGGTCACGACTGGAGCGCGCGCGAGTTCGGCTACCGCTACGCCGCCGACACCACGGACCTCGCCGCCGGGTTCGTGGCTCTGCACGAGCCATTGCGTGCGGCGGTCACCGACGGGCTGGGCGCGACCGTCTACACCCAGCTGAGCGACGTCGAGGACGAGCTGAACGGCCTGCTGACCTACGACCGCGAGGTGCTCAAGGTCGACGCCGACGTCGTACGCCGGGTCACGCTCGGCCTGTCCGCGGCCCTGCACCCGGACGACGCCAGGAGCCGGGGCGCCTGAGGCGCCCGGTTCAGGCGGGCGAGTCCACCCAGCGCTGGCCGATCACGGTCAGGCGCGCCGTGCCCGAGGTCAGCTCGGCCACGATCTCCTCCGCGACGGCGCGGGCCACGGGTGGTATCGCGAAGCGGAGCGACGCCTCGCCGGTGTACTCCACGCCGAGGACGCGTGCCCCTCGCGAGCGCAGGGCGTGCTCGAGCTGGCCGACGGCCGCGATGTCGACCTCGACCTCGCACAGGTCCTGCAGCACCCGCTCGCGGACGCCGACCTCGTCGAGCGCGGCGCGCGTGGCGCCGGCGTACGCCCGGGCCAGCCCGCCGGTGCCCAGCAGCGTGCCGCCGAACCAGCGGGAGACCACAGCGACCACGTCGCTCAGCTCACGGCCGCGCAGCAGCTCCAGCATCGGCGCGCCCGCGGTGCCGGCCGGCTCTCCCCCGTCGTTGGATCCCTCGACGGCCCTTTCGGGCCCGACCACGAAGGCCGTGCAGTGGTGCTTGGCGTCCCAGTTCTGCCTGCGGACCTGGTCGAGCACCGATCGCGCGCCCTCCTCGTCGCTCACCCTCGCCAGGGTGCAGCGGAAACGGGACCGGCTCTCCTCGATCTCGGCGGAGCCGTCTCGTCCGATCGTGAGGTACGACGTCACGGACACGACCCGGCGTCCCTCATCTCGTTGGCTTTGACACGATCACTGCATGCGCATCGTCTCACTCCTGCCCTCCACCACGGAGATACTTTTCGCGATCGGTGCCGGCGACGACGTGGTCGGGGTGACCTTCGAGTGCGACCACCCGGTCGAGGCGCGGCAGCGGCGCATCGTGTCGACCAGCGCCATTCCCGAGGGGCTGGACGCCGCCGCGACCGACGCACACGTGTCGGCGGCGATGGACGCCGGCGAGGATCTCTACCACCTCGACGAGGGAGCGCTCGCCGACCTCGACGCGGACCTGGTGGTCACCCAGGACCTCTGCGCGGTGTGCGCCGTCGACGTCTCGGTGGTCGACGACGCCCTGGCCCACCTGGGCTGCACGGCCGACGTCCTGACCATCGACCCGCACACGCTGGCCGAGGTGCTCGCCTCGATCGCCACCCTGGGCACCGCGACCGGTCACGACGACGAGGCCCGGCGACTCGTCACCGCGCTCGAGCAGCGCCTCGAGGCCGTTCGGGCCGAGGTGGCGCAGCGAGCCGGGACGACGTCTCCGCGCGTGCTGCTGCTCGAATGGACCGACCCGCCGTTCGCCCCCGGCCACTGGGTCCCCGAGATGGTCACCACCGCCGGCGGCTCACCGACCGTGGGTGCCGCCGGCGAGAAGTCGGTGCGGGTGACCTGGGAGCAGGCCCTGGAGGTCGAGCCGGACGTGGTGGTCTGCGCGCCCTGCGGCTACAACCTGGCCGGCGCCACGGAGCTGGCCCGCGCGGTCGTGGAGTCGGGGGCACTGCCCCCGCACCTCCCGGTGTGGGCGGTGGACGCCAACGCGTCCTTCGCACGACCCGGGCCGCGCCTCGTCGACGGCGTCGAGAGCCTGGCCCGCATCCTCGACCCGACCGGGCCGGCACCCAATCCGGCGGCGGCACGGCGGCTGCGCTGAGCTCCCGGCACCGGGGGGAGTGGTGAGGCAACCTTGGGAGAGCCACCCCACCACTCGGTATCCGTGGGTGATGGAAGTGGAGGGACCCGCTTGCGCGAGCATTCCATTCCCCTCGGAACCACAGCTCGTCCATGGACGGGTACCACAGGTCGATCTGCTTGCTCAGAGTATGCAGTGCGCAGCGTGATGGCGAGACATTTCGGACACAATTGATTCAGACATTTCGGGCAGTCACTCCCGGGCGACGAAGCTCAGCAGGTCCTGCCGGGTGAGTACGCCGACAGGCCGGCCGTCCTCCTGGACCAGCAGGGCATCCGCGTCTCGTAAAGCCTCGACCGCCTCGGAGACCCCGACACCGGCGCCGACGGTGGTCAGCGGCTCGTCCATGTGCAGCTCGACGGGATCGGCCAGGCGAGCGCGGCCCGTGTAGAGGGCGTCCAGCAGCCGTCGCTCGGAGACCGAGCCGGCCACCTCGGCCGCCATGATCGGCGGCTCCGCCAGGACGACGGGCATCTGGGAGACGCCGTACTCCTGGAGGATCTGGACCGCCACGGCGATGGTCTCGCTGGGGTGGGTGTGCACCAGCGCCGGGATGTCGCCCTTCTTCGCGTGCAGCACCTCCCCGATCGTCATCCCGCCGTGGGCGCCCTCGAGGAAGCCGAACCGGGCCAGCCACTCGTCGTCGAAGATCTTGGTGAGGTAGCCGCGCCCGCTGTCGGGGAGCAGCACCACGATCACCGCCTCTGGGTCGTCGAGCTCCTGGGCCAGCTGGATCGCCGCGAAGGCCGCCATCCCCGAGGAGCCACCGACGAGCAGGCCTTCCTCCCGGGCCAGCCGCCGGGTCATCGAGAACGAGTCGGCGTCGGAGACCTCGATGATCCGGTCGGCGATGTCGCGGTCGTAGGTGTCGGGCCAGAAGTCCTCCCCCACGCCCTCGACGAGGTAGGGCCGACCCGAGCCGCCCGAGTAGACGGAGCCCGCCGGGTCGGCGCCGATCACCTGGACCCCGGGCCCTTCTCGTTCAGCGGAGCGCTCCTTGAGGTAGCGGCCGACGCCGCTGATCGTGCCGCCGGTCCCCATCCCGGTGACGAAGTGCGTGATCCGACCCTCGGTCTGCTCCCAGATCTCCGGGCCGGTCTGCTCGTAGTGGGACAGCGGGTTGTTGACGTTGGCGTACTGGTTGGGCTTCCAGGCGCCCTCGGTCTCCCGCATCAGCCGGTCCGAGGTGCTGTAGTAGCTGTCGGGGTGGTCCGGCGCCACCGCGGTGGGGCAGACGACGACCTCGGCGCCGTACGCCTTCAAGACGTTGCGCTTGTCCTCGCTGACCTTGTCCGGGCACACGAAGATGCAGTGGTAGCCGCGCTGCTGGGCCACCAGCGCCAGCCCGACCCCGGTGTTGCCCGAGGTCGGCTCGACGATGGTCCCGCCCGGCTTGAGCTCCCCGCTCTTCTCCGCGGCGTCGATCATCCGGACCGCAATCCGGTCCTTCACCGACCCGCCCGGGTTGAGGTACTCGACCTTGGCGAGGACGAGCGAGGAGGTGTCGCCCACGGTCCGGCCGAGCTTGACCAGCGGGGTGTTTCCGATCAGGTCCAGGAGTGAATTCGCGTACTTCATGCGGCAAACCTACCGGCGATCTACGCTCGAAATTGCAAGCACCAACACGCGCCTCCGCAGTAACAAATCTTTACTTCAGTCACATGGGACCCAAAAATAGGTGCATACTGCTCCAAGTTCACTACACCGCTGGGACCTTTTCTCGAGGGAGACACGCCGAAATGACTGCGCAACGCCCGAAGACCCTGATCAGGGCCCTCGTCGCCCTCCTGTCCCTCGTGGTCGTCGCCACCCCGCTGCTCGGCGCCGGATCGGCCGGGGCCGCCAAGGTGGTCGACCCCAAGTTCCGCAAGGTCAGCGCCCCGAACGTGTTCTACCCGGTGACCGGCGGCAAGCGGATCAAGGACCTGAAGACCTACTCCAAGAAGCACCCTGCGACCGACATCCGGACCGGCTGCGGAGCCGTCGCCTGGGCGAGCCACCCGGGCGTCGCGTACATCTACCACAACCCGACCTGGGGCTCGCGCTACACGGTCAGCGTGATCAGCGGAAAGCCCGGCATCACCACCCGCTACTCCTACCTGAGCCGGGTGCTGGTCACCAACGGCCAGATCATCCAGTCGGGCCAGGCCCTGGGCAACCTCGGCACCAAGCCCGGCTCGAAGTCCAAGGCCTGCGCCCTGCAGTTCTCGGTCGCCGGCGCCAGCGGCCCGGTCAACGCCTCGGGCTGGCTGAACGCGATGGTCGGCAAGAACCCGCCGGTCTCCGGCCTGTTCGGCACCCCGGGCATCGGCCTCGCGTCCTTCAACATGCTCGGCGCCAGCCACACGTCGGGTGGCGGCCGCTACGCCACCTACCCCTCGCGGTTGGTCCGGGCCGTCGGGCTGTTCAACTTCCGCGGCCTCGACGTGGTGGGCACCCAGGAGTTCCAGGAGACGCAGTACGACTACTTCGTGTCGAAGGGCTACGGGAACACCTTCGGCTCCTACTACTGGGATCCCGAGGGCAACCGACGCGACACCGAGAACGCCATCATCTGGCGCAAGTCGACGATGGACTTCGTCTCCGGCTCGACCTACGACATCCCCTACTTCGGCGGCAACACCCGGCACGTGCCGGTGGTCCTGCTGCGGCAGAAGTCGAGCGGCCGGACGGCGTACTTCCTCAACGTGCACAACCCGGCCAATGTGCGCGGCCCGGCGGCCAAGTGGCGCGCCCAGGCCATCGCCATCGAGCGCGCCAAGATCCGTGAGCTGCGCGCCACCGGCCGGCCGGTCTTCATCACCGGGGACTTCAACGACCGGCAGGCCGCCTTCTGCCCGATGACGGCGGACAAGCTGACGATCTCGCCGAACAGCATCCCGAGCTCGACCTGCGCCTACCCCAAGCAGAGCTCGATCGACTGGATCTTCGCGGCCGGCCAGGCCCGGTTCTCCTACTTCCAGCGCGACATGTCGCCGCAGAACGCCAGGATCACCGACCACCCGATCGTGATCACCAAGGCGCACATCCAGTACTGACCGACCGACCGACCCGGGCGCCGCTCGGCACGACCACGGAGCAGGGGGCCACGGCCGTGCTGGGCGTACTCCGTAGGATCTACCCGTGAGTAGAGCAGCAGCAGCACGCCGGCTGGCCGCCGCTGCCGCTTACGGCGGCGGGGGCCTCTCCGTGCTGGGCGCGTCCATCTACGGCGTGCTCCGCACCGAGGCCAACCTCGCCCGCCGGACCATCGGGACCGCGGACAACCGGGTCCCGGACGCCACCGGGTGGTACGGCCGCGGCCGCCCCGGTCCGGCGATCAAGATCGCCCTGCTGGGCGACTCCAGCGCCGCCGGCTACGGCGTCGACAGCGTGGAGGAGACTCCCGGCGCCTGGTTGGGCTCCGGGGTGTCCGAGCGCGCCGCCCAGCGGGTGCACCTGCGCGAGTTCGCCGCGGTGGGGGCCCAGTCGAGCGACCTCGACGACCAGGTGCGGCGCGCCCTGCTCACCGACCCCGACGTGGCCGTGATCCTGATCGGGGCCAACGACGTCACCCACACGGTGCTCCCCTCGGCCTCGGTGCGCTTCCTGTCCGAGGCCGTACGCCGGCTGCAGGAGGCCGGGGTCCGCGTCGTGGTGGGCACCTGCCCCGACCTGGGCACCGTCTCTCCCCTCCCGGTCCCGCTGCGGCAGGTGGCCCGGGTCTGGTCCCGCCGGCTCGCCGCTGCCCAGACCATCGCGGTCGTCGAGGCCGGCGGGCGCACCGTGTCGCTCGGCTCGATCCTCGGTCCCGAGTTCGCCGCCGCCCCCGCCCTGCTCTTCGGTCCGGACCGGTTCCACCCCTCGGCGGCGGGCTACGAGTCCCTCGCCCGGGTGCTGGTCCCGTCGGTGCTCTCCGCGCTCGGGCGGGGCGAGGCCGAGGAGGAGACCCCGCGCGTCGGTCGCGGCGAGGCCGTGCTGCCGATCGGGTACGCCGCGGTCAAGGCCAGCCAGAACCCGGGCACCGAGATCGACGGCACCGAGGTCGGCGGGGCCAAACGCGGCGTGGGCGGTCGCTGGGTCACCCTGATGCGCCGCCGACTGCTGCCCACGGGCGAGGCGGAGACCCCGCACGAGGCCGGTGAGCACCCGGACAGCGGAAACGCCCCGGCCGATGACTCGGCCGAGGCGTCCGCGTAGTCCGGACTGCTGGGATCAGTTGCGCAGGATCGCGAGCAGGCGCAGCAGCTCGATGTAGATCCACACGATGGTGACGGTGAGCCCGAAGGCGGCCCGCCACGACTCGCGCTCCGGGAGACCGGCGGCGACGCCGCGCTCCACGAAGTCGAAGTCGAGGATCAGCATCAGCACGCCGAGCCCGAGGCCGATCAGGCTGGACACGAAGCCCATCCCGCCGAACCCGTTGAACCCGAAGCTGGCTCCGAAGAAGCCGAGCACCAGGTCGAGCAGGCTGACCGCGACGAAGCCGAACATCGCGCCGATCACCCACATGCGGAACTTGGCGCCGACCTTGATGTTGAAGAACTTGTAGGCCGCCAGGGTGCCGGCGACGGCCGCCATCGTGCCGACGACGGCACCGATGACCAGTCCACCGCGTCCGGTCTCGGGGCTGGCGAAGACCGCCTCGATGACCTTGCTGAACGCCCCGATGAACAGGCCCTCGACCGCGGCGTACGCCAGCACGAGTGCCGGGCTGACGACCTTCTTGAACGAGTTGACCATCGACAGCACGAAGCCGCCGAGGGCACCCACCAGGCTCAGGCTGTAGAGCGGGGCCAGCGACGTCTGGTCCGTGACCTCCGGGGTCATCACCCAGGTCGCAGCGGCGACGAGCACGACCACACCGAGGGTGATCGCCGTCTTCTGCACCACCGAGTCGATGGTCATCCGCCCCTGGTCCACCTGCGAGACCTGGCCGGGGTAGGCCATCGTGTCCACGCCGCGGCGGCCGTTGAAGCCGTCCGCCCGCGTGAAGATCGGGTTCTTGCTCTCCATGGCGTTCTCCTTGGATGCCGGCGAGCCGCCCACTCTGGCGCTCGCGGTACGCCCCGACTCTATCGGGACATCACCTCTCAAACGTGCGACCAGGGTCCGGTGTTCCCGGCGGCGTCCCCAGCCGTCACCTGGTTTCGGGACCGGCTCAGGGGCGGACGAGGAGGCCGTCGGCGATGACCTCGAGCATCGGGCGTACGGCGGCCGGGTCGAGCTCGGCCTGGTCGGCGACGCTCGCCACGCCTCCGACGAGGCGGCAGACCTGGATGGGGTCGACGGTCGCCGGCAGGGCCCCCTCCCCCGCCAGCTGGTCGAGGACCCGCTTGTTGGCGTTGACCAGGACCTGGCACTTGTGGGCGATCGGTGAGTCCTCACGCCCCATCGCCGCGGTGATCCTGGCGGCCCCGCCGCGGTGCAGGGTGATCTGGGTGACGAAGTCCTCGAACCAGGACACGAGCAGCTCACGAGGCGGCAGCTCGCTGGCCAGGGCCTTGTCCGCGGAGCCCTGGATCAGGTCGACCCAGCTCTGCATCACGGCGTTCAGCAGGGTCTCGCGGTTGGGGAAGTGCCGGTAGAGGGTGCCGGGGCCGACCTCGGCGCGCTTCGCGATCTCGTCGAGGGAGACGTCGTAGCCGTCCTTGCGGAACATCTGCCGCGCGACCTCGACGATCCGGTCGTAGTTGCGCTGCGCGTCGGCGCGCATGGCCACCCCTCTTGCTAATCGGAGACTGTCTCCGGTACTGTCCTAAGAAACCGGAGAGCTTCTCCGCTCAGTCTACGTCCATCCGCCGAAAAGGCCAGAACAGGACCGCAACTCATGTCGACCACCACTCAGATCTCCTCTGCTCGTCCCCGCCCCGACCTTCCCGACGACCTTCCCGACAACGCCGGCCGGGCCGCGGCCGGCATCGCCATCGTGCTCCTCGCCCAGCTGATGCTGGTGCTCGACGTCACCGTGGTGAACGTGGCCCTGCCGGCGATCGACGCCGCGCTCAGCTTCGGCCCGGCGTCCCTCTCCTGGATCCTGAACGGCTACACGCTGGCCTTCGGTGGCCTGCTGCTGACCGGCGGTCGCCTCGGCGACGTGTTCGGCCGGCTCCGGGTCTTCGAGATCGGCCTGGCGCTGTTCACCCTGTCCTCGCTGCTGGGCGGCTTCGCCCAGACCCCCGGCGAGCTGATCGCCGCTCGCGGCCTGCAGGGGGTCGGTGCCGCCCTGGCCGCCCCCGGCGTGCTCGCCCTGCTCACCACCAGCGCCCCCGACGAGGCGGCCCGCAACCGGGCCCTGGCCCTGTTCGCGGCCGTCAGCATGGGCGGTGGCACCATCGGGCTCCTGCTCGGCGGCGTGGTCACCGACCTCGGCTCCTGGCGCTGGACCCTGCTGATCAACGTCCCGATCGGCATCTTCGTGCTGTCCCTGGCGCGGCGCTTCGTGACCGAGACCCCGCGTCGCCCGGGTCGCTTCGACTTCGTGGGCGCGGCCACCGCGACCGGCACCGCCGTGTCCCTGGTGTGGGCGCTGATCGGCGTGCCCGAGCACGGCTGGCTCTCCCTGCAGACCCTCGGCGGCTTCGTCCTCGGCCTGGTGCTGCTGGCGGTGTTCGTGCTGACCGAGCGTCGTGTCTCGCACCCGATGCTGCGGGCCTCCCTGCTGCGCAGCCGGCAGCGCGTCGGCGGCCTGGCCGTGATCTCGCTGGTCGTCGGCGGGCAGATGTCGGTCTTCTTCCTGACCGTCCAGTACCTCCAGCGCGAGCTGGGCTTCGGTCCTCTCTCCGCCGGCGCCTCGATCGTGCCGATGACGGTCGGCGTCCTCGCCATGTCCCGCGTGGTGGCCCGGCTGCTGGCCCGGTTCGGCCCGGTGCCGCTGATGCTGGTCGGCACCCTCGGCCTGGCCTCGGCGAACCTGTGGCTGAGCAACGTCGGCACGGACAGCGACCTCGTTCTCGCCGTGCTCGCCCCGATGCTGCTCAACGGGCTGTCGGCCGGGCTGATCTTCATGCCGGCGAGCTCGATGATCCTCGGCGGCGTGGCGCCGGAGCACGCGGGGTCGGCCTCCGGCCTGCTGCAGACCACGCAGCAGCTCGGCGGTGCGATGGGCCTGGCCGTGATCGTGTCGGTGTACGCCGCCGGCTCGGTGCCCGGGGCCTTCCTCCCCGGCGCCCAGGCCGCCTTCCTGACGGCGGCGAGCTTCGCGGTGCTGGCCTTCCTGGTGACCGCGACCGTGATCCGGTCGGGTCGGCGGCGCGTGCTGGCGGCCGAGCTGGCCGCCTGACCAGTGCCCCGGGTGGGACTCGAACCCACACCTGGACGGTGTTTAAGACCGCTTCCTCTGCCGATTGGGACACCGGGGCGCGGCCTCGATCATAGGGAACCCAGCTCGGCGGCCCGTCCCAGCACGGCATCGGTCATCGACTCGGTCAACCGGCCGGTGAAGGTGTTCTGCTGGGACGGGTGGTAGCAGCCCAGCAGGGTGAGCGGATGCGGGCCGGCCAGCTCCACCTCGACGGCGTGGCCGAACTTCGGGCGCGGTCGCGGGATCGGCACCCCGGCCGAGGCCAGGGCCCGCAGGGCCGCGTCCCAGCCGATGCCGCCCAGGCAGACCACGGCCCGCAGACCCGGGAGCAGCAGGCGGACCTCGCGCTCGATCCACGGGGCACAGGTGTCCCGCTCCGCGGGGGTCGGCTGATTCTGCGGCGGCGCGCACCGGACTGCGGCCACCAGCCTCGCGCCGGTGAGGGTGAGTCCGTCCCCGGCATGCGTCGAGGTCGGCTGGTTCGCCAGGCCGACCCGGTGCAGTGCGGCGAACAGCCAGTCACCGGACCGGTCGCCGGTGAACACCCGCCCGGTGCGGTTCGCGCCGTGGGCCGCAGGCGCCAGGCCGACGATCAGGATGGTCGGCTCGGGGTCGCCCCAGCCCGCGATCGGGCGGCCCCAGTAGCTCTCCCCGGCGTACGACGCCCGCTTGTCCCGGGCGACCTGCTCGCGCCAGGTGACCAGCCGCGGGCAGGCCGAGCAGACGGAGATCCGCGCCTCCAGCTGGTGCAGGGTGGCGCGGGCCGCCGACCGGGCGACGCCGGCCGCCGAGCGCGCGACCGGCGGCAGCGGGTCACCGGGGGCCACCGGGTCCTCGGGCCAACCGGTGCCGGGCGGCACCGGGCTCGGGAAGGGTGCGGTCAACGCCGGCTCAGCGTCGACCGAAGGGCCGGTCGGCGGGATCACCGGGGCCGGCGGCCGCCAGCCGGATCTCGCGCATGGTCGCGAGGTCGGCGGCCCGGCGTGACGTGGCCTTCTGGACCCCGCGGGTGTCACGCGCGGGCAGCTGGAGGGACTCCTCGGCGGCGACCCCCAGCTGGAGCTGTCGCCCGCGCTCGAGCTCGGCGTCGAGCTGGGCACCGAACAGCAACGCCAGGTTCGTGATCCACAGCCACAGCAGGGCGACCACGGCGCCGGCCACCGAGCCGTAGGTCTTGTTGTACGACGAGAAGCTGGCAACGTAGACGGCGAAGCCGATGCTGGCCAGCAGCCAGACCAGGATCGCCACGAAAGCGCCCACCGAGACCAACCGGAAGCTCACGAACCTCACGTTGGGGGTGGCCCAGTAGAGCAGCGCCACCAGCACCATCACGACCAGCGCCAGCACCGGCCACTTCGCGTAGCCCCAGACGGTGACGAGGTCGTCGCCGACGCCGATCTGGTTGCCGACCGACTCGGCCACCGGCCCGGAGACGATCAGGATCACCAGCGCGACCGCGCACAGCACGACGGCCGTCACGGTGACGACCAGCTGCATCGGGCGCAGCCGCCAGGACGGGCGGCCCTCCTCGACGTCGTAGATCTTGTTCATCGCGCGGCTGAACGCACCGACATAGCCCGAGGCCGACCAGAGGGCGCCCAGCAGGCCGATGACCAGGGTGACACCGGCACCGCCCGAGGCCGCCAGCTCGGAGAGGCGGGGCTCGATCGTGTTCGTCAGGGTCTCGGCGGAGACCAGGGGGCGCAGGATGTCGATGATCGTGTTCACCGACTCCTGGGTCTGGCCGAACAGCCCGACCAGCGAGAGCAGCGCGATCAGCCCGGGGAAGATCGCCAGCACGGAGTAGTAGGTGAGCGCCGCGGCGAGGTCCGTGCTCCCGTCGTCGCCGAACTCACGGACCGTGCGCTTGAGCACGAAGAAGGCGGAGCGCCTCGGGGACTTCTGGTAGTCCTCGCGGTGCTCGAAGCCGACGTCGGATCCTTCGGGCGTGGACGTCATCTCAGGCGACTCCCATCGGTCGGGGCGGGCGGGGTCCCGGCCAGCGACCAGGCGATCCCGTCGAGGATGTCGTGCTCGGAGACCAGCATCGAGCTGACCGACGTACGCCGGAGGATGCGGTCGAGGATCAGCCCGCCGGCACCGATCACGTCGGCCCGGCCGGGGTGCATGTAGGGCAGCGCCTTGCGCTGCTCGACCAGCATCGAGAGCAGCCGGGCGACCACGCCCTGCACGGCGTCGGGTCGCAGCACGCTGTGGTGGATGACGGCGCTCTCGTAGGCGGAGAGGTCGAGCACCCCTGCGGCCAACGTGGTCACGGTGCCGGCCACGCCGATCACCGCACCGGCGGCGGCGGGGTCGACCGAGCACCCGTCCAGGGCCCGGTCGATGTCCGCGACCGCGGCGGCGATCTCGTCCTTGGTCGGCGGGTCGCAGGCCAGGTGGCGCTCGTTGAGCCGCACCGAGCCGATGTCCAGGGACTCCGCGGCCACGATCGTGCCGTCGGCCAGGCCGAGGATCAGCTCGGTGGACCCGCCCCCGATGTCGAGCACCAGCATCGGCTCAGGCAGCGGCGGCAGCTCCCGGGTGGACCCGGCGAAGCTCAGGCGCGCCTCGGCGTCGCCGTCGAGCACCTCAGGCATGACCCCGGTGCGCTCCTGGATGCCGTCGAGGAAGTACTGGGCGTTCTCGGCGTCGCGGGCGGCGGAGGTCGCGCAGAACCGGATCTCACGGACGTCGTGGGCCTGCACCAGCTCCATGAACTCCTCGACCGCCGTGAACACCCGCTCGAGCGAGGCCTCCGCGATCCGGCCGGTGCGGTCGACCCCCTGTCCGAGGCGTACGACGCGCATCTCGCGGACCAGGTCGGTGCTCGTCCCAGCGGCGACGTCGATGTCGGCGACGAGGAGTCGCAGCGAGTTGGTGCCGCAGTCGAAGGCGGCGACGCGGGTCATGAGGGCACCACGCAGGGCCCCGTCGCCCACCACTCCCCCAGGTCGTCGAGGACCTCGTCGCCGAGCGGGTTGACGCCGCGGCCCTGGGCGAGGGACTGGCCTGCGAGGACGTGCAGGCACTTGACCCGGTCCGGCATCCCGCCGGCGGACACCCCGGCGATCTCCGGGACCTCGCCGATCGCCGTCCGGGCGGCGAGGTAGGCGTCGTGGGCCTCCCGGTAGGAGGCCGCGAGCTCCTCGTCCTGGCCGAGCCGCTCGGTCATCCCCCGCATCAGCCCGCTCGCCTCCAGGGTCCCGATCAACGAGGCGGCCCGCGGGCAGGTCAGGTAGAAGGTCGTCGGGAAGGGGGTCCCGTCGTCCAGCCGCGGCTCGGTCGCGACCACGTCGGGGTTGCCGCACGGGCACCGGTGCGCGACCGCGTGGATCGAGCGCGGCGGGCGGCCCAGCTGCCGGTGGATCACGGCGACGTCCTGCCCCGAGACGCCGGCGCCGGCGGAGTCGGCGGAGGTCACGGTGTGGAAGTGGGTGTGGGCACCGTGGGCGAGGTGATCTTCGACGTGGGCGTCGGCGCCTTCTTGGGGTGGTCCGCCGCCTCGGCCGTGCCGTAGACCTTGCCCCACCACGACTCGGGCACCGGCCGCGCCACCGAGTCGGGGTCGGTGAGCTCGTCGCTGCGCTGCAGCGGCTTCCCGTCGCGGTCGATCACCTGGTAGCTGGTCTCGCCGGGCAACACCCAGCCGAACCGCTCGCGCGCCTGGGCCTCCACGAAGGCGTCGTCCTTCCAGCGGCGCTTCTCCCGCTCCAGCGCGGTGATGTCGCGCTGCGAGCCGGCGATCTGGGAGCGCAGGTCGGCGATGTGCGACCGCTGCTGCAGGTAGGCGCGCATGGACGAGGCGTAGGACACGACCAGCACCGCGAGCACGACGACCAGGACGGCCATCCGGTTGGTGAACCGGGGGCGCGGAGCCGCAGGGGCCGTCGTCCGGGCGCGCTCGGTCCCCCGGGACCCCGGGCGGTTGTTGCCCGGCAGGTTCCCGGGACGGGCGCCCCTGCGGGGGCCGCTCGGCGTACGACGTGTGGCCATCAGTCAGTCAGCCCGGTTCAGCCCTGGTACCTCGGGAAGGCGCCGCGTCCCGCGTAGCGGGCCGCGTCGTCGAGCTCCTCCTCGATGCGCAGGAGCTGGTTGTACTTCGCGACGCGCTCCGAGCGGGCCGGGGCGCCGGTCTTGATCTGGCCGCAGTTGGTGGCCACCGCGAGATCGGCGATCGTGGTGTCCTCGGTCTCGCCGGAACGGTGGCTCATCATGCAGCGGAAGCCGGCGCGGTGGGCCATCTCGACGGAGTCGAGGGTCTCGGTGAGCGAGCCGATCTGGTTGACCTTGACCAGCAGCGAGTTGGCCTGGCCGCCGGCGATGCCGCGGGCGAGGCGCTCGACGTTGGTGACGAACAGGTCGTCACCGACGATCTGGATCTGGTCGCCGAGCTGGTCGGTCATCGCCCTCCAGCCGTCCCAGTCGTCCTCGTCGAGGGGGTCCTCGATGGAGACGATGGGGTAGGACGAGACCAGGTCGGCGTAGTAGGCGACCATCTGCTCCGACGACCGCTTCTCGGCCTCGAAGGTGTAGGTCCCCTTCTCGCAGAACTCGCTGGCCGCCACGTCGAGGGCCAGGCCGAAGTCGGTGCCGAGCTTGAAGCCGGCCGACTCGACGGCCTCCGCGATCAGGTCGAGCGCGGCGCGGTTGCTGGACAGGTCGGGGGCGAAACCGCCCTCGTCTCCGACGCCGGTCGCCAGGCCCTTCTTCTTCAGCACGGACTTGAGCGCCTGGTAGACCTCCGCGCCCTGCTGCAGCGCCTCGCGGAACGACGCGGCGCCGATCGGCGCGATCATGAACTCCTGCACGTCGACGTTGGTGTCCGCGTGCGCGCCGCCGTTGAGGATGTTCATCATCGGCACCGGGAGCAGGTGGGCGTTGGGACCGCCGACGTAGCGGAACAGCGGCAGCCCGGCGCTGACCGACGCGGCACGGGCCACGGCCAGGGAGACGCCGAGGATGGCGTTGGCACCGAGGTTGGCCTTGTTGGGGGTGCCGTCCAGGTCGAGCATCGCCTGGTCGACGAGCCGCTGGTCACTGGCGTCGAGCCCGAGGATCTCCGGCTCGATCTGGTCCTGCACGGCGCTGACGGCCTTCTGGGTGCCCTTGCCGCCGTAGCGGGAGCCGCCGTCGCGGAGCTCGACCGCCTCGAAGGCACCGGTCGAGGCGCCGGAGGGGACGGCCGCGCGACCGAGGGACTCGTCGTCGAGAAGGACCTCGACCTCCACGGTGGGGTTGCCCCGGGAGTCGAGGATCTCCCGGGCGATGACGGTGTCGATGGAAGCCAAGACAATTGCTCCTGCGTCGAAGGTTCGGGCCGGGTCTGCTCGGTGGGGCCAGCTGGCCCGTTCACCCTAACCGGGAGCGACGGTGATCGCGCGTAGCACCCGCGTGCCGGGTGCCGGTCGATCCGAGGCGTCCACGACTAGCGGCCGGTGCCGAAGACGACCGGCTGGGCGTCCGCCCCGGTGCCCAGCCGCCGGCAGGTCTTCGTGCTGAGCCGGCAGGCGACCACCTTCGAGCCGTCGACGGCTCCGTAGAAGACATCGGTCCCGGACCAGCCGGCGAGCGCGAAGCCCGCCGGGACGGCGACCCCGGTCCGGTCCGGCCCGCCCAGCCGCTCCGCGGAGGTCACCGGCTCGACGCCCGCGCTGCTCACGGACCGTCCCGTGCCCGTGTCGAAGGCGTACGCCGAGCCGGCGGACGTGACCACGATCCTGCCTCCGTCAGCGGTCGCACCGAGGTGGGCGACGCCGGTGATCCCGGTGCCGCGGAGCCGGGAGAGGTCGGTGAACCAGAGCTCGTCTCTCGCCAGGACGTAGACACCACCGGGAACCGCGACGAAGGCGTCGACGGCGACCGGCAGGTCGACCGAGCGGCGGCCCACGTGCAGCCGGGTGCCACTGGCCCAGACGACGTCACCGGCGGCCACGACGCCGTGGCCGACCGGCACGGTGGCCGGCGCCACGGTCGTCTCGGCCGAGGGCGACGCGGTCACCGTGCGGGTGGGCGGCACCATCTCGTCGTCGTCGCCGAAGGTGCACCCGCTGGCGAGGACCAGGAGCGTCGCTGCGGTCAGGAGGGTGGCCCACTGTCGGAGGCTCACGTGCGCAGCCGTCGTACGGCGTCACGGAGGGCCTGCTCCGGGTCGACCCCCGTCGCGCGGGCCTCGACCACGAGAGCGAGCAGCCGGTCGCCGAGGTCGACGGACCCGTCGGTGGCCGCCGCCGGGGTCCCGGCCCGCTCCAGCCGGTCGAGCACCTTGGTGGCCCGGCTCAGCGCGGGCAACGCGAGCGGGATGCCCTCGAGCAGGTCGGTGCGCTGCTTCTCGGCCGCCTTCACCGCCTCCCAGGTCTCGTTGATCCGCGCCGGGTCGGTCTCCTCGACGTCGCCGAAGACGTGCGGGTTGCGGCGCAGCAGCTTGTCCCGCAGGCCGCGGGCCACGTCGTCGATGTCGAACTCGCCCGCCTGGGCGGCGATCGCCGCGTGCAGGTAGACCTGCAGCAGGACGTCGCCGAGCTCCTCACGCAGATGGTCGGGGCTGCCACCGGAGTCGAGCGACTCGATCGCCTCGACGGCCTCGTAGGTCTCCTCGACGAGGTGCTTGGCGAGGGTGCGGTGCGTCTGCGCGGCCTTCCAGCCGCACTCGACCCGCAGCCGCGCCATCATCGCGACCAGCTCGACCAGTGGGGACTGGTCAGCCGGCGCGGACACCCCGTCGGTCGAGTGCGCCACGCGTCAGCCGCACCTCTGGTTGGCCGGCAGGTCCGCGACCCACGTGGGCTTCTCGGTGGCGGCCGCGCCGCTCTTGGCGAAGGACGAGCTCGCCTGCGAGACCGAGCCGTCACCGCCGCCGGGGAAGCCGTCCTTGGTGGGCCCGTAGATCGGGTTCGTCCTGACCTTGACGCCCTTCAGCCAGGACTGGCGCTTCTGGTAGCCCGCGTTGAGGATCGTGTCCTCGTTGTCGGCCGTGACGGTCTGGCCGGTCGCGATCGCGCCGACCTGCGTCATCAGGTCGCGGGCCGTGGCCCACCGGTGGAAGACCCGCTCCGTCACGGGGCGGTCCTTGGCGGGCAGCGCCTGGATCAGCGGGTCGACGCGGCTGTAGATCTGCGCCGCGCTGGTGGGGTTGGGGTCCAGGCCGAGGGACTTGGCGAAGTCGAGGTTGAGCTGGGTGTCGATGAGCAGGCTCAGGGCGCCGCGGGCGACCTGCTTGCGCGACCCCGCCTGTGCCTGCTGGGTCTTCGCCGCCAGCGCCACGCCGGCGCACTGCGCGTCGGTGAGCTCGTCCACCTGGCTGGTGGTGATCGTGGTGCCGTTGACCACCGACGCGGTCCCGGGCGAGACGTTGCCGCCGCAGCCGGTGAGCAGCAGCAGCGCTGCGGCCGCCGGGACGATGCTGAATCCTCGGAGCTTCACTTGCCGATCTCCTTGTCTGGCACGGTCACGGGCTCGATCACGCCGTCGATCACCTGCCGCGCCCAGTCCAGCAGCTCGACGTCTCGCGGTGCCGGGGCACCGAAGCCGGCTGGTTGCGGTCGCGGCACCAGCATCGTAGCGACGGGAGCCTTGTAGAGGCTTTTCGGGTACAGCCGGTTCAGGCGTACGACGCGCGACTCGGGCAGCTCGACCGGGTGGAAGCGGATGTACTTGCCCTGGGCGGTGACCTCCGAGATCCCGGCGTCGCGGCACCGGGCCCGGAAGCTGGCCACCGCGAGCAGCCGCACGACCGGGTCCGGCGGCTCGCCGTAGCGGTCGACCAGCTCGGCGCGGAGCAGCGTGACGTCCTCGTCGGAGCGCACCTCCGCCATCCGCTTGTAGATCTCCAGCCGCAGCCGCTCGCTCTGGATGTAGTCGTGCGGCAGGTGGGCGTCGATCGGCATCTCGATCTTGACCTCGACCGCCTGCTCGACGGCCGGGCCGTCCTGGCGGAACTCGTTGACGGCCTCGCCGACGAGCCGGACGTAGAGGTCGAACCCGACGTCGGCGATGTGCCCCGACTGCTCGCCGCCGAGCAGGTTGCCGGCCCCCCGGATCTCGAGGTCCTTCATGGCGATCGCCATGCCGCCGCCGAGGTCGGAGTGCTGGGCCAGGGTCGCCAGCCGTTCGTGGGCGGTCTCGGTGAGCGGCTTGTCCTCGGGGTAGAGGAAGTAGGCGTAGGCCCGCTCCCGGCTGCGGCCCACCCGCCCGCGCAGCTGGTGCAGCTGGGAGAGCCCGAGGGTGTCGGAGCGCTCGATGATCATGGTGTTGGCGTTGGAGACGTCCAGCCCGGACTCCACGATCGTGGTGCAGACGAGCACGTCGAAGCGCTTCTCCCAGAAGTCGAGCATCACCTGCTCGAGCTGGTGCTCCCCCATCTGCCCGTGGGCCGTGGCCACGCGCGCCTCGGGGACCAGCTCCTTGATCTTGGCGGCGGCCTTCTCGATGGACTGCACCCGGTTGTGGATGTAGAACACCTGGCCGTCGCGGAGCAGCTCCCGGCGTACGGCGGCGGTGACCTGGCGGTTCTCGTAGGACCCGACGTAGGTCAGCACCGGGTGCCGCTCCTCGGGCGGGGTGGCGATGGTCGACATCTCACGGATGCCGGTGATCGCCATCTCCAGGGTGCGCGGGATCGGGGTCGCGGACATGGAGAGCACGTCGACGCTGGTGCGCAGCCGCTTCATCTGCTCCTTGTGCTCGACGCCGAAGCGCTGCTCCTCGTCGACGATGATCAGCCCGAGGTCCTTCATCCGGATGTCCGGGTTGAGCAGCCGGTGGGTGCCGATGACGATGTCGACGCTGCCGTCCTTGAGTCCCTCGATGATCTCGCGGGCCTCCTTGTCGGTCTGGAACCGGCTGAGCGGCTTCAGCGTCACCGGGAAGCCGCTCATCCGCTCGGCGAAGGTGGCGAAGTGCTGGGTGACGAGCAGCGTGGTGGGGACGAGCACGGCGACCTGCTTGCCGTCCTGGACGGCCTTGAACGCGGCGCGTACGGCGATCTCGGTCTTGCCGTAGCCGACGTCGCCGCAGACCAGCCGGTCCATCGGCACCACCCGGCGCATGTCGGCCTTGACCTCCTCGACCGTGCTCAGCTGGTCGGGGGTCTCGTGGAACGGGAAGGCGTCCTCGAGCTCGGTCTGCCAGGGGGTGTCGGGTCCGAAGGCGAAGCCCTTGGTCGCCTGCCGGGCGGCGTAGAGCTTGATCAGCTCGGCCGCGATCTGGCGGACGGCCTTGCGGGCCCGGCCCTTGCGCTTGGCCCAGTCGCCGCCGCCGAGCCGGTCGAGGGCGGGCGCCTCGCCGCCGACGTAGCGGGTCACCTGGTCGAGGGCGTCGGCCGGGACGAAGAGCCGGTCGGCTGGTTGGCCGCGCTTGCTGGCGCCGTACTCCAGGACGAGGTATTCGCGGATGGCGCCCTGCACCTCGCGCTGCCGCATCTCCACGAAGCGGCCGACACCGTGCTGCTCGTGCACGACGAAGTCGCCGGCCTTGAGCTCCAGCGGGTCGATCTGCTTCTTGCGCCGCGCCGGCATCTTGCGCATGTCGCGGGTCGTGGCCTTCTGCCCGGCGATGTCCTCGCCGGTGATGAGCACCAGGCCGGGCTGCTGGACGGTCAGGCCGTGCGCGAGGCAGCCCTGGACGACCAGGACGAGGCCCGCCTCTGCGTCCGCGTCGACGCTCTCGACCAGCCGCGCCGGGACGTCGTGCTCGCCGAGCACCTCGACCATCCGCTGGGCGGGGCCGTGACCGGTGTGCATCGTCACCACGCGCCGGCCCGCGGCCAGGTGGGCGCGGACGTCCTCGACCACCGTCTCGATGTCGCCGCGGTAGGCCTCGGCCGGCGCGGCGGCCACGGTCCTGGACTCGGGCGAGTGCGGGTCGATCGTGGCGAGCGTGTCGTCGGTCTCGATGCCGAACGGGCTGATCCCCCACCAGCCCTGCCCCTGCTCGAGCACCTGGCTGCGGACGTCGCCGATGGCCTTCAACGAGGCGGCGCCCAGGTCGATCGGCGCGACCCCGCCGGACGCGGCGGCCGCCCAGCTGGCGCCGAGGAACTCCTCGCTGGTGGCGACCAGGTCGTGCGCCCGGGTGCGGACGCGCTCCGGGTCGAGGACGAGGACGTGGGTCTCGGGCGGGAGCAGCTCGACGAGCAGCTCCATCTCGTCGACGAGTGCCGGGGAGAGTGACTCCATCCCCTCGACGGCGATGCCCTGGGAGAGCTTGTCGGTGAGCTCCTTCAGCTGCGGGTGCGCCTCGCCGAGCTCGGCCGCGCGTCGGCGTACGTCTTCGGAGAGGAGCAGCTCCCGGCACGGCGGGGCCCAGAGCCGCTCGACCGTGTGCAGGGTGCGCTGGTCGGCCACGGCGAAGGCCCGGATCTCGTCGATCTCGTCGCCGAAGAACTCGACTCGGACGGGGTGCTCCTC
This sequence comes from Marmoricola sp., assembly GCA_025964795.1. GTDB lineage: Bacteria > Actinomycetota > Actinomycetes > Propionibacteriales > Nocardioidaceae > Marmoricola. The sequence goes on from JAOPYC010000123.1 coordinate 110,050, forward strand.
GGTCGGGGGGAACACGTCGACGATGCCGCCGCGGACCGCGAACTCGCCGCGCTTCTCGACGAGGTCGACGCGGGTGTAGGCCGCGCCGGCAAGCCGGCGGGTGACGTCCTCGAGCTCGACCTCCTGGCCCGGCGCCAGCTCGACGGGCTCGAGGTCGGCCAGGCCCTTGACCTGCGGCTGCAGCACCGAGCGCACGGGGGCCACGATGACCTGGAGCGGACCGTTGTTGGCGTCCGGACCGGGGTGCTTGATCCGGCGGAGGACCGCCAGCCGTCGGCCGACCGTGTCGCTGCGCGGGCTCAGCCGCTCGTGGGGCAGGGTCTCCCAGGCCGGGTAGAGCGCCACCGTCTCCGGACCGATGAGGTCCTCGAGCTCCTCGGTGAGGTCCTCGGCCTCGCGCACGGTCGCCGCCACCACCAGCACGGTGCGGCCGGCGTCGACCAGGCCCTTGACCACGAACGGCCGCAGCGCCGCCGGCCCGGTCAGGTCGAGCGTCGCCAGGCCCGCCCGGGCGTCCTGCATCGAGGTCGCGAGGGCCGGCTCGCGCAGGACGAGATCGGCGAGACCGGCGAGGGACACAGAGCGCTCCTAGAGGGTGCTGACGCACGCACGACGACCCCCAGCCGGTGCGGACAGGGGGTTGGCTCCAAGTCTACGAGGTGGGTCCGACGAGTCTGGCCGGACGGCGAGGTGTCAGGGATGCTGGGGCGTGGTCGTCTTCCGTGGCCTGGTGGCCGGGGTGCTGGTCGGGGTGGTACTCGGCGCACTCGCCCGCGCGCTGATGCGCCTGGTGGCGATCGGGATGGCGACCGACCCGGAGTTCCACCTCGGCGCCTCGCTGGCCGTCGTCGGCCTGTTCGTGCTGTCCGCGGCGGGCGCCTCGGTGTCCCGGGTGCTGCTCCTCGGCTGGCGCCTGGTCGTCGCCCTGCTGGTGACCTCGGCCCCGCTGCTCGTGCTGGGGACCGCCTTCGCCGTCGGCGAGGCCCCCGAGATCCTCGACCACGACCTCACCCCACCCTGGACCATCGAGCTGTTCGCCCTCGCGGCCGTGATCGCCGGGGTGGCGCTGGTGACGCCGTACGCCGGCTGGCGGGCCGGCGGGTGGCGGCGACCGTGACCCCGCTCCGGCAACCCCCGCTCAGGTGGCGGTGGACTCCTCCTGGCTCCGCAGGATGCAGAACTCGTTGCCCTCCGGGTCCTGGAGGACGACCCAGCCGGCGCCGTCGGGGGTGCGCCGGTCGTCGACCTGGGTGGCGCCGAGCTCGAGCAGGGTGGCGAGCTCCTCCTCGCGGGTGCCGGCGTTGGGGCGCAGGTCGAGGTGGAGCCGGTTCTTGACCTGCTTGTCCTCGGGCACCTCGATGAAGAGCAGCGGGTGGCCGCCGTCCGGTCGCTGGATCCAGCACTCTTCGTGGCCCGGCTCGTTCGGGTCGTCGGGCAGGTCGACGTACTGCAGCACCCGCTTCCACCACTCGCTGAGCTCGTAGGCGTTGCGGCAGTCGATGGACGTGTGCGAGATGAAGGCCGTCATGGGTCCCACTCTCGCGCTCCCGTCCGTGTCCGTCGAGCGGGTCTCGAGGCCTGCGGCTAGACCGCCCAGGGTCCTTCCGGCGCCTGGACCCGGGTCTCGTCGGCCTCATGGTCGGTGAGCTTCTCCTGGCTCTGGCGCTCGGCCTCGACGCGGCGCAGGTAGTGGTCCACCTCGTCCTCGAGGCGCTCGGCGTCCCAGCCGAGCTCGGCGGCCATCAGCTCGGCGACGGGGCGGGCGGAGGCGGTGCCACGGTCGAAGTTCTCCACCGACATGCGCGTACGCCGGGCGAGGACGTCGTCGAGGTGCCGCGCCCCCTCGTGGGTGACCCCGTAGACCACCTCCACGGCGAGGTAGTCCTCCGAGCCGGGAAGCAGCTCGGCCAGCTCCGGGCGGGCTGCGACCATGTCGAGCACCTCGTCGACCAGCCCACCGAAGCGGCCGAGGAGGTGATCGATCCGGGCGACGTCGAGCCCGCTCGACCGAGCCAGCGCGACCCGTTGGTTGGTGCGCGCCTCGAACCCCGAGGCGCCGAGCAGCGGGACCCGGTCGGTGATGCTCTCCCGCACCGGGACGTCGAGCGACTCCGCGGCGGCGTCCACCGCGTCGCGGGCCATCACCCGGTAGGTGGTCAGCTTGCCGCCGGCGATCATCACCAGCCCCGGGACCGGCTGGGCGACGGTGTGCTCGCGGGAGATCTTCGAGGTGGGCTCGGTGGCCCCCTTGAGCAGCGGTCGCAGCCCGGCGTACACCCCTTGCACGTCGGTGTGGTCCAACGGCGTCTTCAGCAGCTTGTTGACGTGCTCGAGCACGTAGTCGATGTCTCGGCGCGACGCCGCCGGGTGCGCGAGGTCGAGGTCCCACGGGGTGTCCGTCGTGCCGATGATCCAGTGACGGCCCCACGGGATCACGAACAGCACGGACTTCTCGGTCTTCGTGATGAAGCCGGCCTCGCTGCGGATCCGGTCGCGGGGCACGACGATGTGGACGCCCTTGCTGGCCTCGACGTCGAGCGCCCCGCGTCCGCCGACCATGTCCTGGATCTCGTTGGTCCACACGCCGCCGGCGTTGATCACGACCTTGGCGCGCACCTCGATCTCACGGTCGTTCTCCAGGTCCTCGACGCGGACGCCGACGACCCGGCCGTCCTCACGCAGGAACGCGATCACCTTCGTGCGCGAGGCGACGTGGGCGCCGTACGCCGCGGCCGTACGGGCGATGTTCATCACCAGCCGGGCGTCGTCGACCTGGCAGTCGTAGTAGCGGATCGCGCCGGTGAGGTCGTCGGTGCGCAGGTCCGGGGCCATCCGTGCGAGCTGCTTGCGGAAGAGGTGCTTGTGCCCGGGGACACCCATCTCGTACTTGCCGGCCGCCGCCCCGACCCGGGCCATGCCGTCGTAGAGCACCAGCCCGGCTCCGACGTAGGGCCGCTCCCAGGTGTGGTGCAACGGGTAGAGGAAGGCCACCGGCCGGACCAGGTGCGGCGCGAGCCGGGTCAGCAGCAGGCCGCGCTCCTCGAGGGCCTCCTTGACCAGCCCGAAGTCGAACATCTCCAGGTAGCGCAGGCCGCCGTGCACCAGCTTCGAGGAGCGTGAGGAGGTGCCGCTGGCGAAGTCCCGCTGCTCCACGAGGGCGGTGGACAGCCCGCGGGAGACGGCGTCCAGCGCGGTCCCGGCCCCGACGACACCGGCTCCGACGACCAGGACGTCGAGCCCCCCGGCCTCCATGGCGTCGAGGGCCTTCGCGCGCGAACCGGGTCCGAGATCAGCCGTCAGCGTCATGCCGTCCAGTCTGTCAGGCACGTGTTACGAGACGACGACCTCGATGCGCTGGAACTCCTTGAGCTCGGTGTAGCCGGTCGTCGCCATCGCGCGCTTGAGGGCGCCCATCAGGTTCATGGTGCCGTCGGCGACGCGGGACGGGCCGAAGAGGATCTCCTCGAGGGAGCCGACCGTCTCGAACTGCACGCGCTCACCGCGGGGCAGCTCGGCGTGGTGCGCCTCGGCGCCCCAGTGGAACCCCCGGCCGGGCGCGTCGGTGGCGCGGGCCAGCGGGGACCCGATCATCACGGCGTCGGCGCCGCAGGCCACCGCCTTGGCGATGTCGCCGCTGCGGCCGATGGAGCCGTCGGCGATCACGTGCACGTAGCGACCACCGGACTCGTCGAGGTAGTCGCGGCGGGCGGCGGCGACGTCGGCGACGGCACTGGCCATCGGGACCGCGACCCCCAGGACGGTGCGGGTGGTGTGCGCCGCGCCCCCGCCGAAGCCCACCAGGACGCCCGCGGCACCGGTGCGCATCAGGTGCAGCGCCGCCTGGTACGTCGCGCAGCCCCCGACGATCACGGGCACGTCGAGCTCGTAGATGAACTCCTTGAGGTTCAGCGGCTCCGCGGTGGAGGAGACGTGCTCGGCGCTGACCGTGGTGCCGCGGATCACGAACATGTCGACGCCGGCGTCGACGACGGTCTTGGCGAACTCCTTGGTGCGCTGCGGGCTCAGCGACCCGGCCACGGTCACCCCGGCCTCGCGGATCTGGTGCAGCCGCTCGGTGATCAGCTCGGCCCGGATCGGCTCGGCGTAGATCTCCTGCATCCGGCGGATCGCGTCGGTGCCGGTCAGCGAGGCCACCTCGTCGAGCAGCACGGTCGGGTCGTCGTAGCGCGTCCAGAGGCCCTCGAGGTTGAGCACGCCCAGGCCCCCGAGCCGCCCGAACGCGATCGCGGTCTCCGGCGACATCACGGAGTCCATCGGTGCGGCCACGATCGGCAGGTCGAAGCGGTAGGCGTCGATCTGCCAGGCGGTCGACACCTCCGCGGTGTCGCGGGTGCGCCGGCTCGGCACGATGGCGATGTCGTCGAAGGAGTAGGCCCGACGCCCGCGCTTGGCGCGGCCGATCTCGATCTCAGTCACCGGCGAAGCCTAACGGCCCCCGGGGTCACCGCGGCGGACGCCCACGGGCGGAGCAGACTGGGCGGCATGCCCCTGGTTCGCATCGACCTGCTCGAAGGACGCTCCGACGCGGAGCTGCGCCTGATCGCCGACACCGTGCAGTCCTGCCTGGAGGACGTCTTCGCCGCCCCTCCCCGCGACCGCTACCAGGTGATCACCGAGCACCGCCCGGGACGGATCATCCTCGAGGACACCGGCCTGGGGCTGGAGCGCTCGGCGGGCCAGCTGGTCATCCAGGTGACGCAGCAGGGCCGCGACGCCGCGCAGAAGCAGGCGCTGTACGCCGCCCTGGCCGAGCGGCTGGAGGAGCGGGCGGGGGTGCGGCCGGAGGACCTCGTCGTCTCCGTGGTCGCCGCCGAGCGCGAGGACTGGTCGTTCGGGATGGGCCGCGCGCAGTTCCTGACCGGCGAGCGCTAGGAGGCCGCCTGCCGGTTGACGGCGTGGTCCAGCGCGTCGGCGAGCCACCCGGCGTACCGCTCGTCGCTCCAGCCCACCCCGGTCAGGCACAGGTAGTTCTCGGCCGTCGTCAGCGTCTGCACCGCCCCCACGGCGTCGGGCGCCATCTGCTCCCCGCGCACGAGCAGCTCGGCGATGCTGCGCGACAGCGCGAGCCGGCGCAGCTCGGCGCC
>JAOPYC010000006.1 GCA_025964795.1 Marmoricola sp.
CACCGCATCGAGGACGACGTCTCCGCGACGCGCGCCGCGTTCGAGGAGGGCAACGTCCCCGTAGGTGGCTCCGCACTCATCCACCCGCTCTCCGTGCTGGACGACGACCTCGGCCTCACCGGCGACGAGGTCATGGGCGTGCGCATCGTGCGCAAGGCCGCCGACGAGCCGCTGCGCTGGATCGCTGAGAACGGTGGCCAGGAGGGCTACGTCGTGGTCGCCAAGGTCCGTGAGCTGGGTGTCGGCAACGGCTACAACGCCGCCACCCGCGAGTACGGCGACCTGGTCGCCCAGGGCGTGCTCGACCCGGTGAAGGTGACCAAGTCGGCGCTGACCAACGCGTCGTCCATCGCCGGCATGCTGCTCACCACCGAGACGCTGATCGTGGACAAGCCCGAAGAGGAAGAGCCGGCTGCCGCCGGTCACGGGCACGGCCACGGGCACTGATCGATCGCGCAGTTTCACTGGTTAACCAGAAAAACAGCCACTTCCCCCACGTTGCAACGTGGGGGAAGTGGCTGTTTCGTTGGTTAACCGGGGAAACCTGCAGGCCGGATTGTGCGTAACGTCAGCGGGGTACGCCGTACGACGAACAACCGCGACCCGAGGGGACTCACATGCCGCAGCCGCCGCTCCTCGTCGTGATGGGGGTGTCCGGGTCCGGGAAGTCCACGGTCGGGGCGGCTCTCGCCCAGCGGCTCCGGGTGCCGTTCGCCGACGCGGACGACTTCCACCCCGAGGCCAACATCGCCAAGATGTCCGCGGGGCACGCGCTCGACGACCACGACCGGCACCCGTGGCTGGAGGCGATCGGGGAGTGGCTGCACCAGCACGCCGCGTCCGGGGGCGTGATGAGCTGCTCGGCCCTCAAGCGGAAGTACCGCGACCAGCTCCGCCACCACGAGCCCACCACCGAGTTCGTGCACCTCGACGGCACGCACGAGGTGATCACGAGGCGTCAGGCCAGCAGGCCCGGGCACTTCATGCCGACCTCGCTGCTGCACTCGCAGTTCGCCACGCTGGAGCCGCTGGCCCCCGACGAGAACGGCGTCGTGATCGACGTCGACCAGAGCATCGATGACATCGTGGACGCCTACGTCACCACCCATCTCGAGGAGAGCTGATGATCGCGAACCTGGTCCCCATGGCCGACGCCGCGCCGCTCATCGACCCGGTCGCCTCCGGCTGGCAGCTGGTCGTCGCGGCCCTGCTGGCGATCGCGGTGATCGTCGCGCTGATCACCTTCGGCAAGCTGCACCCGTTCCTCGCCCTCATCTTCGGCGGCCTGACGGTGGGCATCGTTGCCGGCCAGAACATCAACGACGTGCTCACCAGCTTCACCACCGGCTTCGGTACGACGGCCGCGGGCGTCGGCGCCCTGATCGCGCTGGGCGCGATGTTCGCCAAGCTGCTCGCCGACTCCGGCGGCGCCGACCAGATCGTCGACACCATCGTCAGCAAGTCCTCGGCGAAGGCGCTGCCGTGGTCCATGGCCGGGGTCGGGGCGATCATCGGGCTGCCGATGTTCTTCGAGATCGGGCTCGTCCTGCTGATGCCGGTGATCTACCTCGTCGCCCGCCGCGCCCAGCTCTCGGTGATCACCATCGGCATCCCGACCCTCGCCGGCCTCTCCGCGATGCACGGGCTGGTCCCGCCGCACCCCGGGCCGCTGCTGGCGATCCAGACCCTGAACGCCGACCTCGGCACCACCCTGATCCTGGGTGTGGTCGTGGCCATCCCGACCGTGATCCTGGCCGGTCCCGTCTTCGGACGGCTCGCTGGCCGCTGGGTCGACGTCTCGCCCCCCGACATGTTCGACGGTCGTGACGACAAGGCGATGGAGGACCGCCCGGCCTTCGGTATCACCCTGGCCACCGTGCTGCTGCCCGTCGCGCTGATGATGGCCAAGGCCGTCGTCGACATCGTCGTCGACGACTCGGCCAACAAGGTCCAGCAGGTCTTCGACGTCATCGGCAACCCGTTCATCGCGCTGTTGACCGCGGTGATCGTGGCCATGTTCACCTTCGGCCGGGCGTCGGGGATGAACCGTGAGGGCATCAGCTCCTCGGTCTCCGCCGCTCTGCCGCCCATCGCCGGCATCCTGCTGATCGTCTCGGCGGGCGGCGGGTTCAAGCAGGTGCTGGTCGACACCGGCATCGGCACCCTGCTCGCCGACTGGGCCAAGGGCGCGAACATCTCGGTGCTGCTGCTGGCGTGGGTGATCGCGGTGCTGATCCGCCTCGCGACCGGCTCGGCCACCGTCGCCACCATCACCGCGTCGGCGCTGATGCTCGGCCTCGTCCAGGGCCTCGGTCAGGGTGAGACCTCGCTGGCCGTGCTCGCGGTCGGGTCCGGCTCGCTGTTCTTCTCCCACGTCAACGACGCGGGCTTCTGGCTGGTCAAGGAGTACTTCGGACTCTCCGTCGGCCAGACCATCAAGTCCTGGTCGCTGATGGAGACCGTGCTCTCGGTCTCCGGGCTGATCTTCGTGCTGCTGCTCGGGGTCGTGATCTAGCGGCTCAGAGGAGGGGCACGAAGCGATAGCGACCGTGCTCGCTGGTCTCGAGGCCGTCGCCCCGCTTGATGCCCAGGATCATCGTGCCGCTCACCGGGACGACAATCCGCCCGTCGTCGCGGAGCTGGTCGACGAGCGGCTGGGGGAGAGCGCGGGCCGCGGCGGACACCAGGATCCGGTCGTACGGCGCGGCTTCCGGCACACCCAGCACGTCGTCGGCGGCCGGCCGGATCGAGGCCCAGCGGTACGCCGTACGCGCGAGGTTCGCCGCGCCCCAGGTCGCCAGCGACGGGACAAGCTCGACGCCGACGACCGCACCGGCGGGGCCGGTCAGGTAGGCGAGCAGGGCGGTCGTCCAGCCGGAGCCGGCGCCGACGTCGAGGACCCGGTCGCCGGGACGCACCTCCAGCAGGCGCAGCATCGCCGCCACCGTGCGCGGCTGGGAGCTGGTCTGGCCGTGGCCGATGGGGATCGGGCCGTCGTGGTCGGCGCGCGATCGGGCGAGCCGCGGCAGGAACCCTGCCCGTGGCACCGCCGCGAAGGCGGCCTGCACCGCGTCCATGCCGCCACTCAACCACCCACGTAGCCTGACCCGCATGAGCACGGGAGCGGACGGCGCGGTGCGTCCCGTGGTATTCCGGCAGACGAGTGCGGTCCTGGTCCCGGTGGCGGTGTGGATCTTCTGCTTCCTGGCCACGGCCGACGCGGTGATCGAGGGCACGGCCGGCTACGCCTTCCGGGTCGCCGTGCTGATGTCGGCCATCTCGTACGCCGTGTGGCTCGTGCTCGCGAGCCCGAGCCTGCTGGTGGGGACCGACGGAGTGCGGGTGGTCAACCCGTTCCGCACCCACTGGATCCCGTACGCCGCGCTGGACACCGTGCGTGTCCGTGGCCTGGTCACGCTCGACGTCCGCCGGGCGCCGGGAAGGATCGGCGCCGTGACGTCGTGGAACGCGCCGGGCCTGACGCGCGGTCAGACCACCACCGCGTCGCCAGTGGTGGACACCGTCGAGCGCCTCCGGGGAGCGTGGGACCGGGCGCACCCGGGCGGCGACGGAGCGGCGATAGTGGGTATTTCGTGGAGATGGCGGCCGATTCTGGGTCTGGTCGTGCTGCTCACCGGAAATATTGCGATTTGGTTGCGCTAGGTCTCCATAGCGGGATGGTTCGCGTTATCTCCGGTTCCGCTTGCTAGCGTGCAACCAACTTTCCGCACCCCCGGCTCGTGTGGGCATGAAGAGACAGAGGCTCCATACGTGGTTGGCACGGCAGGGCACCAGGTGGCGGTGTGATCCTCTACACCGTTCGACGATTCATCAACTACCTGATCCTCACCGTGCTGGCCACCGTGATCGGCTACGTCCTGGCGAGTGCGGTGCTCAGCCCGGCGGCACGCTTCTACGGGAAGAACCCACGACCCAGCGACGCCGCGATCGAGGCCTCCCTGCGGCGGCTGGGGGTCGACCCGAACGTGCCCCTGCTGCAACGCACCTGGGAGTGGATGTCCAACATCTTCCTGCACGGCAGCTTCGGCCTCGAGAACAACCTCGACCCCGTCGGGCACGACATGCTGGTGCGGTCCGGGATCAGCCTCCAGCTGCTGCTGATCGGGTCCCTCCTCGGTGCGCTGCTCGGGGTCTCCTTCGGGGTCTGGGGCGCCGTCCGCCAGTACCGCCTCAGCGACCAGGTCGTCACCTACGCCTCCTACCTGATCCTGGCCACCCCGGTCTTCGTCTTCGGCGTCATCCTGATGATCCTGGCCACGAACTTCAACGACGCCGTCAGCAAGCAGGTGATCGCGTTCACGGGGCAGTACACCCCCGGGCTCGACGGCACCTGGAACATCGTGCTCGACCGGGTCAGCCACCTGTTCCTCCCGACGATCGCGCTTGCCGCGCTGGGGGCGGCGGAGTACTCCCGCTACCAGCGCAACGCCATGCTCGACGTGCTCAGCGCCGACTACATCCGCACCGCGAGGTCGAAGGGGCGCACCCGCGGCTCCGCCATGGTCCGCCACGGCGTGCGGGTCGCGTTGATCCCCATGTCGACGTACTTCGCCTACAGCTTCGGCACCCTCGTCGCCGGGTCGACCTTCCTCGAGCTCATCTTCAGCTGGCACGGCATGGGTGAGCTGGCGCTGACCTCGATCACCGAGAACGACGTCAACGCCACCGCCGGCTCGGTGTTCTACCTGTCGATCCTGGTGCTGATCTCCTCGACGCTCGCCGAGGTGCTGTACGCCGCCCTCGACCCGAGAGTGAGGATCTGATGGCGCTCCTCGACCCGACGACCCAGGGCGAGGTCGACCTGACCGCCGCTCTGGTCGACCCGGGCAAGGCCCCGCGCAACTCCAGCCGGGCGCGGCTGATCTGGCTGCGACTGCGCTCGACCCCGCGCTTCTGGGTCGGCGCGGTCATCGTCGTCGGGATGATCGTGTGGGCCATCGCCGGGCTGTGGATCGCGAAGTGGTCGCCCCTCGACCAGGACCTGATCAACTCCAGCACGGGTCCGAGCACGAGCCACTGGTTCGGCACCGACGACATCGGCCAGGACATCTATGCCGAGACCGTCTCCGGGCTGCGCAAGTCCCTGGTCATCGGACTCATCGCCGGGCCCGTCGGCACCCTGATCGCAGCCTTCGTCGGAGCCTTCGCGGGCTACCTCGGCGGCAAGGCCGACGCGGTGATCAGCTGGCTGATCAACTTCCTGCTGGTGCTCCCGGCGTTCTTCATCCTGGTGCTGCTCAGCCCTGTCTTCAAGAGCCTGTCCTTCCTGGTGCTCACGGCCTTCATCGCGATGTTCAGCTGGATGATCATGGCCCAGGTCATCCGCGCCCAGACCAAGTCGCTGCGTGACCGCGAGTTCGTCAAGGCCGCGCGGTTCATGGGGGTCGGGACGCCGACGATCATCCGGCGGCACATCCTGCCCAACGTCGCGTCGCTGCTGATCATCGACGCGACGCTCGGGGTGGTCGCCGCGATCGACTCCGAGACGGCGCTGTCCTACTTCGGCTTCGGCATCCAGCGGCCCCAGGTCTCGCTCGGGGTGCTGCTCGCCGACGGCACCCCCTCCGCGACCACCCGGCCGTGGATGTTCCTCTTCCCGGCCATCGTGCTCATCGTGCTGCTGTTCGCGGTGAGCCTGGTCGGCGACGCCCTGCGCGACGCCGTCGACCCGACCTCGGGGAACACCCGTGACTGAGCCGCCGCTCCTCGAGGTCAGGGACCTCTCGGTCAGCTTCCCGCAGGCGTCGGGGATCGTCCGCGCCGTGCGCGGGATCTCCTACACCGTCAACCAGGGCGAGTTCCTCGGGATCGTGGGGGAGTCGGGGTCCGGCAAGTCGGTCTCGTCGATGGCGGTGATGGGCCTGCTCCCGCGCAACGCCGTGGTGACCGGCGACGTCCTGCTGCGCGGCGAGTCGCTGCTCGGCAGGGACGACCGCGAGCTCTCGCGGCTCCGGGGCAAGGAGATCGCGATGATCTTCCAGGACCCCCTGTCGGCGCTCACCCCCGTCTACACCGTCGGCAACCAGATCGCCGAGGGCCTGATGCTGCACGACAAGGGCCTCGGCGCGAAGGCGGCAGCCGTCCGTGCCGTCGAGCTCCTCCGCGTCGTCGGCATCCCCGCTCCCGAGCGCCGGGTGAACGCCTTCCCGCACGAGTTCTCCGGCGGCATGCGCCAGCGCGTGATGATCGCGATCGCGATCGCCAACGACCCCAACCTGATCATCGCCGACGAGCCGACCACCGCCCTCGACGTCACCATCCAGGCGCAGATCCTCGAGGTGCTGCAGAAGGCCAAGGAGCTGACCGGCGCGGCCGTCGTGCTGATCACCCACGACCTCGGCGTGGTCGCCGGCAACGCCGACCGGATCGCGGTGATGTACGCCGGGAAGCTCGTCGAGACCGGGGCGGTGGACGACGTGTTCACCCGACCGGTGATGCCCTACACGATCGGGCTGCTGCGCTCGGTGCCCAACCTGGTCACGGCCGGCCGCACCCGCCTGGTGCCCCTGGAGGGCCGGCCACCGTCCCTGTCGAACCTGCCACCGGGGTGCCCGTTCGAGCCGCGCTGCCCGATCGCCGTCTCGGCCTGCACCACGGAGGAGCCCCCGCTGCTCCAGCTCCGGGGTGGCCACGACGCGGCGTGCATCCGCGCCGGCGAGATCGAGTCCGGGGTGCTGCACCCCTCCGACGTCTTCCCGCGGCCCGAGCCGGTCGCGGAGGGCGCGAAGGTCGTCAACGAGCGCGAGTCGATCCTGTCGATCAACGGGCTGGTCAAGCACTTCCCGCTGACGGCCGGGATGGTCTTCAAGAAGCAGATCGGCACCGTCAAGGCGGTCGACGGCATCGACCTCGAGATCCGCGGGGGCGAGGTGCTCGGCCTGGTCGGCGAGTCCGGCTGCGGCAAGTCGACCACCATCCTCGAGGTCCTCGAGATGACCAGCCCCCAGGTCGGGTCGATCACGATCGCGGGCCGCGACGTCGCGGAGCTCTCGAAGGCCGAGCGGCTGAGCATGCGCAAGGACGTGCAGATCGTCTTCCAGGACCCGATGGCCGCGCTCGACCCCCGGCTCACCATCGAGGACATCGTCGGCGAGCCGCTGACGGTGCACGGCACCTCGCGGACGGAGCGCCGCCGCCGGGTCGCCGAGCTGCTCGACCTCGTCGGCCTCGAGCACACCATGGCCGGCCGCTACCCCCACGAGTTCTCCGGCGGGCAGCGACAGCGCGTCGGGATCGCCCGGGCCCTGGCGACGAGCCCGAAGCTGCTGGTGCTCGACGAGCCCGTCTCCGCCCTCGACGTCTCGATCCAGGCCGGGATCATGAACCTGCTCGAGGACCTGAAGCTCCAGCTCGGGCTCTCCTACCTGTTCGTGGCCCACGACCTGGCCGTCGTGCGCCAGATCGCGGACACCGTCGCGGTGATGTACCTCGGCCGCATCGTGGAGTCCGGTGAGGTCGGCGAGGTGTTCGCGCGGCCGCACCACCCCTACACCCAGGCCCTGATGTCGGCGGTGCCGATCCCCGACCCGGAGGCTGAGCGCTCACGCGTGCGCATCCTCCTCGACGGGGACCTGCCGAGCCCCACGGACGAGATCAGCGGCTGCAACTTCCACGGCAGGTGCCCGCTCTTCAAGCTCCTCGATCCCGCCCGTCAGCAGCGATGCCTGACGGAGGACCCGCACCTGCGGGTGATCGACACGACCTCGGCAGCCTGCCACCACGTCGACCAGAACACGCTCCAGCCCTTGTAGCTCGTCGGAATCACAACCCAGGAGGAAAACGATGAACCGGAACAGATATCTGGCCACGGTGGCCGTGGCGGCCACGGCGGCGCTCACTCTCGCCGCCTGCGGGAGTGATTCCAGCAGCAGCACCAAGGCCGGCGGCGGCTCCGACAACGGGGCTGTGCTGCCGAACAGTGCGTTCGCCAAGGCGTCGTACGACGACATCAAGCAGGGCGGCGAGATCGTCCAGTCGGTCAGCCAGCTGCCCGCCAACTGGAACCAGCTCCAGGCCCTCGACGGTCTCGGCGACACGCTCACGATCGAGGCGCCGCTGAACAACCAGACCGGCACGATGAGCACGCCCGACGGCCAGTGGCAGCCCGACCCCAACTACATCGAGTCGGCCAAGCTGGTGAGCAAGAGCCCGCAGAAGATTGAGGTCAAGCTCAACCCGAAGGCCGTCTGGTCCGACGGGAAGCCGATCACCGCCACCGATGCCATCAACAACTGGAAGGCGTTCAACGGCACGAACCCCAAGTTCGAGATCCTCTCGGACGCCGGCTGGCGCGACGTCGCCAGCGTGGTCCAGGGCTCCAGCGAGTACGAGTACACGATCACCTACAAGAAGGTGAACGCCGACTGGCCGAACTCGATGTACCCCTCGCTGCCCTCGTCGGTCACCACGGACCCGACGGTGTTCAACACCGGCTACGTCAAGAAGATGTTCCCCGGCAACGGTCCCTTCGTCGTCAGCAAGATCGACGCCAACGCCGGCGTCGTGACCGAGGTCCCCAACCCGCTGTGGTGGGGCAAGAAGCCGAAGCTCGACCGGCTGATCTTCCGGGTCGTCAACCAGGACTCGCTCGGCCAGGCGTTCGCCAACAAGGAGATCAACGTCCTGGACACCCAGGCCAACCCCGACGTGCTGGCCCAGGCCTCGAAGCGTTCCGACGCCGAGATCCAGAAGTCGGGCGGGCTCGAGTGGACCCACCTCACCTTCAACGGCTCGAAGGCGCCGCTGACCGACGTGCACGTCCGCCGGGCGATCGGCATGGCCATCGACCGCAAGACGATGGTGTCGGTCATCCAGAAGCAGCTCAACGTGAAGCCCTCGACCCAGGGCAGCGTCATCTTCGTCCCCGGCCAGGACGGCTACAAGGACGTGGCTGACCAGGAGATCCCGTTCAGCCTGAAGAAGTCGGCAGCCGAGCTCGAGGCGGCCGGCTACACCAAGGCCTCCGACGGGATGTACGAGAAGGACGGGAAGCCGCTCGCGCTGACCATCACGGTCCCCTCGGACACGCCGACCAACGCCCAGCGGGCCCAGCTGATCCAGGGCTTCCTGAAGAAGGCCGGCATCAAGCTGACCCTCGACACGGTGCCGTCCGCCAAGTACTTCGACTCCTACGTCCTGCCGGGCAACTACCAGATGACGTCGTTCTCCTGGTCCAGCACGGGCTTCCCGATCTCCACGACCCAGTCGCTGTTCAACCCGGTCAAGGCCGAGCAGAACTTCACCGGGATCACCGACGACCGGCTCTCCGGCCTGTGGGACAAGGCCAACGCGGAGCTGGACCCGACCAAGCGCCTGGCGCTCGCGACCGACATCGACAAGGTGATCTACGACTACGTCCCGATCGTCACGATCGGCACCACGCCGACGATCTGGGCCGTGCAGAAGGGCATCGTCAACATCGGTGCCTCGCAGTTCCAGACGCCGCCCACCGACTACAGCATGGTCGGCTTCAAGAAGTAGCCAGCATCACCCCGGAACCGCCTCGCACCCCACGGGGTGCGGGGCGGTTCTGCGCTCCGGTCTCCACTCGGCCTCGCCGCCCACCCGCGTGACCAGTGGGTTTGTTGACATCCCCGCAACATGCGCGCATCGAACGCGCAACACGCTCAGGCCACAGTGGCCCCATGTTCTTCCGCGTTCGCGCCTCGCTGACCGAACGGCCCGGAGCGCTGGCGGTTCTCGCCACGCGCTGCGGAGAAGCCGGCCTGAACATCCTCGGGCTGCAGATCTTCCCAGACCTGGGTCGTGTCACCGACGAGATGGTGATCAACACGCCCGACACCTGGACCGCGGGAGCGGTCGCCGATCTCGTGAGTGGTGCAGGCGGGGACGAGGTGAGCGTCGAACCCTGCACCACTCACGACCTGATCGACCAGCCGACGCGCTGGCTCACCGCGGCCCACGACGTGGTCGCCGACCCCGCGCTGCTGCCGTCCCTGCTGGAGAAGCTGCTCGGGCCGCACTCCGAGAAGTGGAGCGCCACCGAGCACTCCCGGGCCGCCGCCCTCACCGCGCTCGCCGAGTCCCTGGACACCAGGCAGTCGAACCAGTCCGGTTCCGCCCCGGTGGAGTACGACGAGACCAGCAACGGCCTGGTCGCCCGCATCGGCGGACACGTGGTCGGCGTCGCCGCCTTCGCGATGACCGAGTCCCGGGAGCTGACCATCGAGGTGGCGCCGGCCTGGCGCCGGCTCGGCATCGGCACCCAGCTGCTGACCCGCGCGGCCTCCCAGGCGGCCGCCCACGGGGCCGACGAGGTGCTGGTGCTGGCCCCCCACCAGGACTCCGGGTTCGTCGACATGGTCAGCAACGCCGGGCTCCGCGCCCGGATCAAGGTGAGCGGCGGGATGCTGCAGGCCCGGATCACCGTCGCCGGCGTACACCGCTCGGGCGGCAGCACGCCGGTCCCGCGGGAAGATCCCACGCCATTCGGACGTTAGGCTGGGGGCCACAGCCGTACCGCACCGGAAGGCCCCCGGATCTGATGACCGAAGGTGTCCCCTCAGAAGTCCCCAGCAAGTTCGCCCCGCTGGGCCTTACCTACGACGACGTCCTGCTCCTCCCCGGTGAGACTGACGTCATTCCCAGCGAGGTCGACACCAGCACCCGGCTGACCCGCAACATCACGCTGCGCACCCCGCTGATCTCCAGCGCGATGGACACCGTGACCGAGTCCCGGATGGCGATCGCGATGGCCCGCCAGGGCGGCATCGGCATCCTGCACCGCAACCTCTCGATCGAGGACCAGGCCTACCAGGTCGACCTCGTGAAGCGGACCCAGACGGGAATGATCTCCAACCCGGTGACCATCGGCCCGGACCGGACGCTGGAGGAGCTCGACCAGATCTGCGGCGAGTACCGCGTCTCCGGCCTGCCCGTCGTCGACACCGACGACCGGTTGCTCGGCATCATCACCAACCGTGACCTGCGCTTCACGCCGGTCGCGGAGTGGGCCTCCACCAAGGTCGACGAGGTGATGACCCCGATGCCGCTGATCACCGCCCCGGTAGGGATCAGCCGTGAGGACGCCACCGCGCTGCTGCGCCAGCACAAGCGCGAGCGGCTGCCGATCGTGGACGAGCAGGGCCGGCTGGCCGGCCTGATCACGGTCAAGGACTTCGTGAAGTCCGAGCAGTTCCCCGACGCCTCCAACGACGCGCACGGCCGGCTGCTCGTGGGCGCGGCCGTCGGCTACTTCGGTGAGGCCTGGCAGCGCGCGACCACGCTGATCGAAGCCGGGGTGGACGTCCTCGTCGTCGACACGGCGCACGGTCACGCCCGGTTGCTGCTCGACATGGTCCGTCGGCTCAAGGGCGACCCCGCGACGCAGCACGTCGAGATCGTCGGCGGCAACGTCGCCACGCGCGAGGGTGCCCAGGCGCTCATCGACGCCGGCGTCGACGCGGTCAAGGTCGGCGTGGGCCCGGGCTCGATCTGCACCACCCGCGTGGTGGCCGGGGTCGGCGTACCCCAGGTGACCGCGGTCTACGAGGCGTCGCTCGCCTGCGGGCCGGCCGGCGTGCCGCTGATCGCCGACGGCGGCCTGCAGTACTCCGGCGACATCGCCAAGGCGCTCGTCGCCGGGGCGGAGTCCGTGATGTTCGGCTCGCTGCTCGCGGGCTGCGAGGAGAGCCCCGGGGAGCTCGTCTTCGTCAACGGCAAGCAGTACAAGTCCTACCGCGGCATGGGCTCACTGGCCGCGATGTCCAGCCGGGGCAAGAAGTCCTACTCCAAGGACCGCTACTTCCAGGCCGACGTGACCAGCGACGACAAGATCGTCCCCGAGGGCATCGAGGGCCAGGTCGCCTACCGCGGGCCGCTCTCCGCCGTCGCCCACCAGCTGCTCGGCGGGCTGCACCAGTCGATGTTCTACGTCGGCGCGCGCACCATCACCGAGCTCCGCGAGCGGGGCCGCTTCGTGCGGATCACCTCCGCCGGCCTCAAGGAGAGCCACCCGCACGACATCCAGATCACCGCCGAGGCGCCGAACTACTCGTGGCGCTGAGCCCGTCGGCGGGACTCCCGCGGCTGGTCGCCACCGATCTGGACGGCACCATCGTCCGCTCCGACCACACCGTGTCCGGGCGCACCCGCGAGGTGCTGGTGGAGCTCGACGAGCGCGGCGTCCCGGTCGTCTTCGTGACCGGGCGGCCGCTGCGCTGGATGGAGGAGCTCTGGGACGCCGTCGGCGCGCACGGCCTGGCCATCGTGGCCAACGGCGCCGTGGTGTACGACGTCACCTCGCGCAGCGTCCGCAACCTCACCGGCATCACCCGCGACGACGGGCTCCGGCTGGCCGGGACGATCACCGCGGACGTCCCGGGTGCGACGTTCGCCATCGAGACGGTGGACGGCATCCGGCTCGGCGACGGCTTCGCGGGCCGGCGCCCGCACCCTGACGGGACCATCCGTGGTCCGCTGGAGGAGGTCTGGGACCAGGACGCGATCAAGGTCCTCGTCCGGCACCCCAGCCTGCCCTTCGAGGAGCTCCGCGAAGCCGTGTCGGCCTCGGTCGGGGAGCTGGCCACCCCGTCGTGGTCGATGGAGGGGCTCGTCGAGATCAGTGCCGCCGGGATCACCAAGGCGGCGACGCTCGAGCGGGTGAGCACCGAGCTCGGGGTGGACGCGGCGGACGTGATCGCGTTCGGCGACATGCCCAACGACCTGGCCATGCTCACGTGGGCCGGGACGTCGTACGCCATGGGGAACGCGCACCCCAGCGTCCGCGAGGTCGCCGACCACGTGGCGCCGACCAACGACGAGGACGGCGTCGCCACCGTGCTGACCGCCCTCTTCGACCTCTGAGGGGCCGATAGGGTGACCTGCGTGACTGAGATCGAGATCGGGCGGGCCAAGCGCGGACGCCGGGCCTATGCCTTCGACGACATCGCGATCGTGCCCAGCCGGCGCACCCGCGACCCCGAGGAGGTGTCGACGGCCTGGCAGATCGACGCCTACCGGTTCGAGCTGCCGATCCTCGCGGCACCGATGGACTCGGTGATGTCGCCGGCCACGGCCATCGCGTTCGGCCAGTTCGGCGGCCTCGGCGTGCTCAACCTCGAGGGCCTCTGGACGCGGTACGACGACCCGACCGACCTGCTCGAGGAGGTCGCCGGCCTGACCGGTCCCGACGCCGTACGCCGGATGCAGGAGATCTACACCGAGCCGATCCGGGCCGAGCTGATCTCCGAGCGGATCCGCCAGGTGCGCGACGCCGGCGTCACCGTCGCCGGCAGCCTCAGCCCGCAGCGGACCAAGGAGTTCGCCAAGACCGTGGTGGACGCGGGCGTCGACATGTTCGTCATCCGGGGCACCACCGTCAGTGCCGAGCACGTCAGTGCGCAGGCCGAGCCGCTGAACCTCAAGGAGTTCATCTACGAGCTCGACGTGCCGGTGATCGTGGGCGGGTGCGCGACCTACCAGGCCGCCCTGCACCTGATGCGCACCGGCGCGGCCGGCGTCCTCGTCGGCTTCGGCGGGGGAGCGGCGCACACGACGCGCACGGTGCTGGGCGTCGCCGTACCCATGGCCAGTGCCGTCGCCGACGTCGCCGCCGCCCGTCGCGACTACATGGACGAGTCCGGCGGTCGCTACGTGCACGTGATCGCCGACGGCTCCATCGGTCGCAGCGGCGACATCGCCAAGGCGGTCGCCTGCGGGGCCGACGCGGTGATGGTCGGCTCGCCGCTGGCACGGGCCACCGACGCCCCCGGTCGCGGGTTCCACTGGGGCACCGAGGCCCACCACTCCGAGCTGCCCCGCGGCGAGCGCGTGCAGTTCGACACCGTCGGGACCCTCGAGCAGATCCTCTTCGGCCCCTCCCACGTCGCCGACGGCACGATGAACCTCGTCGGGGCCCTGCGCCGCGCGATGGCGACCACGGGCTACACCGAGCTGAAGGAGTTCCAGCGCATCGAGGTCGTCGTCTCCTAGGCGCTGCCGCCGAACGCGCTGGCGCCCCCCGCTCGGGCAGGACAGGGTGGGGTGATGACGTCGTACATCTCCCACACCAGCATCGACTGCCAGGACGCCTTCACGCTGGCCGCGTGGTGGAAGGAGGTGCTGGGGTACGTCGACCTGCCCGACGACCCGAACGAGCCCGGCCACGAGGAGTGCTGGATCCAGCGCCCCGACGGCGGCCACCCGCTGCTCTTCCTCCAGGTGCCGGAGACCAAGCAGGTCAAGAACCGGATCCACCTGGACCTCAGGCCCGGTGCCGGCACCCGCGACGAGGAGCTGGCGCGCCTGCTCGGTCTCGGGGCGCACGAGGTGGACGACCGCCGGACCGACGACGGCCGGGGGTGGGTGGTGCTCGCCGACCCGGAGGGCAACGAGTTCTGCATCCTGCGCAGCGAGGCCGAGACGGCTCCCGCCCCGGGCTGAGGTGTCGGTCGGCCCTCGTAGACTCAGGAGGCGACACCCCCTGCCCGCTCCGGCGGGGGGCTCGACGGCGTGCGCCCACGCACGCCACGCCCCACCCCAGCCCTGCGAGGAGCACCCATGAGCACCGCCGCCCTGGCCGACCTGGTCCTGCGCAACCCCACGCTGGCCGGCGCGATGGCCGACGCCCGCGACGGGGTCCCGGTCCACGACCTGACCGGCCCCGCAGCCCTGCGCCCGTTCGTGGTCAAGGGCCTGGTCGACGCGGGGCGCACCGTGCTGGTCGTCGCGGCCACGGTGCGGGAGGCCGAGGACCTCACCGAGGAGCTCCAGGACGTCGTCGACCCGCACTCGGTGGTGCTCTACCCCGCCTGGGAGACCCTGCCCCACGAGCGCCTCAGCCCGCGCAGCGACACCGTCGGCCGCCGGCT
>JAOPYC010000016.1 GCA_025964795.1 Marmoricola sp.
AGGAGGTGCCGTCGTTGTAGAGGTACTGCATCGTCCGCTTGTCGACGTTGGCGATCTCGACCTTGACGTCGGCGTTGAAGGTCTTGTCGACGGTCTTGCCCGAGCTGATGCTCCGGAGCTTGCTGCGCACGACCGCGCCGCCCTTGCCGGGCTTGTGGTGCTGGAACCAGATGACCTGCCAGAGCTGGCCGTCGAGGTTGAGCACCATGCCGTTCTTCAGGTCGTTCGTCGTTGCCATAGCTGAGTGAGGCCTTCGTCGTGTTGGAGATGAGGAGCGGTCGGAACCGCAGCCGCCGAGTCTAGCGGGGTTCGGGTCCGCTGCTAATTCGCCGAGCGGGCACCTTGGTCACGCCGTACGACGGCCACCGGGCAGTCTCGGCCCACGTGACGCTGGTCACATCCCGGTCGCGGTGGCAGGGTGGGGCGATGGGATCTCGGACCCGGCCACTCGTCACGCTCCTGCTCACCCTCGCGGTCTCGGTGACCCTGGCGCAGGATCGCGCCAGCGGCGCCGACGGGCCCCGGCCCCCGGGCGCGATCGCCACGGGCAGTCCCGACTTCACCGCCAACGTGATGGCGCCGCTGAAGGTCACCGACTGGGCCGACTTCAGGCACGACCTCCGGTCCGTGAAGGCGTACGGCGTGGACGCCGTCAGCGTTGACGTCTGGTGGGGGGACGTCGAGGGCCGGGCCGACAACCGTTTCGACTGGCGCTACTACGACCGCGTCTTCACCGAGATCACCGCCGCCGGGCTCGACATCGCGCCGATCTTCTCCTTCCACCAGTGCGGCGGGAACGTCGGCGACGACTACACGAGCCTGCTGCCGGCCTGGCTGTGGAGGAAGTACGCCGGGCGCAGGCTCGACGGCGTCCGGATCGGGCCGAAGGGGCTCCAGCACCGCAGCGAGCAGGGCCACTGGTCCCGCGAGACCGTGCAGGGCTGGGCCGACCGGCTCGTGGCGAACGAGTACCGCGACTTCACGAGGGCGTTCACCCGCCACTTCGAGAAGCGGTTCGGCCGCGACATCACCGAGATCAACGTGTCGCTCGGCCCCTCGGGCGAGCTGCGCTACCCGTCGTACAACAGCCACGACACCGGTAGCGGCTACCCGACCCGCGGCGCGCTGCAGTCCTACTCGCGGCTCGCCGTGAAGAGCCTTCGGCACTGGGCGCTGCGGCGCCACCACTCGTTGCGGGGCGTGAACCGGGCGTGGGGCACCCACTACCGATCGAAGCGCCAGATCCGGCCGCCGGCGGACGCGAACGCGTTCTTCGAGAGCGGCGACTACCGCAGCACGCGCTACGGCACCGACTTCGTGGACTGGTACAACGGCTCGCTGGTCGCCCACGGCCGGCGGGTGCTGACGACGGTGATCCACGCTCTGCGCGGCCACTTCCGCGGCGCGGACGTCGGCTACAAGGTGCCCGGCATCCACTGGCAGATGGGCGCCGGCTCGCCGTACCCCCGGGCGACCGAGGTGACCACCGGTCTCATCCAGACCAGCGTCGACGAGTCCGCATGGCGCACGGGACACGGCTACGCGCGGATCATCAGGCTCGGCTCGCGCGACATCCAGCGGCGGCACGTCGTCATGCACTTCACCGCCCTGGAGATGGGCGACAACAACCCCGGTGACGTGGACACCGCGAGCGGGCTGCGCCCCTACTCCCTGGCCAAGACCCTGGTCGGCTGGATCGGCGACTACGCCCACCGCGCGGGCACCGACCTCAAGGGCGAGAACGCGCTCAGCGGCGGCGTCCAGTACGACTTCGGCTGGGACCAGATCAACGAGGCGTTCGACACCTGGGGCTATCTCGGGCTCACCGTGCTGCGGATGGGCGACGTCGCCGAGGGGACCGGCGCGACGCGCTACGCCGCGTTCATCGACAAGTACCGCTGAGCCAGAACTGCCCGCTCGACGTCGTACGGCGTGCCGAGAGTGCCCGCTCGGCGGACTACTTGCTCAGGATGAGCCCGCTCGTCGGGACGCCCGTGCCGGCCGTCACCAGGACGTGGTGGGCCTCGTCGACCTGGTTGACCGACGTGCCGCGCACCTGGCGGACGCCCTCGGCGATGCCGTTCATGCCGTGGATGTAGGCCTCGCCGAGCTGCCCGCCGTGGGTGTTCAGCGGGAGCCGGCCGCCGAGCTCGATGGCCCCGTTGGCGATGAAGCCGGGAGCCTCGCCGCGGCCGCAGAAGCCGAGCTCCTCCAGCTGCATCAAGACGTACGGCGTGAAGTGGTCGTAGAGCACTGCCGTCGCGATGTCCGAGTGGGTGAGCCCGGACTGCCGCCAGAGCTCACGGCCGACCACGCCCATCTCGGGCACCCCGATGTCGTCGCGGTAGTAGGACGTCATCACGAACTGGTCCCCAGCGCTCCCCTGCGCCGCCGCCACGATCGAGACCGGCACCTGCGCCAGGTCGGCCGCGCGCTCGGGCGTGGTCACCACGATCGCGACCGCACCATCGCTCTCCTGGCAGCAGTCGAGCAGCCGCAGCGGGTCGGCGATCATCCGTGAGGACTGGTGGTCCTCCAGCGTGATCGGCCGACCGAAGAAGAACGCGTCGGGGTTGGTGGCGGCGTGCTTGCGGTCGGCGACCGCCACGACCCCGAAGTCCTCGGAGGTGGCGCCGTACTCGTGCATGTAGCGCCGCGCCTGCATCGCCACGGTCGCCGCCGGCGTGGACAGCCCGTGCGGATAGGTCCACGCGTTGTCGAGGCCGTTGGTGTTCACCTGCGCCGCCGCCCAGCTCTGCACCTGGCCGAACCGCTGGCCCGAGCGCTCGTTGAACCCGCGGTAGCAGACCACCACCTCGGCGACCCCGGTCGCGACCGCCATCGCCGCCTGCTGCACGGTCGCGCAGGCCGCGCCGCCGCCGTAGTTGATCCGGCTGAAGAACCTCAGTGAGCCCATCCCGAGCTCGCGGGCGAGCGCGATCTCGGAGGTGTTGTCCATCGTGAACGTCACCAGCCCGTCCACGTCCGCCGGGGCCAGCCCGGCGTCCGCCAACGCCGCCAGGGTTGCCTCGGCCGAGAGCTGCAGCTCCGAGCGACCGGACTCCTTCGAGAACTCCGTCGCCCCGATGCCGGCGATGGCCGCCTGCCCGCTCAGACCGCGACTCATCGCCTGACCTCCACCTTCGCGGTGACGTGGTCGCCCCCGTTGGTCGGGCCGGTCGAGACCACCCGGCCGACGACGTCGATGGTGAGCATCCCGTCGCTGTCGTCGGTCACCTCGCCCGAGAAGCTCAACGTGTCGTAGGGGTGGGCCGGGGCACCCAGCCGCAGCGCACACGAACGGACGACGAACTCGGGCCCGATCACCGTGCGCGCCCAGTCCCCGACGTACTTCTGCACCAGCCCGGTCGTGCTCAGGATGTTCACGAAGATGTCCTTCGAGCCGTGCGACTGCGCAAGGTCGCGGTCGTGGTGCACGTCCTGGTAGTCGCGGGTGGCGATGGCTGTCGAGACGACGAGAGTGGGCGTGACCGGCAGCTCCCACGCGGGAAGGACGGTCCCCTTCACCGGGCCACCTCCCAGATCGGCAGGGTCAGCTCGTCGTCGACCTTGTCCCACCCGACGACGACGGGGTCGCCGACGGCGAGGTCCTCCGGGTTGCCGCGTACGTCGGCCACGAACCGCACTCCCTCCTCGAGGTCGACCAGCGCGATCGTGACCGGCAGCTCCCGCCCCGGCATCTTCGGCGCGTGGTGCACCAGGAAGCTGAAGATCCTCCCCCGCCCGCTTGCCACGACGTGGCCCCGGTCCATCGCGTGGCACACCGGGCACACCGGACCCGGCGGGTGCCGCAGCTCGCCGCAGGCGTTGCACCTCTGCAGCCGCAGCTCCCCGTGCCGGGTCCCCTCCCAGAAGAACTCCGTGTCGCGATTGACCACCGGGCGGATGATCTGCGAGCGGTCCGGACCCCCGCCGTCGGTCGCGCCTGTCGAGACCCGGGCCCGGGGCTTGAACTTCAGCACCCGGAACAGCATCGAGGCGACCTCCTCGTCGCCCACCCGCCACACGTTGCGGGTGGTCACGAAGTAGCCCTCGCCGACCCCGGTCTGCTTCGGTCCGACCACCGAGTCGAGCCGGGTGGTCACCGAGACCTGCTCACCGACGCGCAGGTAGCGCTCGTAGACCTGGTCGCAGTTGGTGCCCAGCACCGAGGTGTAGCCGGCCGCGTCGAGCATCGCCATCGCACCCGACAGCGGGTCGCTGGCACCCCGGCTGCCGCGCAGCCCCGGCATCGTCCACACCTGCGCCATCGCGGGCGGGGCGACCCCGTCGGCGAACCGCGGGTCGGTCTCCTCCATCGCCTCCAGCCAGGCGTTGATGATCGGCTGGCTCACCGCGTCGCGGGCCAGCCGGGGCTCGGTCTCGCCCTGCGCCTTGAGCCGCTCGGCCTCGGCCATGATCCAGTCGTGGCTGCGGGTCTCGACCGGCTCGACCGACGACGGGCTGTCGACCGAGGCGCTCATCGGGTCACCTTCGGCAGCCCCAGACCGAACATCGCGATCAGCTCGCGCTGCACCTCGTTCACACCGCCGCCGAAGGTCAGCACCAGGTTGCGCTTCGAGGTCGCGTCGAGGTACTCCATCAGCATCGCCGTCTCCGGCTCCGCCGGGTCGCCGTACGACGTGACGATGCGCTCCAGCGCGAGGCCGAGCGTCTGCACCTCGTCGGACCCGAACACCTTCGACGCGGACGCGTCGGCCACCGCCTCGACCCCGCTGGCCCCGGAGCCCGCGACCTGCCAATTGAGCAGCTCGTTGACCCGGAAGGCGGCGGTCGCCCGCGCGAGGGTGTCTCGTACGGCGGGCAGCGACAGCAGCGGCGTGCCGTCCACGTCCGTCCGCTCACGCGCCCACTCGACGACGAGGTCACGCAAGCCCTCGATGCGGCCGGCCGGCCCGAGCATCACCCGCTCGTGGTTGAGCTGGGTGGTGATCAGCCGCCAGCCCTCGTTCTCCTCGCCGACCACCATGTCGACAGGCACCCGGACGTCGTTGTAGTAGGTCGCGTTGGTGTGGTGCGAGTGGTCGGAGGTGATGATCGGCGTCCACGAGTAGCCGGGGTCGGTGGTGTCCACGATCAGCACGGTGATGCCCTTGTGCTTCGGCGCGTCGGGGTCGGTGCGCACCGCCAGCCAGACGTAGTCGGCCGCGTGCCCGCCGGTGGTCCACATCTTCTGGCCGTTGACGACGTAGTGGTCGCCGTCCCGCTTCGCGCTCGTGCGCAGCGACGCCAGGTCGGTGCCCGCGTCGGGCTCGGAGTAGCCGATCGCGAAGTGCACGTCGCCGGCGAGGATCCGCTTGAGGAACAGGTCCTTCTGCTTCTGCGTGCCGAACGCCTGAAGCGTCGGGCCGACCGTCTGCAGCGTCACCGAGGGCAGGTGCACGTCGGCCCGGCTGGCCTCGTTGGCGAAGATCTGCTGCTCGATGCCGCCGAGCCCCTTGCCGCCGTACTCCACCGGCCAGCCGACGCCCATCCACCCGTCCGCGCCCATCTGGCGGATCGTGCGGTGGTAGGCCTCGCCGTGCCGGTCGGTCATCATCTCCTGCCGCGCCTCCGACGGGACGAGGCCGGCGAAGTAGGCGCGGACCTCGGCCTTGAAGGTCCGCTGGTCCTCGGTCAGCTCGGCGTTGACTCCCGCGGAGGGCTCCACGGAGGGCACCAGTCCGAGCGCGGCCTCGGCGCCGCCGAGCAGGCGCGCGACGTCCTTGACCCGGGCGAAGTAGCGGTGCAGCGGGTAGGTCTCGTCGACACCCATGCCGCCGTGCAGGTGGTGGCAGGTCTGCAGGGCCGTTGGCGCCCGGTCGCAGAACCAGAACGCACCCACGCCGAGGTCGTCGTCCGCGGGCTCGCCTGCGGCCACGCGTCGTACGGCCTCCTCGGTGGCCAGCGCGACCATCCGCGAGGCCACGTAGACGTCGGCGATCTGGATCGCGACGCCCTGGAACTCCGCCAGCCTGCGGCCGAACTGCACCCGCTCCTTGATGTAGCCGGCCGTCAGGTCGCGCGCCCCGGCGAGCAGCCCGTCACCCTGCAGCAGCAGCCCCGCGATCGCGTGCTGGCGCAGCACCTCGGCAGCGCCGTCGGCGAGCACACCCAGGACCTGCGCGCCGTCGAACTCGTAGGTCGCCTCGGCCGCCACCCCGGTCGTTCCCCCGGCCGTTCCCCCGGCCGTCCCCCGAGAGCTCGGCGCGTCGGTGCGGGTGACGCCGTCGCTCCGCGGGTCCAGGAGCACGACGACCGGGCCGTCGGCGCCCGAGGCCGAGACCAGCAGCACGGTCGTGGCGTCCGGGAACGCGTCGAAGACGGGTACGCCGACCTTGCGCCCGGTGAGGAGGTCGTCGGCCAGGCGGGTGGTCGGGTCCTCGGGCAGGGCGGCGCCCACCTCGTTGAGGGCGGGCGCGACCAGCAGGTCGCCGGCGACGATGCGTGGGACGAAGATCTCCTGCTGCTCCGGGGTGCCTGACCTGACGAGGGTGAGCAGCCCGCAGACCAGGGTCTCGCGGAAGGGCAGGTCGAGGGCGCGCGCGCCGACCTCTCGGACCAGCGCGGCCACCTCGGCCAGGCCCATGCCCTCGCCGCCGTGGGTGGCGGGCGCGGCGAGCCCGAGCAGCCCGGCCTCGGCGCAGGCCCGCCAGCTCTCCTCGACGTCCTGGGGTCCCTTCTCCACCACGTCGGTGAGCACGGAACGGATCTCGTCGACGACGTCGTCGCTCATCGGGGCCCCTTTCACGGCAGAAACTGTAACCTGTTCTAGTCTAGGGACTGTCCGGACAACCGCAACCGGCGACCGTGAAGGATGCTCACCCATGCAGAAGATCGGCCACTGGGTCGGGGAGTCCGTCCGCAAGCAGATCGACGACCACGTGAAGATCCCCCAGGTGGACATCCCGCAAGGCCACTGGCTGGAGCTCCCCCGGCGCGGCCGGACCTGGGTCACCGACGTCCCCGGACCTGCCGGAGCACCGGCCATCGTGCTGCTGCACGCGGTCGGCTGCACGGGCATGCTGACCTGGTTCCCGGTGGTGCACGAGCTCGCGAAGCGGTTCCGCGTGGTCGTGTTCGACCAGCGCTGGCACGGCCGCGGCATCATCTCGGAGAACTTCTCGGTGCACGACTGCGCCGACGACGTCGCCGCCGTGATCACCGAGCTCGAGCTCGACCACCCGATCGTGGCGGGCTACTCGATGGGCTCCGTCATCGCCCAGCGCGTCTGGCGCCAGCACCCCGACGTCGTCGGCGGGCTGATCCTGGCCGCCACCACCGACCGCTTCCGGACCAACGGCCGCGAGACGCTCTTCCACAGCGGCATGGAGATCGCCATGGGCGGCCTGCGCACGCTGTCCAAGTCACGCACGGTGAGGTGGGCCACCCGATCGACGGCCGAGGCGCTCGACATCGGGCCGACCGACACCGGCACCTGGGCGCTCAACGAGTGGCGCAGCACCACGCCCTGGGCGATGGCCCAGGCGGTCGCGGCCCTCGGCCGCCACCACTCGACCCCGTGGCTCTCGCGCATCGACGTCCCGACCGCGGTGGTGATCCCGTCGCACGACCACGTGATCCCGGCCGAGCGCCAGCGCAAGCTGGCCGGGCTGATCCCCGGGGCCACCGTGCACGAGGCCGACTGCGGCCACGCTGGCTGCGTGCTCCAGGCGGACAAGTTCGTGCCGGTCTTCGTCGAGGCGGCCACCGTGACCGCCGCCCGGATGCGCGCCCAGGAAGTCCTCGACGCGTAGAGAACCTCAGCCGATGTCTGCGGGGTTCCTCCTCGCGGCCCGTTTGGCGGGCTTCTTCGCCGCGGCCTTCTTCGCCGCTGGCTTCTTCGCGGGTGTCTTCTTCGCGGGCGCCTTCTTCGCGGGCTTCACGGCCGCGTAGAGGGCGTCCAGCTCCTCGGGGAACTTCTCGGTGAGCTTCCAGGGCTGCGGCACCAGCTCGCGGCAGCCGATCACGCCGACGTGCATCTTCGTCTCGCTCGACATCACGGTGATGTTCAGGCCGGCACCGTGGAAGATTGGCCCGAGCGGGTAGAGCCCCTCGATCTTGGCGCCCATGAAGAACAGCGGCACCGGCGGACCGGGCACGTTGGAGATCACCAGGTTGTGGATCACCGGGCCGGAGTCGGCCAGCTTCAGCGACGAGACCACGCGCACCGCCAGGCCGAACGTGCGCGGCGCGGCGAACTCGGCCCAGTCCTGCAGGGTGTGCGCCGGGATGGCCTTGTGGTGGTCCTTGGCGTTGGTGTTTCCCTCGGACACCTGGGCCAACCGCTCGAGCGGGTCGGCGACGTCGGTGCCGAGCCGGGAGAAGATCGTGGAGACCTGGTTGCTGCCGCTCTTCTTCGACTTGCCGCGCACCGAGACCGGGACCGAGGCCACCAGCGAGCTGGTGGGCAGCTCGTCGCGCTCCTCGAGGTAGCGGCGCAGCGCCCCGCCGCAGACGGTGATCACGACGTCGTTGACCGTGGCGCCCTCGACCGCGTTCTTGATCTCCTTGATCTTCTCCAGGGAGATGTCCTCGATGGCGATCGAGCGGTGCCCGGTGATGGTGCCGTTGAACGAGGTGCGCGGCGCGGTGAGCGGCGCGGCCATCGCCGTACCGCTGCGGGCGCGGCTGATCGTGCGGGTGAGCACGCCCGCGGTGGGCGCCACCAGCTTGGCCGCGAGGACCGGCTTGGTCAGGTTGGCCACCACGCCGCGCGCGAACAGCTCGGTGTCGCCCGGCTCGCGCTGCTCGTGGCGCTTCGGTGCGCTCTCCAGCGGCGGGGCGTCCGGCTCCAGGCTGCACATGTAGGAGATCGCGTTGGCGCCGGAGACGCCGTCCACGGTGGAGTGGTGCATCTTGGTGAAGACGGCGATCTTGCCGGACTCGAGGCCCTCGATCACGAAGAACTCCCACAGCGGCCGCGAGCGGTCGAGCGGGATGCCGGCGATGTGCCCGCACAGGTCGGCCAGCTCCGCGTCGCCACCCGGCGAGGGCAGCGCCATCCGGTGCACGTGCCGGTCGATGTCGAAGTCGTCGGCGGCCACCCAGACCGGGTGGTCGATGCCCAGCGGCACCTGCTTGAGCTTGCGGTGGAACATCGGTACGCCGGAGATGCGCCGCTCCAGCTCGGCCTTGAACGTCTCGTAGCGGTAGCCGTCGGGGATGGTGTCGGGGTCGAGCAGGATCACCCCGCACACGTGCAGCAGCTGCGACGAGGTCTCCAGGTAGAGGAAGCTTGCGTCGAGGCCACTGAGTCTTTCCATGGGCCGGATTGTAGGACGGAATGTGAAACACGTTCTAGTTATCCTGCAGGTCGGTCATCTCACAGCCGGAGACCCGTAACCCCCGGCTAGCGTGCAGCCCATGACCTTTCGTCGCCGCCAGGTGATCGCCGCCGCGCTCACCGCCAACGCCCTGCGTCCCGTGGCCGGACGCTACGCCTCCATCCCCGCGTTCTTCGCCGGCTGGCTGGCCAGCGAGCTCGCCCCCCAGCTGCTGGTGGCGTCGCTGGCCGACACCGCGGCGGAGCTGACCGTACGACGGGGCCGCCTCTCCAGCCCGCTCGGCCTCGGGCTGGCCGCCTTCACCACCGGCGGCCTCGGCTACCTGATCGTGAACGCCAACCGCGCGGCGACCCACGTCGAGAGCAACCTGCGCGACGGACTCGGCGACGACTACCTCGAAGGTCTGGAGGACGCGCCCACCGCCGAGGACGTGCGCACCCGCCTGCGCGAGGTGGCCCGGCCGTTCAAGCTGACCCAGCCCGACGTCGAGGTGATCCGCGACATCAACTACACCGAGGGCGGGAAGCGGGCGCGGCTGGACATCTACCGCCCCCAGGGCGTGGACCTCGAGAACGCCCCGGTGCTCGTCCAGGTGCACGGCGGCGCCTGGACGATCGGCACCAAGGAGCAGCAGGGCCTGATCCTGATGAACCGGATGGCCCGGCGCGGCTGGATCTGCGTGGCGATGAACTACCGCCTGGCCCCGAAGCACCCGTGGCCCGCGCAGATCGTCGATGTGAAGAAGGCGATCGCCTGGACGCGGAAGAACATCACGTCCTACGGCGGGGACCCGTCGTACCTCGTGATCACGGGCGGCAGCGCCGGTGGCCACCTCGCGGCGCTGGCCGCGCTGACACCGGGCGAGGCCGACTACCAGCCCGGCTTCGAGGACGCGGACACCAGCGTCGCGGGCTGCGTGCCGTTCTACGGGATCTACGACCTGGGCGGCATCACCGGCCTGAAGAGCGCGGTGGCGATGCGCGACTACTTCCTGGCGTCGCGGGTGTTCAAGAAGGACCCGAAGACCCACCTCCAGGACTTCGTGCAGGCCTCGCCCCTGGCGCACGTCTCCCCCGAGGCACCCGACTTCTTGGTGCTGCACGGCAAGAACGACTCCCTCGTTGACGTCCGCCAGGCGCGCGTCTTCGTGGAGAAGCTGAAGGCCGAGTCGAAGGCGACGGTGACCTACGCGGAGTTCCCGGGGACCCAGCACGCGTTCGAGGTGTTCGGCTCGATCCGCAGCCACGCCGTGATCCGGGCCGTCGAGCGCTGGCTGCTGCACCACCGCGCGGCGTTCGTCCGCGGTGACGCCCAGACGTCGGCCGCGACCGCAGCCGGGGCCTCGGCCGCGACCTCAGCCGCGGGGTAGCCCGAGGATCCGCTCCCCCGCCACGTTGCGCAGCACCTGCGTGGTGCCGCCGGCGATCGACAGGCACCGGGTGGTCAGCTGCTCGTGCAGCGCCTGGCGGGCGACCTCGTCGCCCGCGAACAGTCGGTCGCCGAGCAGGGTGACGACGAGCTCGGCCGAGTCCTGGCGGCTGCGTACGCCGACCAGCTTGGCCACGCTCGACTCCGCACCCGGTCCCTGGCCGGACAGGGAGCGCAGGGTGGCCCGGGTGCTGAGCAGGGACACGACGGTCGCCCACGCCACCGCTCGACCGACCGCCACCCGGTCGTCGGTCGCACCCGAGGCGAGCAACGAGACGGCGCGTTCGGGAGAGTCACCCAGCCGGGAGCCGGCCATGGCGACCCGCTCGTTGGCCAGGGTCGTCCGGGCCAGCCTCCAGCCGCCGTCGACCTCGCCGACCACGCAGTCGTCGGGCACGAACACGTCGTCGAGGAAGACCTCGTTGAACATCGCCTGGCCGGTGAGCTCGCGCAGCGGCCGTACGTCGATGCCCTCGCTGCGCATGTCGACCAGGAAGTAGGTGATGCCCGCGTGCTGCCTCACCTCGGCGTTGGTGCGCGCGAGGCAGATGCCCCAGTCGGACCGCTCGGCGAGCGAGGTCCACACCTTCTGGCCGGAGAGCCGCCAGCCGCCGATTCCGTCGGTCGAGCCCTCCCCGTCGGTCGCGCTGGTCGAGACCCGGGTCGCCTTGGTGCGCAGCGAGGCCAGGTCGGAGCCGGCGCCCGGCTCGCTGAACAGCTGGCACCACTCGATCTCGCCGCGCAGGGTCGGGCCCACGAAGCGCTCGCGCTGCTCGTCGGTGCCGTGCGCCAGGATCGTCGGGGCCGCCCAGGCCCCGATCCGGAGGTCGGGTCGCTCCACGCCCGCGCGGGCCAGCTCCTGGTCGATGACCAGCTGGTCGACCGGGCTCGCGCCCCGCCCGTGCGGCTTCGGCCAGTGCGGGGTGAGGTAGCCGGTCTCGGCCAGGGCGCCGCGTCGCTGGTCCTCGGGGAGGCCGGCGATCCGGGTCGCCTCGGCGCGCACCGCCTCCCGGGTGGACTGGTCGGCGTCGCCGAGCTCGACGGCGAGCTCCCGTCGTACGTCCTGGGTCGCGAGGTCCGCGAGTCGCCCGGCGAAGCGGCCCGAGGAGCCGACCAGGCTGCGCAGGGCGATCGCCCGCCGGAGGTAGAGGTGGGCGTCGTGCTCGAAGGTGAACCCGATGCCGCCGAGCACCTGGATGCAGGCCTGGGCGACAACGACCGCGCCGTCGAAGCAGACGGTGCCCGCGACGAGGGCGGCGAACTCCTGCTGGGCCGGGTCGTCGGTGGCTGCCGTGGCCGCGTCCCAGGCGGCCGCGGTCACCGACTCGCTGTGCTCCAGCATCTCGGCGCACAGGTGCTTGATCGCCTGGAAGGCGCCGATCTTCTGGCCGAACTGCTCGCGTACGCCGGCGTACTCCACCGCCGTGTCCAGGCACCACCGGGCGACCCCGGACGCCTCGGCGGCGGCCAGCGTCACGACGGCCTGGTGCAGCCGCGCCGGCGTGAGCCCGGGAACGACGTCGCCGCTGCCCAGGTCCGCGGTCGTCGTACGACGGGTGAGGTCGGGGTCGAGCGCCGGCGTCAGCTCCACACCCCCCAG
The DNA here is from genome assembly GCA_025964795.1 of Marmoricola sp. Lineage (GTDB taxonomy): Bacteria > Actinomycetota > Actinomycetes > Propionibacteriales > Nocardioidaceae > Marmoricola. Next base: position 12,316 of record JAOPYC010000016.1, read on the forward strand.
CGGCACCAGCCGCACTTCGTCACCGTCGACGACGAGCGCGTGCGTCGCGCCCGGGGCGTCGTGGGCGACGCCGTCGCCGGCCAGCGCCAGGGCCACCCGCATCTCCCCGGCGGCGACGGACCCGGCCAGTTCGCCCAGGACGAGGGAGGCGACGGCGGTCCCGAGCAGCGGGCCGGGCAGCAGCGCGGACGCGGCGGCCTCGAGCGCCACGGCGAGGTCGGCGACCGAGCCACCGGCACCCCCCTCCTCCTCGGGTACGGCGATGCCGGCCAGCCCCATCGCGGCCACGGCCGCGGAGTGCTCCGTGAACCCGGCGAGGGGGTCGTCCTCCACCGCCCGGGCCGCCTCGATGCCCCCGAGGGAGCCGGCCCACTTCGAGAAGGTCGCAGCGAGCTCGGCGTGGTCGTCACTGATCCCGATCGGCACGCTGGCCTCCTCGCCAAAACTAGAACGTGTTCCAATCATGCCACGTCCCGGGACGTCATACGAGCTGGTTCCCGGGGCGACCAGTTCGGATGACGTCCGCCCGGCGACCTAGGCTGCCGCCGTGACTTTGATGCCCGCCGACCTGCTCGCCCACGCCCGTGCCGCGAAGGGCTTCATGCCCGAGGACGAGGGCGCCTTCCTGCACGCCATCGCGCTCGAGCACCTGGCCGACGGGCCGGGGCTCGAGGTCGGCACCTACTGCGGCAAGTCGGCGATCTACCTGGGCGCCGCGGCCCGGGCCGTCGACGGCATCGTGTTCACCCTCGACCACCACCGCGGCTCCGAGGAGAACCAGGCCGGCTGGGAGCACCACGACGAGACCCTGGTCGACGCCGAGCTCGGCCGGATGGACACCCTGCCGGTGTTCCGCCGGACGCTCGCGCTGGCCGGGCTGGAGGACGAGGTGGTCGCCGTCGTCGGCCGCTCCACGACGGTCGCCGCCCACTGGCGGTCACCGCTCTCGCTGCTCTTCGTCGACGGCGGTCACGCCGAGGTGCACGCCCAGAACGACTACACCGGGTTCGCCCGCTGGCTGATGCCCGGCGGCGCGCTGGTCATCCACGACGTCTTCGAGCGGCCCGAGGACGGTGGGCAGGCGCCGTTCCACGTGTGGCAGCGCGCGGTCGCGAGCGGCGCGTTCGAGCCGGCCGGCACCGTGGGGTCGATGCGGGTGCTGAGCCGCAGCTCAGGAACGGCTGGAGAGCACGTCGGCTGACGCGTCCTCCGGGCAGCCGCACTCCAGGCCGATCTCGCGGAAGGGCGCGGCCAGGGTGTCGCCGCGCATGATCCCCGAGGCGGGTGAGGTGCGGGAGAGCTCGTCGGCCGCGAGGATCACGGCCGCGGCGGTGTACGTCGTCTGCTCGCCGGGCCAGAACACGTTCTCCGGGTGCACCGAGCCGGTCCAGTAGCTGCCGTTCTCGTGGCGCAGGTGCTGCATCTCGGCGTACAGCCCCAGGGCGCGGTCGCGGTCGTCCAGGCAGTCCAGCGCCATCACCAGCTCGCAGGTCTCGGCACCGGTCACCCAGGGGTTGGCGTCGACGCACCGGATGCCCAGGCCGGGCATCACGAAGTCGTCCCAGCGGGTCGCGATCAGGTCGAGCCCGGCCTGGCCGCGGACGGCGCCACCGAGCACGGGGTAGTACCAGTCCATCGAGAACGTGGACTTGTCCAGGAACAGGTCGCGGTGCTCGCGCAGCGCGTGCCCCAGCCGGCCGCCGGCGAGCTCCCACTCCGGCTGCTGGTCGCCGACCAGCTCGGCGAGCGCCACCCCGGCCCGCAGCGACTGGTAGATGCTCGAGGACCCGGCCAGCAGCGCCTCCTCGTTGACGCCCGCGGGCCCGTCGCCATCCCACTCCTGCGACCAGGCGATGCCCCCGAACGGCAGCTGCATGCCGACCACGTAGTCCAGGCCGCGGCGTACGACGGGCCACAGCCGCTCCACGAACGCGAGGTCCCGGCGGAGCATCCAGTGGTGCCAGACGCCGACCGCGAGGTAGGCGCACATGTTGGTCTCGGCGCTGGCGTCCTCGACCTCACCGGCCACGATCTTCATCGCCCAGGTGCCGTCGTGGCGCTGGTGGCGCACGCACCAGTCGTACGCCGCCTCCGCGGCCTCGACCTCGCCCGCCACGAGCAGAGCCATCGCCGCCTCGACGTGGTTCCAGACGTCGACGTGCTCGCCCGTGGTCCACGGGACGGCGCCGTCGGCCTCCTGCATCGAGGCGATCGACGCAGCGGTCTCCGCGACCTGTGCGCTGGTCAGGACGCCCGGGACCGAAGGGATCATGCCGGCTTGTGGAGGTAGAGCACCATGCTCTTGCCGATCATCGGGTTGAGCACCTTCTCGGCCCCGCGGGTCAGCGTGCTCCAGCGCGGGGTCCTCATGATGTCCCACACCAGCACCTGGTGGTAGGCCTTCACGATCGGGTTGTCGTCGTTGGTGACACCGACCGCACACTTGATCCACCAGTAGGGCGAGTGCAGGCCGTGGGCGTGGTCCTTGCCGTCGAACACCATGCCGGCGTTGACCAGCTTGCCGATCAGCTCCTTGTCGGAGTAGATCCGGATGTGGCCGCCCGGCACGTTGTGGTAGTCGTCGGAGAGCTTCCAGCAGACCATCTCCGGCAGCCAGCGCGGGACGGTGATCGCCATCGTGCCGCCGGGGCGCAGCACGCGGACCAGCTCCTCGATGGCCTGGATGTCGGCGGGGATGTGCTCGAGCACCTCGGAGGCCACGACCCGGTCGAACTCGCCGTCGGCGAACGGCAGCGAGAGCGCGTCGCCCTCCTTGATGTCGGCCTCGGCGCCGAGGGGGACCTCGCCGGCCTCCTTCATCGCGCCGAACAGCTCCAGCACACCGGCCAGCTCGTCGGCGTCCTGGTCGAAGGCGATCACGTCGGCGCCGCGGCGGTACATCTCGAAGGCGTGGCGACCGGCGCCACAGCCCATGTCGATGACACGGTCGCCGGGCTCTAGGCCCAGCCGTTCGAAGTCAACGGTCAGCACTGGCGGGCTCCTCAACGGTCGTCTCTCGGCGGGCGGTGATCACTTCGTCGTACGCCGCGGCGGTGGCCTCGGCCACCGCACGCCAGCTGAACTTCTCGAGGACCCTACGTCGACCGGCCAGGCCCATGCGACGGCGGCGCTCGGGATCGTCGAGCATCGCGGCGATGGCGCGCTCGAGCTCGCCGACGTCACCGGGGGTGACCAGGTCGGCGCACTCGCCGTCCGGGCCGACGACCTCCGGGATGGCACCGGCACGGCTGACCACCAGCGGGGTCTCGCAGGCCATCAGCTCGGCGGTGGGCAGCGAGAAGCCCTCGTAGAGCGACGGCACGCAGGCGACCTCCGCCGAGCCCATCACCTCGACGAGCTCGCTGTCGCTGATGCCGTTGACGAACGTGACGTGCTCGGCGATGCCGAGGCGCTCGATCAGCTTCTCGGTGCGCCCGCCGGGGGTGGGCTTGGTGACCAGGAGCAGCTCGACCTCACGCTCGGTGAGCAGCTTGGCGAACGCCTCGAGCAGGGTGGCGATGCCCTTCATCGGGGCGTCGGCGCTGGCCATGGCCACGATGCGACCGGGCACGCGCGGTGCGGTCGGCGGGCCGAACACCTCATCGACGCCCAGCGGGATCACCTGGATGTCCGACGGGTCGACCCCGAAGTCGGCGGTGATGTCGTGGCGGCTCGACTCCGAGACGGTCAGGATCTTGCCGACGGCGCGGGCCACCTTGCCCTGCATCTTCAAGAAGCCGTACCAGCGACGCAGGGTCAGCTTCTTGCGGCGGGTGGTCGCGGCCTCGATGTCGATGCGCCGGTCGAAGGTGATCGGGTGGTGGATGCTCGTGATGAGGGGGAACCCCATCTCGGCGATGTCGAGCATCCCGTAGCCGAGCACCTGGTTGTCGTGCACGATGTCGAAGTCGTCGAGGCGCTCTCGCAGCAGCCGGGCGGCGCGCTTGGAGAACGTCTTCGGCTCCGGGAAGCCGGCGGTCCACATGGTCAGGACCTCCTCGACGTCGATGAGGTCGCGGATCTCGGACGGCCTCGGCGTACGGAACGGGTCGGGGTCGCGGTAGAGGTCGAGGCTGGGCACCTTGGTCAGCACCACGCCCGGGTCGAGCTCGGGATAGGGCTGGCCGGAGAAGACCTCCACCGAGTGACCGAGCGCGGTGAGCTCACGGCTGAGGTGACGGATGTAGACGCCCTGGCCGCCACAGTGCGGCTTGCTGCGATAGGACAAGAGTGCGATGCGCAAGTGGCGCCTTCCTGGACTCCGGAAACCGGCACTGGGACCGGTGTGGGGTCGACCTGGTGGAACTGGAACGTGTTTCTATTATGCCGGACCCCACTGCTAGCCTTTGACCACAGGTCCGGAGCCCAGTCTCCGGGCGGGAGCCAGAGAAATCACGTCCGGGAGGTTGAGATCTTGGCCACCGTCAGCTCTCTCACCTACGACGACCTGGGTTCCGCCGCGCAGCGCGACCGGCGCCGGCGCATCCTCGACGCCACCGTGTCCCTCGCCTCCAAGGGCGGTTTCGACGCCGTCCAGATGCGCGCCGTGGCCGAGCTGGCCGACGTGGCCCTCGGCACGCTCTACCGCTACTTCCCCTCGAAGATCCACCTGCTGGTCTCGGCCCTGGCCCGCCAGTTCGAGGAGACCGAGGCCAACCTGGGTCGTCGTACGATCCCGGGCGAGGACCCCGCCGATCGCGTCACCTACGTGCTCACCCGGGCCACCCGGGGCATGCAGCGCGACCCCAACCTGACCGAGGCGCTCACCCGCGCCTTCATGTTCGCTGACTCCACCGTCGCCGGCGAGATCCACGTCGTCGGCCTCAAGCTGACCGCGATGCTCAACCGGGCGCTCCAGGGCGAGCAGTACGTCGAGGGCGCCGAGCCCACCGACCGCGAGATCGCCGTCGCCCGCGTGATCAGCGACGTCTGGCTCGCCGCCCTCGTCTCCTGGGTCACCGGCCGCACCACCGCCGAAGAGGTCTCCGAACACCTGGAGACGGCAGTAGAGCTCATCCTCCGCTAAACCCGCTGAGGCGTCGCGTCTTGCGCTCCCCGGCCCGCTGAGGCGTCCTGTCTTGCGCTCCCCCGCCCGCTGAGGCGTCGCATCTTGCGCGCCTGCCTCACCTCGCGGCTGTCGACTCGTCATCGAACAAGCGCCGGGGGGCGCAAGATGCGACGCCTCGGCGGGTTCTAGGCGACAAGACGCGACGCCTCGGCGGGTTTTCTCAGCCGCCGAAGGCGTGGGTGGCGGTGGCGCCTCCGTCGACGGCGAGCTCGGCCCCGGTGACGAAGCTGGACTCGTCGCTGGCGAGGTAGACGTACGCCGGGGCGATGTCCGCGGGATGGCCCACGCGCTTGAGGGCCACCTTGCCGGCGCCGAACTCCATCGCCGCGTCGCCGCCGTGGATCCGGGTCATCGGGGTGTCGATCATGCCGGGGTGCACCGAGTTGACGCGGATGCCCTTGGGGCCGAGCTCCATGGCCGCCGACTTGGTCATCCCGCGGATGGCGAACTTGGTGGCGGCGTACGCCGTGCAGAACGCCATCCCCGCGAGGCCCTCGATCGAGGAGGCGTTGACGATGGAGCCGCCGCCGTTCTTGCGCATGGTGCGGGTCACCGACTTCATCCCGAGGAAGCAGCCGAGCTGGTTGACGCGGAAGAGCAGCTCGAACTCGCTGACCTCCATCTTCTCCACCTCGCCGAAGCGCAGGATGCCGGCGTTGTTGACCAGCACGTTGACCGGGCCGAACCGCTCGTTGGCCTCCTCGACCAGGGCGATCCAGCTGGCCTCGTCGCTGACGTCGTGCTTGCGGAAGTACGCCGCGTCGGCCCGGATCCGGTTCAGCTCCTCGGCCAGGGCGACCCCCGCCACCTCGGCGATGTCGGCGATCACCACCTGGGCGCCCTCCTCGACGAAGGCGCGCGCGATCGCGGCCCCCTGGCCCTGGGCCGCACCCGTGACGATGGCGCGCTTGCCGGCGAGTCTGGGCATGTGAGTTCTCCGTCTGCTTGAGGGGTGCTGCGAGGGGTCAGTTGAGCTTCATCACCGAGTCGGCGGCGAAGCCGACCGAGGGATCCCGGTCGGCGAAGTAGTCGCCCAGGCTGGCGTCCAGACCCCCGAGGTCCCAGACGTCACCGGTGGCGTCGAAGCGCTGCTCGACGACGGGCGCGGCGAGCAGGGCCACCATCCCGCCGTAGACGACGAAGACCTGACCGGTGATCCGCGCGGCCGCCGGCGAGGCCAGGTAGGCCACGAGCGGGGCGACGTGCTCGGGCGAGTAGGGGTCGACGCTCGCGCCGGAGTCGTCCTCGCCGAAGACCTGCGCGGTCATCGCCGTGCGGGCCCGGGGACAGATCGCGTTGGCCCGTACGCCGACCCGGGACAGCCCACGCGCGGTCGAGAGGGTCAGCGCGGTGATCCCGGCCTTGGCCGCGGCGTAGTTGGCCTGGCCCGGCGACCCGGTGAGGAAGGCCTCGGACGCGGTGTTCACGACCGAGGCGTCCACCGGCTCGCCGGTCTCCTTGAACCGCCCCCGCCAGTACGACGCGGCGTTGCGCGAGAGCAGGAAGTGTCCCCGGAGGTGCACCTTGAGGACGAGGTCGAACTCCTCGTCGGTCATGTTGAACAGCATCTTGTCGCGGGTGATCCCGGCGTTGTTCACCACGACGTCGAGCCGCCCGAGCTTGTCGGTGGCCGCCTGCAGCAGGGCGTCCGCGGTTGCGCTCTCGCCGACGTCGCCGGCCACGACCAACGCCTCGACCCCGAGGCCGCGGATCTCCTCGGCCGCGTCCTCGGCGGCGCCGGGCAGGTCGTTGAGCACGACGTGGGCGCCGGCGCGGGCGAGGGCGAGCGCCTCGGCGCGGCCGAGGCCGGCCCCGGCGCCGGTGACGATGGCGACACGGCCCTCGAGGGACAGCGGGTCAGCACCTGGACGGTGGGTTGCGGGCATGCTGGGATCAGGCTCCTTGCTGGGTCTGCGGGACCACTAGCCGTCGACGAGGCTGAGCGCCGACTTGGGACAGGACGCGACCGCCTGCTCCACGTTGGCCAGGTCCTCGTCGGAGACGTTCTCGTCCAGGATCTGCAGGAAGTCGTCGTCGTCGACCTGGAAGTGACTCGGCGCCAGCGCCTCGCACATCGCGTTCGACTCGCACAGGTCCCAGTCGACCTTGATCTTCTTCATGCTTCCTCCGTCACTGGTGGTGGATTTCGACAAGCTCAGCCGACGTGCACGTCAGCCGGATCCGGGAGGACCAGCCATCTTGCGGTGGTCCCAGCTGGCGACCTTGACCGGCTCGACGACGATGCCGACCCGCTTGCGCGCCTGCTTCTCGACGATCTCGTCGCCGAAGTCACCCAGGTCGGCGCCGCCGGCCATCGCCCTGGTGATCCTGCCGCCCAGGGCTCGGACCTCGTCGTAGTCCTCGACGATGCGCGCCGTGCCCTGGATGCTGACGCCACGCAGCTCGAAGTAGTCCTCGCCGTCCTCGACCAGGCAGCTGATCCGCGCGTCGCGCCGCAGGTTGACCACCTTCTGCGACCGGCCGTAGGTCCAGAACGCCAGCTGCCCGTCCTCGACGACGTAGAACAGGGTCGTCAGGTGCGGTGCGCCGTCGGGGCCGATCGTGGCGATCTGCACCTTCAGGTTGGCGGCGAGGAACTCCTGGATCTCGTCCTCGCTGAGCTGGACGGAGTTGCGGCTGGAGGCCATCAGGACCCTTCGCTCGAGTGACCGGGGAACACGTGCGCGTCGGGGTCGACGAGCACGGCGGCGTTGTTGACGGCGGTGGCGACCTCACCGAACCCGACGGCGATCAGGCGCACCTTGCCGGCGTACTCCGTGATGTCGCCGGCCGCGAACACCCGCGGCAGGTTGGTGCGCATCGCGGTGTCGACGCGGATGTGCCGCTTGTCGAACTCCAGGCCCCACTCCTGCATGGCGCTGAGGTCGGCGACGAAGCCCAGCGCGGCGACCACGCTCTGCGCCGGGCGCACCAGCACGTCGCCGTCGGCGGTGGTGATCTCGACGCTCTCGACGTGGTACTCGCCGTTGAGGGCGGTCACCTGGGCCTTGGTGACGACCTCGGTGCTGCCGGCCAGCACGGCGTCGATGGTGGCCTGGTGGGCGCGGAACTTGTCGCGGCGGTGCACCAGCGTGATGGTCGAGGCGATCGGCTCGAGGTGATGGGCCCAGTCGAAGGCGCTGTCTCCCCCGCCCACGATGACGACGTCGCGGCCGGCGTACTCCGCAAAGGACGGGACGAAGAAGACCAGCCCGCGGTCCTCCCAGCCCTCCCCGGCGGGCAGCGGCCTCGGGGTGAACTTGCCGATGCCGGCGGTGATGATGATGACCTTGGCGCGTACGACGGTCCCGTCGTCGAGCCCCATCGAGATGCTCTCCTCGTCGTGGGTCAGCGACGTGGCCGTGCGCCCGAGCAGGTACTTCGGCTTGGCGCTCGCTGCCTGCTCGACCAGCTGCTCGACCAGCTCACGTCCCTTGACGTTCACGAAGCCGGCGACGTCCAGGATGGCCTTCTCCGGGTAGAGCGCCGAGACCTGGCCGCCGAGCTCCGGGAGCGAGTCGACGAGCGTCACGCTCATCCCGCGGAAGCCGGCGTAGTAGGCGCCGTAGAGCCCGGCGGGACCGGCACCGACGATGAGCAGGTCGGTCTCCACCTCGGGCACCGCCTCCACCATGGGGCCAGACCTTTCGCCGAAAAACTGGAACGTGTTCTAATTTATCAGAACGCGTCCATCTTGGACACGCGCCAGTCTCCACCATCGCGCGTCAAAGTCACGTGAACCCGGTTCTGGTCGACACGCTGGTTTCCCGAGCCCTTGGCCGTGGTCGCCTGGTTGACGAAGACCAGGGCCTCCACCTTGGTGTCGCTGGCGGAGATGATCGAGGTCGCGACCGCCCGCGCCGTCAGCACGACCTGGTTCTTCACGGTCTGGGTCTGCACGCTGTCCATGGCCTTGTCGTACTCGTTGCGGAAGCTCGGCGCGAGCACCCCCTCGGCGGCCTTCCGGTCGGCGGCCAGGGTCTTCCAGTTGTAGGACAGCACCTTCTGCGTGAGGTCCGTGGCCGCGGTCATACCGGCGTCGCGCGCCTGGCTGGAGGTGATCACACCGTCCGGGGCCCTGCCCTCGGTCGGGTTCTCGCTGCGGTACCACGCGAACCCCGCCACGATCGCGAGCACCAGGCACAGGGCCACCAGCGCGCTGAGCAGCCGGAAGCTGGCCAGGAACGGCACCGTGCGCGCGGGCTCCTCGCCCGCCCACTCCCCCGGGGCGGCCGGCGGCGGCAGGTCTTCCCCGACCGCGGTGGTCTCCGGAGCGTCGGGTCCAGCCGCACTCACCGGCTCGGCTGCGGTCCCGGTCAGGTCGCTCTGGCAGTAGCGGCACTTGACTGCCGCGGCCTTGATGGTCTCCGCGCAGAACGGGCAGGCCTTCTCGTCGGGCAACTGCTCCACCATGTCAGCCCACGAACTGGAGGTTGGAGGTGAGCCAGCGGTCGCCGTTGCGGGTCATCGACAGCTTGAGCCGGTAGTAGCGCGGCTGGGGCGCACCCTTGGTGGACTTGTTGCTCACCTGCGAGTCGGCCGCCACGAAGACGATCGCGTCGCCGTCGTCGATGTCACCGACGCCGACCGAGAGCACCTTGCCGGTGGAGGTTGCCTGGGACTCCTGCGCCGACGCCTTCAGGTTGACCTTGGCCGTCTCGTACTGCGTCTTGAAGGTGCCGGTCGAGTTGGCCAGCACCTTCGCGATCAACGGGTCCATGTCCTTGTAGTTCACGGTCAGGAACGCCAGGGTCTGCTCGCGTGCGGCCTTGGTGACCTGCTTGTACTCGCGGGACAGGGTCTCCGCCCGGGAGTCACCGGGAGCGGCCGCCGCACCGCGAGTGAACAGCACCACGGAGGCGGCGACCAGCAGCAGGGCGACGACGATCAGGACCAGGTTCGTCACCCGCCACGACGTACCTGCCGGCCCGGGGGTCACGGCAGGCTCACTCACTCTCCGTCACCGGTCCCGTCAGCATCCACTTCCACGAGTCGTCACCGAACACCGTCCGCAGTCCTCCTTGCGTTCCCAGCGTCAGGCTGGTGCCGTCGCCGGCGTCCACCACGCCGGTCTTGGCATCGTACGGCGAGACCCGGTTGCTCCGGCCGAGTGAGCTGACGGAGTCTGATCCGGGAGCGTACTTCGTGCCGCGCATGTTCTTGGGTGCACCCTCGAGGCACCTGGCCGGGTAGAACGGCTTGTCCGAGAGGTCGGTGGCGGGTCGCCAGTCGGCGTTCGGCAGGTAGCCCTTGGTGCACGGCCCGACCGAGTTGTTCAGCTGCAGGTTGATGTGGCCGTAGCCGTCGCCGGGGGTGCCGGTGAAGCCCGAGGCGATCACCCGGGGGAAGGTGACCAGCGTCTGCTCGAGGCCGGGGATGTTGTTGGTCAGCACCTGGTTGACCGTCACCAGGTTGGACAGGAACACCGGCAGGGTGGGCTCGAGACCCTTGAGCAGCGAGTCGACCTCGCGTACGGCGGGCGGGCCGCCCTGGAGGATCGTCCGCAGGTCCTTGTCGGAGGCCTTCAGCGAACCGGTCAGGTCGGCGAGTCCCTTGGCGAAGGTGGTGATGTCCTTCTCGTGGTTGGCCTGGGTCTGCAGCACGGTGCGCCCGGTCTCGAGCAGGGCGATCGTGTCGTCCTTGTTGGCGGCCGCCGCGTCGACGAACTGGGTGCCGGAGTCGACCATCCGTCGCAGCGGGTCGGCCGTGTCGTGGAACATGTAGCCGAGCTCCGAGATCACGGTGGTGAGCTGGGTCTTGTCGACGGAGTTCACCATCGCGTCGAGCTCGGTGAGCAGCTGCTCCTCGCTCATCGGCAGGCTCGCGGCGTTGCCCTTGATGGTGTACCCGGCCTCGGCGTACGGCCCCTGGTTGGCGACGGGCTCGAAGTCGAGGTACTGCTCCCCCACGGCGGAGAGGTTGTGCACGTGGATCGTCGAGTCCTTGGGGATCTTGACCTTGTCCTTGATCGCCAGGTCGACCCGGATGCCGCTGGGGATCACGTCGACCCGCGACACCTTTCCGATCTTGACACCGCGGTAGGTCACCTCGCTGCCGGTGAACAGGCCACCGGAGCCGGGCAGGGTGGCGTGGATCGTGTAGCCCCGCCCGAGGATGTGGTCGACGATGCCGAGGAAGCTGCCGGCGACGTAGACGATGCCGACGGCACTGAGGATCACGAAGGCCATCAGCCGGATCTTGACTCCGCGTGTCATCAGCCACCTCCTCCGAGCAGTCCGCCGAGGCCGCCGAGGCCACTGCCACCGCTGCTGTTGCTGCCGGCGCCGGTCAGGCTGGGGATCGGCGGGTTCTTCGGCAGCCCGGCTCCACCGCTCGCACCCGTGCAGAGGGCCTCGGCGAGCTTCGGGTTCAGCTGGCAGACCAGCGCCTTGGTGGCGTCGTCGAGGCCCTTGCACAGGGTGCCGATCTGGCTGGGCAGCGCGCCCACGCACAGGTTGATCGGGTCGGGCAGGGCGTCGCCGGGCGACTTGAGGATCTTGTTCAGGTCGAAGTCGATGTGGAACAGCGCGTTGGCGTAGTCCCCCTTGGCGATGTTGCCCGCCTCCTTGGGGAACGGGAAGCTGGCGATCAGGGACAGCCCCTTGGGCAGCGCGTCCCCGGCGTCGGCCAGCTGGGTCAGCGTGGGCTGCAGGTGCCGCAGGCTGACCACGATGTTGTCGGTGCTGGCGTTGAGCACGCGCGTGCCGACTTCGCCCAGGGCGTCGAGCTGGCGCAGCATCTTCATCAGGCCGGAGTGCTGGTTGTTCAGCACCTTCAGGGCCGGCCCCATGGCGTCGATCGCGTCCCCGATCGTCTGCTTCTCATTCACCAGCGTGCTGCTCAGCCGGTTGATGGAGTCCATCGCCGCGATGATGTCCGAGCGCTGGTCGTTCAGGCCGGCCACCAGGCGGTCGAGGTTGCCGAGCAGGTGACGCGCCTGGTCCTGACGCCCGTTGAGCATCTTGTTGAGCTCGACGCTGATGGTCTTCAGCTGACCGATGCCGCCGCCGCTGAGCACCATCGAGAGGGCGCCGAGCACCTCCTCGACCTCGGGGTTGCGGCCCGTGCGGGAGAGGGGGATGAAGTCACCGGCGGAGAGCCGCTCGTTGCTCGCGGTCCCCTTCTCCGGCTGCACGAGGGCGATGTACTTCTCCCCCAGCAGGCTGGTCTGGCGTACGTCGACCTGGACGTTCTCGGGCAGCTTGATGTCCTTGCGCACGAGGAACTTCACGCGGGCGTGCCACCCGGAGCGGCGTACCTCGGTGACCTGGCCGACGACCACGTCGTCGACCATCACGGCCGTTCGCGGCACGACGTTGAGGGCGTCGGCGAAATCGGCGGTGACGATGTAGCCGTCGTCGCCGCTGACCTTGTTGCCCGGCAGCGGCAGGTCGTAGGCGCCGTCGAACTGGCAGCCGGAGACCAGCACGGCCGTCACGAGCACGCCGACGAGGCTCGTCACCAGGCGCCTCATTGGTTGCCTGCCTTCAGCGAGTCCAGCAGTCCACCCAGGGAGGTCACCGGCACGTTGCCGCCGAGCTTGAGCTGCGGCGGCTGCTGGTCGGCCGGGTTGTTGCCCAGCTGCTTGGTGACCGGCGCGACGATCGCCTTGAGCAGGTTGCAGGTGAAGTCGGCGTTGGGGACCTTGGAGTTCTGGACCACGTCGCAGAGCACGTTGCCCAGGCTCGAGCCGGTGGGCCCGAACTGCACGCGGGCGCCGATGGAGCCCGACTTCTGGTCGTAGGCCAGGGTCAGGTTGCTCAGGCCGAGCGCACCCAGGCGGGCGACCGTGTTGAGCGACTCCTTCTGCTTGGCCAGCACGCCGAGGACGTCGGAGAGCTGGCGCACGTTCGTCTCGACCATGCCCTTGTTGTCCTTGACGAACGAGCGCACGGTGCCGACCGCCGCCGCCAGCGCGGCCAGCGCCTTGCGGAGGTTGCCACGCTCGTCGGCGAGCTGGGTGGAGACCGAGGTCAGGTCGCTCATGAAGCCGTTCACGACGCGGTCGTTGGCGGCGAGGGTGTCGGTGAGCTGCGACATGTTCTTCACCGAGTCGAACAGCGGGCCGCTGCTGTCACCGAAGGTCTGCACCGCCGCGGAGAGGTTGAGCAGCGTCTGGTTGCCGAGCTTGCCGTTGCCCTGCAGCGCCTTGGTGCCGGCGGTGAGCAGGTCGTCGAGGGCACCGTTCTTGTTGGCCCCGTTGGGGCCGAGGGCCTGGGTGAGGTCGGAGAGGCTCTGGTAGATCCGGTCCAGCTCCACCGGCGTACCGGTCTGCTTCAGCGCGATCTTCGCGTTGTCCGGGAGCTGCGCGCCACCGGTGTACGCCGGGGCGATCTGCACGAAGCGGTCCGCGGTCAGGGTGGGGGTGATGATCGCCGCCTTGGCGTCGGCGGGCAGCTTGTACTCCGAGTCGTACTTCATCGCGACGCGGACCCGGTCGCCCTCGGGCACGACGGCCGTCACGGTGCCGATCCGCACGCCCATCACCCGGAGCTCGGACCCCTTGTAGATGCTCACCGTCCGGTCGAAGTAGGCACTCACCGTCCGGGACTTCGGGCCACCCTGGAAGACGAAGAAGGCCGCGAAGAGCAGGATCAGGGCCACCCCGACCACGAGCGGCTTGAGGCCGAATCTGGCGGTCATCTCCTCACCTCTTCCCCGGGACGAACTCGCCGCTGGCGAGTCCGACGAAGTTGGGGACGTAGGTGTCGAACCACGGTCCGGTGCCGACGATGTTGATCAGGATGGAGGCGTAGGGGCCGAGGTTCTTCATGGTCGCGTCGAGCTGCTTCTTGCGAGCCTGGAGGAACTTGGTGGCCGTGGCGAGCTGGGCCAGCGCGTCCTTGATCTGTCCCTGGTTGTCGGTCGCGACCCCGCGCAGCGAGACCGCGAGCTTGTTGGCGTTGACCAGCAGCGAATGGATCGCGTCGCGACGGGCCAGCAGCTCCTTGAAGACGAGATCGCCCTGCTTCATCAGCGTGACCAGGTCGCCCTTGCGCTCGGCGAGCAGCCTGGTCACCCGGTCGGCGCGGGTGAGCAGCTGCTGGATCGACTCGTCGCGGCTGGCGATGGCCTGCGAGACGCGGGACAGCCCGGTGAAGGTGGACTTGATGTGCGGGCTGGCCGCGTTCAGGGTGTCGCCGAGCGTGCTCAGCGCCTGGGACAGCTGGGGGGTGTCGATGCCCTCGGTGCGGGTGGTCAGCTCACCGAGCGTGGAGACGATGTCGTAGCTCGAGTCGGTCCGGGAGACCGGGATGGTCTCGCCAGCCTGCATCTCCCCCGAGCCCTTGGGCGTGACCTCGAGGTACTTCTCACCGAGCAGGTTGAGCACCTGGACCCCGGCCCGGGACTTCTTCCCCAGCGTCGCGTCGTGGACGTCGAAGTCGACCGTGACGTGGTCACCGGAGATGTGGATGTCGTTGATCCGCCCGACCTTCACGCCGGCGACCTGGACCATGTTGCCCTTGTGCAGGCCGCTGGCGTCGCGCAGCTGGGCGTGGAACGCCTCGCCCTTGAAGCCGGGGAACTTCTGCAGGTTGAAGGCAGCGGCGCCCAGCACCAGCAGGGTGACCAGGCTGATCACCCCGAGCCTGAGGATCTTCGCGTCCGTACGGCGTGCCATCAGGCCTTGCACCTCGATGCGGTGCTGTGGAACGCGAGGTTCTTGAGGGACTTCTGGACCACGTCCAGGCCGGGGACGTTCGGCAGGTCGGGCAGGATGATCGCGCCGTCGAAGTCGCAGAGGTAGTAGTTGTACCAGGAGCCGTAGGTGCCGGTCCGGGTCTGCCGCGTCAGCAGCACGGGGAGCCGGTTGAGCACCTCGTCGAGGACCTTCTGGTTGCCCGGCTTGTTCAGGATCGCCATGGTCCGGCGCAGCTGGGCCACGTCGGCCTTCAGGTAGGGCCGACCCTGCGTGAGCAGGTCGGCCAGGCTGGCCGTCAGCGTCGACAGGTTGGACACCGAGTCGCCGATCGCCTTGCGGTCCTTGGCCACGTTGCCCAGCCAGTCCTTGAGCTGGATGACGAGGCTGTTCAGCTGGTTGTGGTGGTCGTCGACCGTCTTGAGCAGGGTCGAGAGGTTGTCGATGACGTCACCGATCAGCTGGTCGCGGTCGGCCAGGGCGTTGGTCAGCGAGGCCGTGTTGCTCATCAGCTCGCCGATGGTCCCGCCCTCACCCTGGAGCACCTTGATCAGGTTCATCGACAAGTCGTTGACCTCGGCCGGCTGGAGGGCCTGGAACAGGGGCTGGAAACCGTTGAACAGCTCGGTGAGGTTCAGGGCCGGCTGGGTCTGCGACTTCGGGATGACTGCGCCGTCGGGGAGCTTGGCAGCGCCTTGCTTGCCCTGGTCGAGGGCCAGGTAGCGCGACCCGACGAGGTTCAGGAAGCGGATCTCCGCCCGGCTGGAGCGCGTCATCGGCACGTCGCTCTTGATCTTGAAGGTGACCTCGGCGTCGTTCCGGTTCACGATCTCGACCTTCTTCACCTCGCCGACGGTGACGCCGGCGACCCGGACGTCGTCACCCTTGGCCAGCAGGCTGGCCGAGGTGAACATCGCCTTGTACTCCGACTGGCTGCCGAAGGAGAAGGAGCCCATGATCGCCACCAGCGTGCCGGTGACGAGCAGCGAGGCCATCACGAAGATGACGAGCTTGATCCCGGCGACGATCGTCACGGTGTTGCGGGAGACGGCCATCACTGGGCCCCGGGGTTGTCGAGGTCGGAGCCGTCCTTGAGGGGTGATGGGCCGATCGGCACCTGCGGGTAGGGCAGGCCCAGGCACCACGGGCCGTGCCCGGTCTCGCCGTACTCCGGCTTGTCGGAGGCGTTGTAGGGACGACGCTGCTTGGCGTTGAAGTTCATCGTCTGGGCGACCCGGCCGCTCTCGAAGATCTGACCGAGGTTCTTGGAGTACCGCGCCGATCCCTGGAGCAGGCACTTGAACTCCGGGGAGTAGGTGTCCAGCAGCTTCAGCAGCGGGCGGGCCAGGGCGGCCTCGGTGACGATCGCCTGCTCGTTGGTCTTCAGCACCCGGGTCGAGGTCTTGCCCAGGCCGGTCACGTCCTGGAAGAACCCGTGCAGCTGGGTCTCCTTGCTGCTCACCGTCCGCGCCGTGGTGGTGGCGTTGCGCAGCAGCCGGATCAGGTCGGGAGCGGCGATGGAGTAGGTCCTGCTGACGCTGGCCAGGAGGGTCAGGTCCTTCTGCAACGTCGGGAGGTGGACGTTGATGTCGGTCAGGTAGTCGTCCAGCTCGACCAGCGTGTTGCCGATCTTCTCGCCCTTGCCGCGCAGCGCGTTGGCGATCGCGTAGAGGGTCGCACTCAGGTCGGCCGGCCGGATCGAGCGCAGCAGGGGGAACAGGTTGGCCAGGATCGTGGAGAGCTCGACGTTGGTGGTGACTCGCGAGGTCGGGATCACGTCGCCGTCGCGGAGCGCCTTGCTCGACGGGTCCTCGGGGTCGACCAGGGCGACGTACTTCTGGCCGAAGAGGGTGGTGGGCAGGATCTCGACCTTGATGTTCTCCGGGATCGACTTGGCCGAGGAGGGCTTGAGGCCGATCTTGATCGAGGCGTGCTTGCCGTCCTGGCTGATGCCGCGCACCTGCCCGACCAGAGCACCGTGCAGGCGTACGTCGCCGAACTGCGCCAGCTGCAGACCGGCACGGTCCGCCTTGACCGTCACCATCGTCACCGACTGGAAGGCCTTCTCGTAGATCGCGATCGACAGCGCCACGAGCAGCGCCATCACGGTCATGAAGACGATGCCGGTCAGGAACAGGCGTCGGTGCTCGGCCTTCGTGTCGTGGGTGATGTTCACGTACATGCGTTCACCCCGTGATCCGCACGGTGGTGGTGGAGCCCCAGATGGCGAAGCTCAGGAAGAAGTCGGCCACGACGATCGTCACGATCGAGGTGCGGATCGCGCGGCCCACCGCCGTGCCGACCCCGGCCGGACCACCCGAGGCGGTGTAGCCGTAGTAGCAGTGGATCAGGATGACCGCGACCGCGAGGAAGAGCAGCTTGAAGAACGACCAGACCATGTCGATCGGTGGCAGGAACTGCAGGAAGTAGTGGTCGTAGGTGCCCGCCGACTGCCCGTAGATCAACGTGGTGATCAGCCGCGGCGAGAGGTACGACGCGGCCAGGGCGACGATGTAGAGCGGGATGACGGCGACGAAGGCAGCGATCATCCGCGTGGTGACCAGGAACGGCAGCGAGGGCACTGCCATCACCTCGAGGGCGTCGATCTCCTCGGAGATGCGCATGGCACCGAGCCGGGCCGTGTAGCCGCACCCGACGGTGGCGGCCAGCGCGATGGAGGAGACCAGGGGCGCCACCTCGCGGGTGTTGAAGTACGCCGAGATGAACGCGGTGAACTTCGCGACGCCGATCTGGCTCAGCGACGCATAGCCCTGGATGCCGACCTCGGTGCCCGCGAAGAAGGCCATGAACGCGATCACGCCGACCGTGCCGGCGATCACCGAGAGACCGCCCACGCCGAAGGAGACCTCGGCCAGGATATTCAGGATCTCGCGCTTGTAGCGCTTGATCGCGATCGGCGTCCACGCCAGCGCCTTCAGGTAGAACAGCAGCTGGTCGCCGCGCTGCTCCACACCGGCCCGCCGTTCGCGGAGCAGCTCCTTGCCGATGTCCCCGAGGGTGGCCATGCCTAGAGCCCGTCCTGGGGGACGACCTGGAAGTAGACAGCCGTGATGATCGAGTTGAGGGCGAACAACACCATGAAGGCGATGATCACGGCCTCGTTGACCGCGCGGCCGACACCGCTGGGGCCGCCGCCGGCCTTGAGGCCCTTCCACGCGCCGACGATGGCGGCCATGTAGCCGAACAGCACCGCCTTGACCATGGAGACGTAGAGGTCGGGCAGGCTGGCGAGGGCGGTGAAGCTGGACAGGAACGAGCCTGCGTTGCCGCCCTGGACGATGACCGTGAAGAAGTAGCCACCGCCGATGCCGGCCGCGATCACCAGGCCGTTGATCATCAGCGCGACGAAGACGGTGGCGAGGACGCGCGGCACCACGAGCCGCTCGATCGGGTCGACCCCGAGCACCTCCATCGCGTCGATCTCCTCGCGGATCTTGCGGGCGCCCATGTCCGAGCAGATCGCGGAGCCGGCCGCTCCGGCGATGATCATCGCGGCGGCGATCGGGGCGGCCTCACGCACCACGGCGAGGACGGCGCTGGCGCCGGCGAAGGACTGCGCCCCGAGCTGACCGGTCAGGTTGCCGACCTGCAGCGAGATGACCGCGCCGAACGGGATCGAGACCAGGATGGTGGGCATCAGGGTGACGCTGCAGATGAACCAGGCCTGCTCGATGAACTCGCGGGTCTGGAACTTCGTGGTGAAGACGGCCTTGGTGACGTCGACGACCATCGCGGCGATGTCACCAGGGCCGCGGACGATCGAGGCAGCGGTGAAGCCCATCGAACCTCCCTGAAACCCTGAATCGGGCAATACCCCCGAAGGCCGCCCCCGTAGCCGCCGCAAATTTAGAACGTGTTCTCGTTTTGTGCAACACGGAACACGTGCTTTCGGACTAGAGAACGAGTGCCAGACGCGGAAGTCATGGGTGTGGCGGGGGTCACAACGTACGGCCCTAGACTCCGCCGGGTGACAGAATCCGCCGGCATGACCACGAGATGGCCCGCCGGTCTGAGCCAGCCCTCGGCGCTGTTGCTGCTGGCCCAGTTACTGGCGGTGCTGGCCTACCCCTTCCTGGACACCTCGCGGGTGGGCTCCGCGGTGCTCGGGGTGTTCTCGATGGTGGCGGTCGGTCTCGCCCTGTGGGTGGTCCGGAGCACGCCGGCCCTGACCTTCATCGCGGTCGCGCTCGGCGTACCCGCCCTGCTGATGACCGTGCTCGAGGCGTTCCTGCCCCACGAGACGTGGGTCGTGCTCGTCGGCGCCCTGCTGCACGCGCCGTTCTACCTCTACGTCTTCTACGGCACGATCCGCTACGTCTTCCACGACGACCAGGTGACCACCGACGAGCTCTACGCGATCGGGGCGGCCTTCACGGTGCTGGCCTGGGGCTTCACGTTCGTCTACGTCGCGGTCGAGATCATCTGGCCCGGTTCCATCGAGCCGCTCAGCCGCGGCTCCGGGCGGTTCTTCGACCTGCTGTTCTTCTCCTTCACCAACCTGACCAGCGTCGGCCTCTCCGACATCCTCCCGACCGCCAGCCACGCCCGGTCGGTGGTGATCCTCGAGCAGGTGTCCGGGGTGCTGTACGTCGCGATGGTCATCTCCCGCCTCGTCGCCATGACGGTCCGCGACCGGAAGTAGGGCTCAGTCCACGTTGGTGAGCCGTGGCTCCCCCGTCCGTGCCCAGCTCGTCCGTGCCCAGGTCTTCGGTGCCCAGGTCTTCGGTGCCCAGCTCGTCGCGCTCCGCGATGCCGGCCTGCTCCCGCAGCGCCAGCGCCCGGGCCCGCCGCCGGTAGCGCCAGATCTGGACGGCGCCGAGCGCCCAGAGGACGTACTGCACGCTCATCGCCCACCGGAAGGCCGAGGCCGGGTAGGCGCTGCCCCCTCCCGGGGTCCGCCAGTCGAGGACGAAGCCGATCGCCACCACCAGGGTCAGGCTGGCCAGGAAGCCGCCCTGGTTGATGA
>JAOPYC010000046.1 GCA_025964795.1 Marmoricola sp.
CGGCTGCGGGCCTGCTTGCGGTTCTTGACACCCTGGGTGTCGAGCGAGCCGCGGATGATCTTGTAGCGGACACCGGGAAGGTCCTTCACCCGGCCGCCGCGGACGAGCACGATCGAGTGCTCCTGGAGGTTGTGGCCGACGCCCGGGATGTAGGCCGTGACCTCGACGCCACTGCTCAGGCGCACGCGGGCGACCTTGCGGAGGGCGGAGTTCGGCTTCTTCGGGGTGGTCGTGTAGACGCGCGTGCAGACGCCGCGTCGCTGGGGCGAACCCTTCAGGGCGGGCGTCTTGTTCTTCGACACCTTGTCCTGGCGGCCCTTGCGGACCAGCTGGTTAATCGTGGGCACCTGGTTGGTTCCCTTTCTTTTCTGCTCTCAGTGCGCGACGCCTTGCCGGGCACGAAAAAATCGTTGGATCCTTGGTGCGGTGGTGTGCGATGCCATCAGGGCACGCAGACAGGCCTGGACGGACCAGACACAAGGAATGAGATTACCGGCTCCCAGGGGTTGGGTCAAAACGAGTGGACCCACCCCGGCGCGGATTTGCCTGTCCTGCCGAGTGTGCCAGAGGCTGCGCCCATGGCACTGACCTGGAAGCTCCACGGCGACGGACGCACCATCACCGAGGGCGAGATCGTTCGCCCCGACGAACGCCTGGCCTGGCCGGCCACGATCGGCCTCGGCCTGCAGCACGTCGTGGCGATGTTCGGCGCCACCTTCCTGGTGCCGCTGCTCACCGGGTTCCCGCCCACCACCACCCTGTTCTTCTCCGGGATCGGCACGATCCTGTTCCTGCTGGTCACCCGCAACCGGCTGCCCAGCTATCTCGGCTCGTCGTTCGCGTTCATCGCCCCGATCACCGCGGCGACCGCCTCGGACGGTCGCGGCGGCGCCCTGTTCGGGATCGTCGTGGTGGGGCTCCTGCTGGCCCTGGTCGGGGCGGTGGTGACCTTCACCGGCACGGGCTGGATCGACGTGCTGATGCCGCCCGTGGTGGCCGGTGCCATCGTGGCCCTGATCGGCCTCAACCTCGCGCCCGTCGCGAAGTCCAACTTCGTGAAGGCGCCGTGGGTCGCGCTGATCACCCTGGTCGCGGTGATCTTGTGGACGGTGGCCTTCCGGGGCCTGGTCGCGCGGCTCTCGATCTTCTTCGGGGTCGCGATCGGGTACGTCGCCGCGGTGATCGCCGGTCAGGTCGACTTCGGCACCGTCCGCGACGCCGCCTGGGTCGGCCTCCCGGACCTCACCTCCCCCACGGTCGCCTGGTCGGTGCTGCCCGCCTTCATCCCCGTGGTCCTGGTCCTGGTCGCCGAGAACGTCGGCCACGTGCGCAGCGTCGCCCACCTCGCCGACCCGGAGCTGAACAGCCAGACCGGGCGGGCGCTGCTCGCCGACGGGTTGGCCACCACGCTCGCCGGGCTCGGCGGCGGGTCCGGCACCACGACGTACGGCGAGAACATCGGGGTGATGGCCGCCACCAAGGTCTACTCGACGGCCGCCTACTGGGTCGCGGGCACCTTCGCGATCCTGCTGGGGTTCCTGCCCAAGGTCGGGGCCGTGGTCAACACCATCCCGCCGGGCGTCCTCGGCGGTGTCACCACGGCGCTCTACGGGCTGATCGGGGTCATCGGCGTCAAGATCTGGATCGACAACGGCGTGGACTTCTCGCGGCCCACCAACCAGTTCACCGCCGCCACCGCGCTCGTGGTGGGCGTCGCCGACTTCACCTTCACCGCCGGCGACCTGAGCTTCAACGGCATCGCCCTGGGCACCATCGCCGCCATCCTCGTCTTCCACGTCATGTCCGCCGTGGAGCGCCTCCGCCGCTGAACGCCCGGGACGTCATACGAGGTGGTTGCTACGTCCGCCGCTCCGGATGACGCCCCAGGAGGAGCTCGGCCAGGTGCAGGGCCTGTCGGCCGGCGAGGTCGTCGAGCTGGGTGCGGCAGGAGAACCCGTCGGCGAGGACGACCGCGTCCGGTCCCGCCGCGCGTACGGCGGGCAGCAGGTCGTGCTCGGCGATGGCCACGCTCGTCTCGTAGTGACCGAGCTCGACGCCGAAGTTGCCCGCCAGCCCGCAGCAGCCGCCGACCCGCGTGACCCGTGCGCCGGTCTGGGCGAGCAGTGCGGCGTCGGTCGCCCAGCCGATGACCGCGTGGTGGTGGCAGTGCGGCTGGGCCACCACCTCGACGCCGGACAGGTCGGGGGGCGTCCACGTCCCGGCCGCCACCTGTGTGGCCAGGAACTCCGCGAGGGACTGCAGACCCGCGCTGACCTCGGCGACCCGGGGGTCGTCGAGCAGCTGACCGGCGTCCTCACGGATCGCGGCCAGGCAGCTGGGCTCCAGGCCGATCACCGGCGTCCCGGAGCTGACGTAGCCGTGCAGCGTCTCGATCGCGCGGCCGACGATCCTCTTCGCCGCACCGAGCTGGCCGGTGGTGATCCAGGTCAGGCCGCAGCAGGCCGGGTCCGGGATGACGGCGGCGCGCAGCCCCATGGTCTCGAGCAGCTCGATCGCGGCCCGGCCGGTGTCGGCGGCGAAGCGGTCGGTGAAGGAGTCGGCCCAGATCCAGACGTCGACGTTCGCCGGCAGGGGCGACTCCCCCGCGCGGAGGGGCTTCTCGGAGAACCGCGGCAGGCTGCGTCGCTGGTCGACGCCGGCTGCGGCCTTCGCGATCCGGCCGACCGTCCTGCTCCGCAGCATGGCGTTCGCCACCCGCGGTGGGGTGATCCGGGCCCATTGCGGGAGCCGGCCCAGGGCGTAGTGCGAGCGCGGCCGCAGCTTCCCGGCGTACTTCTGGGAGAGCGCCTCCGACTTGTAGGTCGCCATGTCGATGCCGGTCGGACAGTCGCTCGCGCAGCCCTTGCAGGACAGGCACAGGTCGAGCGCGTCCTCCACCGCCGGGTCGTCGAACCCGATCACGCCCATGGCCACGTCCTGCAGCACGTGCGCCCGGCCGCGGGTGGAGTCCTTCTCTTCGCGGGTGGCGAGGTACGACGGGCACATCACGCCGCTCGAACCGGTGTTGTCGGCGATGCACTTGCCCACGCCGGTGCAGCGGTGCACCGCCCCGGAGAACGACCCGGCGTCGTGGGTGAGCCGGAGCGTCGTACGCAGGGGCGCTGGGGGTGCGGCCAGCCGCAGGTCAGTGTCGAACGGGGCCGGGTCGACCAGCACCCCGGGGTTGAGCAGGTGGTCCGGGTCGAGGATGCGCTTGGCCTGCTCCATCAGCGCGATGGCCCGGGGCGAGTACATCTTCGGCAGCAGCTCGGAGCGCGCGCGGCCGTCGCCGTGCTCCCCCGACATCGAGCCGCCGTACGACGCCACCAGGTCGGCCGCGTGCTCCACGAAGTCGCGGTAGCGCCCCCGGCCACCGGAGTCACCCAGCTCGAAGTCGATGCGCACGTGCACGCAGCCGTCGCCGAAGTGGCCGTAGGGGACGCCGTCGAGCCGGCTCTGCCGGAGCAGCGCGTCGAAGTCGCGCAGGTAGGCGCCGAGGCTCGCGGGCGGGACAGCGGCGTCCTCCCAGCCGGCCTGGGCCGGGCGGCTCAGCGAGCGCGCGGCCAGCCCGGCTCCCTCCTCGCGGATCTTCCACAGGGCCAGCTGCTCGATGGTGTCGGTCACGACACGGAACGGCACGCCGGCCGAGCGAGCCACCTCGCCGGCCAGGGCCTCGGCCT
>JAOPYC010000057.1 GCA_025964795.1 Marmoricola sp.
AGCGCGACCAGCCGACGTGCCCAGGTGAACCGGCGTGGCGGGCGCGGGGCGTAGCGCATCTCCTCGGGGTCGACGTCGTCGAGGCTTGGGGTGGATGCACCCGTGGCTGTGCCGCCGTCGCGCACCGGGTCGAGCTCGCCGGTGTCGGCCGTGCGGGCGGACCGCCCCGAGCCCAGGCCACGGCGTCGCGGCGCCTCGGCGGCGGCACCCACGAGCAGCGGGCCGGTGACCGCCGAGGCGGAGGTCTCGGCGTCGTCCACGGCGTCGTCCCCGACGAGATCCGCGATGACGACGGTGACGTTGTCGGTGCTGCCGGCGTCCAGCGAGGCGCCGATCAGCGCGACGGCGGCCGAGTCGGGGCTGCCCTCGCCGAGGAGCTGGGCGAGGTCCTCGTCGGAGAGCACCCCGGAGCACCCGTCGGAGCAGAGCAGGAGTCGGTCGCCGACGGCGACCTCGAGGGTGAACACGTCGGGCTCGGGCTCGTGCACGCCGTCCACCGCGCGCAGGATCAGGTTGCGGTGCGGGTGGACGCGGGCCTCGTCCTCGGTGATCCGGCCCTCGTCGATCAGGCTCTGCACGAAGGTGTGGTCGGTGGTCAGCTGGGAGAGCACCCCGTCGCGCAGCAGGTATCCCCGGCTGTCCCCGACGTGCCCGACCCCGATCTGGGTGCCGTCGAACAGGACGGCCGTCACGGTGCTGCTGGTGCCCTCGATCTCCGGCGTCTCGGCGACGAGCGCGGCGATGCGGTCGTGGCTGCGGTGGATGGCGCCGGCGAGCGCGCCGAGGACGTCGTTGCCGGGCGGGGTGTCGAGCTGGCGCAGCACCTCGACGGTGGCGCTGCTGGCGACGTCGCCGCGGGCCGACCCGCCCACGCCGTCGGCGACGACGAGCAGGTGCGGCCCGGCGTACCCCGAGTCCTGGTTGTCGCGCCGGACCCGCCCCACGTCCGAGAGCGCCGAGTAGCGCAGTCTCATGAGCGGCTCCGCCTGGGGCTCACTTGCGCAGCTCCAGGATCGTCTTCCCGATCCGGACCTGGGTGCCGAGCTGGATCGTGGTCGGTTGGGAGATGCGGGTGGTGCCGACGTAGGTGCCGTTCGTGGAGCCGAGGTCCTCCACGAACCACTGCTCACCGGAGCTGGCGATACGTGCGTGCCGGGTCGACACGTAGTCGTCGTCGAGCCGGATGGCCGCGTCGTTGCCGCGGCCGATCAGCAGGGGAGCCTCGTCGAGGGAGACGGTCTCACCCTTGTTGCCACCCTCCAGGATCACCACCTGGGTGGGCACGCCCTTGCGCGGCTTGGCCGGCTTGGCCTTGGCGCGGGCCTTGCGCTCCTGGCGCGACGAGCCGCGGCCCGACGCCTGGCGGGCGACCCGGGCGCCGAACATGTCGGAGCGGATCACCGAGATGCAGGAGAGGACGAAGATCCACAGGATCGCCAGGTAGGCGAAACGGATCAGGACCAGGGTCAGCTCGGACAAGCTTCACTCACCCTTGTTTGAGGTGCAGGGACATGGTCGTGTTGCCGATCTTCATCGTTGCACCATCGGCGAGGGTCGCCTTCTCGACGCGCTTGCCGTTCACGAGTACGCCGTTGGTCGAGCCGAGGTCGTGCACCGTGATCCGCGGCGTCCCGCCGAGGTCCTGCGGTTCCTCGACCCGGATCTCGATGTGCCGGCGGGAGACGCCCGGGTCGTCGATGCGCAGGTCGGCGTCGTTGCCCCGGCCGATCACGATGCCGGGAGGGGCCAGGGGCAGGTTCTCGCCGTTGATCTCCAACGTGGCCGTGGCCCGGCGTACCTGCGTGTCGGTGGGGTCCCCACCCACCAGGCTCGAGCTCGACACCGCCTTGCTGAGCACCCGGAACCGTCCGGTGGTCAGCCCGTCGCTGACCTCGAGGTGGATGCTCACCGGCCCCGTGAAGACGTAGGACTGCTGGGCCGCGTGCTCACGCAGCATCTCGGTCAGCTCGCGGGGGAGCTGCGGCCCGAGGCCCTCGAGGCGCTCGTGGTCGGCCGCGGAGAGCTCGACGGAGAAGGTGTTGGGCACCAGCCTCCGGTCGCGGCTGAGGATCTGTGCGGAGTTGTCGACCTCGCGGTTCAGCGCCGCCGCGATCTCGACCGGCTGCACGGCGCTGCGGAAGGTGCGCGCGAAGACACCGGAGATCATCTGCTCCAGCTTGTTCTCGAAGCGCTGCAGTCCGCTCATGGGGGCCTCCTCCCGCTCGGTCCGGTCCGATGTTCTGGCGATGGTATCGGGCGAGTCGGGGCACACCGGTGCCGGTTTGGGCGGCTGAGACGACGTGGGATAGCCTGACCCCTGCTTCTGGCGCGAGTGGCGGAATAGGCAGACGCGCACGGTTCAGGTCCGTGTGCCCGAAAGGGCGTGGGGGTTCAACTCCCCCCTCGCGCACGCAGAGCAACGAGATGTGGCTGGGCAGTCAGGGTGACCTGACTGCCCAGCCATCGCTTTCTCTGCCCGATGTGGCCAGACGCGCTCAGAACAACGCAACCTCGATGGCCGCCGCATCAGACGTCGGATCGATGAGATCGCTGACCGTTGCGTGGCCGAGTGCTCGGTAGGCCTCGAAGTCGAACTCGCTGTAGAGCTGGTTGTTGGTGCTGGTCCGGGGGAAGTCGGGATTGTCGTCGGCGTAGGTCTGGATGTCCCACGTCACATCGCCCACCATGACCGCCTTGCACAGGAAGATCTGCCCTTCCTGGTCGGTGTCCGAGAACTTGTAGCTCCCCACGCACCATGCCGCGCGAGCAGGCTTCACCTTGCTGATCCGTCGCATGTTGCGCGGGTCCAGGCGTACGTCGCAGTCAAGGTCCATCCGAGCCGTGGCGATGGTTCGCCCGAGTGTCCGAAAGCTGTCCTCCTTGTCGTTCGAGGCGTCCAGCAGGATGATCCGATCCGGGCGTCGCCGCAGCGCCTCGATCAGCCCGAGGTTGTCGTAGTGACCGCCATCGGTGACGTAGAGGAAGCGGTCGTAGATCGACGCCTTGCCGACCGCCTCCTTGGCCAGGCGCGCGAGACCTGGCTTCTTGAACACCGCGCGCGCCCCCTCGACGTACTTCCAGCCGCGGGTGCCTCGTTCGGGGAACGAGTCCACCGTCTTCTCAACCTGCGCCTCGGCGTGCTCGAGCTGCTCCTGGGCCCTTCTCACCTCTGCCAGCAGCTGCTCGAGCATGTTCCTCGCCTCGAGGGTCCCAGCGCCTGTCGCGGCTCCTCCGAGCTCTGCCCGGAGCCTGGCCACCGCCTTCGCGGCCGCATCGGCCGACCTCCGACGGGCCGCGACCTCGTGGCTGAGACGGGCCAGGCCCTCGTACCGTTCCCACTCCTCGTCGTCGAGCTTCGGATGCTCGGGTCGCTCCGACGCCGTACCCCTCAAGCGGTCCAGGGTCCTCGCGGCCTCCTCCCACCGGCCGAGGCGTCGGAGCCGCTTGAACAGCCCCACCTCGTCGACCCACAGCGGGTTGGGGAGCCAGACCCCGAGGCGTGCGTTGGCCAGGGCCAGCACCGCGCGATAGGGGCCCAGGCGCACGTTCTCCCGTCCGGCCAGTGGCGAGAACGCGGCAGCGCTCATGGCCAGCGCCGCCGGCACCGTGGCGTCGTGGTACCACGGGTCGGCAGCGAACTCGTAGGTGGCGCTCTCACGCCGTCCCGCGCCGGGCGGCAACAGGCGATCGGTCAACCCGATCGCCGTGTGGTCGAAGACGAAGGGCACGCAACCGCGCTTGCTGGGCACGATCTCCTCGTCGCTCACGTTGGCGACGGCACAGGCGATCAGCTCCGGTCCTCCGTCCAGTGGGTCCGACTCCGAGAACCGGAGCGGGCGGCGGTACGGGATGGGTTCCACCCTCGCGCCCACCTTGCGCACGAGGAAGGCGCCCGAGATCCGCTCGCGGAAGAAGTGGTGCAGCGACGTCCGGTTGGCGTCGGTGCCCAGCTTCGCGAACACCAACAGGCCACCGAACCAATAGGCGAGCTCCCAGTGCGTCAGCAACGTGGGATCGGCGACCAGGGCAGCCACCCATCGGAGCAGCACGATGACCAGAACCAGCACCACGGCGATGAGCGCCACCCATGGCACGAGTGGGTCCTTGACCTTCTTCCAGATGGTCGCCCAGACCTTGCCGAGACCGGAGTCGCCGGTCGCCGACTCCTTGCCCGCGCTCTTGACGCTACCCAGCACCGCCAGGATCGCGCTGACGATCGCGCCGATCGTCGCTCCGGAGACCTTGGCCGCCGAGCTCGAGGCCACCTGGCTCTTGGTCGTCGACAGCCCGAGGGCCCGGACCAGGTCGGCCCACACCGAGCTGTTGCCGGCAGCGAAGGAGTCCAGGGACTGCAGCAACCACGGCACCCCCAGCAGCAGGATCGCGGCGGCGCCCCCACCTACGATCAGCACCGAAGTCGCGCGTTCGGCTGTTCCACGCGTCCGAGCCGAGGGGATCCACCATCGTTCGACGACCTTGCGTGCCACGAACAGTCCCACCCCCGCCGCGGGAAGCCACCACACGTCCTCGACCGGAGACCAGTCCTGGCCGAAGCTGCCGTGGGGCAGCCGCCCGGACGCGACGAAGAGCCATCCCAGGACCCAGGCCAGCCCCCCGAGCAACGCGGCCAGGAGAAGCAGGTTGACCGCGATCCCGAAGGCCAGGGAGAGCACCGCCTGCAGCGCCACCTTCACCGAACCGAGCACGTACCGCGTGTGCCGACGCACCCAGCCGGTCTCCGGACTCGGGAGTCCGTACGGCGAGGCGCCGCCGGATCCCACCCGGCCTGGCCACTCCGCACTCGTGTCGTCGGTGTCGCCCGGGTTCCACCGAGCCACGTGGTAGGCCGCGCCCATGTAGCCCCCACCACTCACTCCGAGAACGGCTCGTGCCGAGGCGTAGATGCCGGCGTCAGCCAGTGCCTCCAGTCCACCCAGGCTGAAGGCCGCGGACCGGATGCCGCCGCCGGAGCAGCAGATGACGTCTCCACCGGTTTCGCGCGAGCCGGCGTCCGATGGGTCGGTATAACGGTCGTGGGCCCCCCGGAGGCCGAGGACGAAGGTCACGCCGAGCAGGATCAGGCCGCCGAACACCAGCACGTGGACGGCCGCGCTGAACGTGGCGACGCCGAGGTCGACACCGAGTCCGGCGTTCCACGACAGGGTCAGGGAATCCCGGGACACCAGCCGTTGGTCGACCAGACGCCACAGCTTCCAGTCCTCCCACAGGTCCATCGCCGCGCCCGCGAAGACGACACCGACCAGGACGGCGTTGAGCCGGAGCAGCCAGCCCGCAGGACGCAGGGACCGCAGCAGACCGAAGGACCGGTAGGCGAGCAGGAGGTAGGCGAAGATCATGGCGGCGTCCACCATCAGCGACAGCCGGCCGGGCACGACCGCCCCGAAGGTGGCGGCGTGGGTGCTCTCCCAGCGGCCGGTCGCCACCTGACGCATCGGCCATTGAGCCGCGAACAGGATGAGCACCATTCCAAGCGTCTGCAACGCCTCGGTTCGTCGACCCCGCTGGACTGCTCGGAAACCGTCCAGCCCGTACTCGGCGTTCGGGCCTGACTCTCTGCTCACGTACCCGGATGTGTCCACGGCGCGTCCCCTCGACAAACCAACACGCTAGTGCGCCGATCAGTCCGATATCTCTAGACCAGATGAGCTATTGACGAATGCGTGGCGACGGGTGCGACGCGATCGTGCTTCATCATCGTCTGGCCGAGGCGTGAGCCACCCCGCCCTGGGGTACGACGCGCCCATGGCAGACATCATCGAGCTGATCTACGAGGACCACGACTGGTTCCGCCGCCGCTTCTTCCTCCTCGACGACGCGAAGTCGAAGGAGGAGCTGACGGCGATCTGGGAGCCGTTGGCGACGCGTCTCGACACGCACGCGCAGGCCGAGGAGGAGGTCTTCTACCCGGTGCTGCTCAAGGTCGGTGACTCCGGCGACCCGGAGGACGAGACCGACGACGCCATCAACGACCACAACTCGATCCGGGACGCCGTACGCAAGGCGCGTGAGCTCGAGGTCGGCAGCGACGAGTGGTTCGAGGCGGTCGGCGAGGCACGCACCGAGAACGGCGAGCACCTGGACGAGGAGGAGCGGGAGGCGATCCCCGACTTCATCAAGAGCTCCACGCTCGAGCAGCGCCACGAGCTGGCCATGCGATGGCTGCAGTTCTACGCCGCCCACCCGGCCGGCCGGGGCGTCGACGACAGCGACAAGGACGCCACGGCGTACATCGAGGAGAACAGCTGACCGCCAGCCTCAGCTGACCTCGCCCGGCTCGTGCAGGTGGGCCCGCTCGCCGTCGTGGTCGAGCATCACCAGCACCTCCACGGGTCCGCCGTGCGCGTAGATCGCGTGCGGGATCATCGTGGAGAACTCCGCCGCCTCACCCGTCTCGACCAGCACCGTGCGCTCGGCCAGCTGCACGTGGGCGGTGCCCGACAGCACCGTCAACCAGTCGCGGCCGGGGTGCACGGGCAGCTCGACCGGGTCCTGCGGTGCCTCGCGCGTGATCCGCATCTTCGCGACGGTGACGCCGTGGGGTGCTCGCTCGCTGAGCATCCAGGTCGTCACGCCGCGAGCCTCGTCGCGGATCGGCTTGATCACCACGTCGGCGTCCTGGGCGCTCTCCACCAACGCGTCCAGGCTGGTCCCCAGCGCCCGCGCGATCAGGGTCAGCTGGTCCAGCGCGATCCGCCGGTGGCCGGTCTCGATCCGGCTGAGCGAGGACGGGCTCAGGTGGCAGCGCGCCGCCAGGGCGTCCAAGGACCAGCCCCGCGCGAGGCGGAGCCCCTTGATCCGCAGTCGGACGAGGGTGTCCAGGTCGACCGGATCTTGCGCCATGCGCAAGATGGTATGCCTCGACCGCACGGCGCGCCTACGGTGGTGGCATGTCGGACCACACGCACCACCCGGGCCACGCCCACGGACCCCACGGGCACCAGGGACACGACGCGCCCTGCGACCCGACCGACCAGACCCAGTCATTCGCCGAGCTGCTCGACCTGGACGGTGTCGTGCTCGGCGACCACCTCGCCGAGCTGACGGCGTGGGTACGCCGGGTCAGCGACGACCAGCCCCGTCGCCGGATCCTCGACCTGGGCGCCGGCACCGGCAACGGGACCATCGCCCTGGCCCAGCGCTTCGGCGGCGCCGAGGTGATCGCCGTGGACCAGTCCGAGGTGATGCTGCACCGCATCCGGACCAAGGCCCTCGACCTGGGGCTGGCGGCCCGGGTGCGCACCGTGCGCGCCGACCTGGCCACCGGGTTGCCCGACGTCGACCCCGTCGACCTGGTGTGGGCCTCGATGATGCTGCACGAGGTGCCCGACGCCGACCGGCTGCTGGCGGAGGTGGCAGGTGTCCTGCGGCCCGGGGGCTTGTTCGTGCTCGTGGAGATGGACGCGCCGCTGCGCTACCTGCCCGACGACCTCGGCCTCGGCCGGCCCGGGCTCCAGGCCCGCAGCCACGCGGCGATCAGTGGGGACCACGGGCCCGCGACGCCGCACGGCCACGACTGGACCGGACGCCTGGCGGAGGCCGGGTTCGGCGTTGTCGCCGAGCGCACCTTCGACCTGCACGTGCCCCCGCCGCCCTCCAGCGCCACCGGGCGCTACGCGCACGGGTGGTTCCGCCGGGTCCGCAGCGCAGTGGACGGCCGGCTGGACGCCGACGACCTGGCCACGCTGGACACGCTGCTCGGCGACGGCCCCGAGGGTCTGCAGCAGCGCGAGGACCTCGTGGTGCACGGCTCGCGGACCGCCTGGGTGGTCCGCGCGGTCTGACCTGGCCGGTCTAGCGGAGGACGAGGACGAGGCCGACGACGGCCGGGACCAAACCCAGGAGGAGCCAGGTGCTCAGTGGCGGCCTGCGGTGGATCACCCGCGCGATGGCCACGGCCAGGACGCCGACACCGCCGGCGATGACGCTCAGCCCGATGCGGGCTCCCTGGCGCGAGTCATCCATGAAGACCGCGGCCAGGACCAGGCCGGCGGCCAGGTGCAGGATCGTGGTGACGGCCAGGACGGACATCACCCAGCGCTGCACGCTGCCCAGCGACTCGGTGGTCCCCTGCGAGCGGCGGTGGCTCTGGGCGAGGTCCGCCGGGTCGAGCAGGTGGCGCGAGCGGCGTACGGGCTCCTCGGGTGCTCGGTCGGGGATGCTCATCCCTCGATTCTAGGTCGGGTCAGCGCACGCCTCAGACGCCGAGGTCGAAGTGCACGCCTGTCTTCTCCTCGGAGATCTCCCACAGCCGGCGGGCGAGGTCGGCGTTGCGGGCGTGCTTGCTCTGCTTGGCGTCACCCAGCTGGCCGCGGGCCTCGGCCATGCGCTGGGGACCGACGTAGGCGCCGGGCTCGCCGTACGTCGCGGCCCACAGGCTCGGGTTCGCCCCGGCGGCCGCCGACTGCATCAGGATCGGCAGCACGAACGGCGCGATCCGGCGTACGACGGGGTTGGCGCCCATGCCGTCCGGCGAGGTCACCAGGTTGGTCGCGGACACGCCCGGGTGCGCGGCGGAGACGACGAGCCTGCTCCCGGCCTCGGTGACCCGTCGGTGCAGCTCGTGGGCGAAGAGCAGGTTGGCCAGCTTGCTGTTGCCGTAGTCGTGGCTGGCGTTGTACGACGACTCCGGGTTGCCCTCGAGCACGGACTCGTCGCCGCGGTGGTGCGCGACCGACGCGACCGGGACCACACGCGGCGCCGGGGCCTGGAGCAGGTGGGGCAGCAGCAGGCCGGTCAGCGCGAAGTGGCCGAGGTGGTTGGTGCCGAACTGCAGCTCGTGGCCGTCCTCGGTGGCGCGGTACTTGGGCGGCGTCATCACGCCTGCGTTGTTGACCAGCACGTCGAGCGCTCCCTCGAACCGGTCGGCGAATCGGTGGATCGACTTCTGCGAGGCCAGGTCGAGCTCCTCCACCGAGGTGACGCCCGGCAGCTTCACGGCCGCCTCGCGTCCCGCCTCGACGTTGCGCACGGCCAGGACCACCTCGGCTCCGTGCTCGGCGAGCGCCCGGGCGGTGTGGAAACCGATCCCGGAGTTGGCGCCGGTGACGAGCGCACGCCTCCCGGCCAGGTCGGGCAGGTCGTCCGGGCCGAAGCCGGCGAGGTCAGGCGTGCTCACGTGTTCTCCTGGGGGTCGGTGTGCAGGTGGCCGGTGCGGTTCTTGGCCAGGGAACGGCTGATCACCAGCCGCTGGATCTGGTTGGTGCCCTCGAAGATCTGGGTCACCTTGGCCTCGCGCATGAAGCGCTCGACCGGGAAGTCGCGGGTGTAGCCGTAGCCGCCGAGCACCTGGACCGCGTCCGTGGTCACCTTCATGGCGGCGTCGGTGGCGGTCAGCTTGGCGATCGAGGCCTCGCGGGAGAACGGCAGGCCACGGTCCTTGAGGCGGGCGGCGTGCAGCATCATCGCCCGCGCGGTCTGGACGGCGGCCTCCATGTCGGCGAGCAGGAAGGCCAGGCCCTGGAAGTCGATGATCCTCTGCCCGAACTGCTCGCGCTCCCCGGCGTAGGCGACCGCGTGGTCGATCGCCGCCTGGCCCAGGCCGACCGCGACGGCCGCGATGCCCAGCCGCCCGGAGTCCAGGCCGGCGAGGGCGATCTTGAGGCCGTCGCCCTCCTGGCCGAGCAGCCGCTCGGCGGGGATGCGTACGTCGTCGAACCGCATCGTCGCCGTGGCCGAGCCGGTGAGCCCCATCTTGCGCTCCGGCGGGTCGGCGACCAGCCCCTCGGTGCCGGCGGGGACCAGGAAGCAGGAGATGCCGTTCTTCTCCGGCGAGGTGCGGGCCATCACCTTGTAGAAGTCGGCGTGGCCTCCGTGCGTGGTCCACGCCTTGGCACCGTTGATCACGAAGTCGTCGCCGTCGCGACGGGCGCTGGTCCTCATCGCCGACGGGTCGGAGCCCGCGTGCGCCTCGGACAGGCAGTAGGCGCCGAGGAGCTCGCCGGCGAGCATCTCCGGCAGCCACTTCTCGCGCTGCTCGTCGGTCCCGGCGGTGGCCAGCCCGAAGCAGGAGAGCGCGTGCACCGAGACACCGACGCCGACGCTGGCCCACACGGTGGCGATCTCCTCGACCACCTGGAGGTAGACCTCGTAGGGCTGCCCTCCACCGCCGTGCTCCTCGGGATAGGGCAGCCCCAGCAGCCCGGCGCGACCCAGCGTGCGGAACGCCTCGCGCGGGAAGGTCTCGGTGGCCTCGGCCTCGGCCACCAGGGGCAGCAGCTCGCGTTCGGAGATCTCGCGCACCAGCTCGATGAGAGCGGTCGCCTCCTCGGTGGGGAGCACACGTGACGCCGGCATGCTCGCCACCCTAGTTGGGCGCGGCACACTGGCCCCATGAGCGACTACCAGCCGGCCGACGACCGCTACGACGTGATGGACTACCGCTACTGCGGTCGCAGCGGGCTGCAGCTGCCCGCGCTGTCCCTGGGGCTGTGGCAGAACTTCGGCGACGACCGCCCCGAGGAGACGCAACGGGCGATCCTGCGACGGGCCTTCGACCGCGGCGTGACCCACTTCGACCTCGCGAACAACTACGGACCGCCCTACGGCCGCGCGGAGGAGAACTTCGGGACCTACCTCCGCGACGACTTCGCCGACCTGCGCGACGAGCTGGTGATCTCGACGAAGGCCGGCTACGACATGTGGCCGGGTCCCTACGGCCAGGGCGGCGGGTCCCGGAAGTACCTCCTCGCCTCGCTCGACCAGTCCCTGGAGCGGATGGGCCTGGACTACGTCGACATCTTCTACAGCCACCGCTTCGACGAGCACACCCCGCTCGAGGAGACCATGCAGGCCCTGGACACGGCGGTGCGCTCCGGTCGCGCGTTGTACGTCGGCATCTCGTCGTACTCCCCGGAGAAGACGCAGGAGGCCGCCTCGATCGCGCGCGAGCTCGGCACCCCGATCCTGATCCACCAGCCGTCGTACTCGATGCTGAACCGGTGGATCGAGGAGGGCCTGCTGGACGAGCTCGAGGAGCAGGGGATCGGCTGCATCGCGTTCTCGCCGCTGGCCCAGGGGCTGCTCACCGACCGCTACCTCGACGGCGTGCCGAAGGACTCGCGCGCCGCCCGTAGCGAAACCACGATCGGCCAGGACCACCTCGACGACGCGAAGCTCGCCCACGTGCGGGCGCTGAACGAGATCGCGGTGAAGCGCGGCCAGAAGCTGGCCCAGCTGGCCCTGCAGTGGGCGCTGCGCGACCCGCGCGTCACCTCGCTGGTCATCGGGGCATCGTCGGTGGAGCAGCTCGACACCAACCTCGACGCGCTCCAGGGGCCGCCGTTGACCGACGAGGAGCTGGCCGCCATCGACCAGAACGCCGTCGAGGCCGGCATCAACCTCTGGGCGGTGTGAGGGCCTAGCCCTGCTTGTCGGAGGCGAGCGCGGCGGCGCCCACGATCCCGGCGGTGTTGCGCAGCGTGGCCGAGATGATCTCGGTGTTGATCTCGATGAGCGGGATGAACTCCGGGCCGTGCTTGCTGACCCCGCCCCCGACGACGATCAGGTCGGGGGAGAACAGCTTCTCCAGGGCCCGGTAGTAGGTGGTCAGCCGCTTGGCCCACTTCTCCCAGCTGAGGTCCTCGTCCTTGCGGGCCGAGTTGGCCGCGCGGCTCTCCGCGTCGACGCCTTCGATCTCGAGGTGTCCGAGCTCGGAGTTGGGGACCAGCACGCCGTCGTACAGCAGGGCCGAGCCGATGCCGGTGCCCAGCGTGGTGACGATGGTCAGGCCGCTGCGACCCTTGGCGACGCCGTAGCGGACCTCGGCCAGCCCCGCCGCGTCGGCGTCGTTGATCACGTGCACCTCGCGCCCGAGCACGTCGCTGAGCAGGTCGTCCGCGTCGGTGCCGATCCAGCTCTTGTCGATGTTGGCCGCGGACCCGATCACCCCGCCCTTGCGGACGACGCCCGGCACGGTCACGCCGACGGCAGACTTGGTGTCCTCGAACTTCTTGAGCAGCTCGGCCATCACCTGCGCGACGGCCTGGGGGGTGGACTTCTCGGGGGTGTCGATGCGCTCGCGCTCGGCCGAGAACTCGCCCGTGGTGAGGTCGACGGGCGCGGCCTTGATGCCGCTGCCGCCGAAGTCGATGCCGATGGGATCTGCCATGCCGCCAACCTAACGTCGGCCGGCGTCCCACCGCACGCGTGCCGTGGACTTGATGGACCCGTCGAGGCGCGGTCGCGACTAGCCTGCGTCCGTGAGACGGGTCGTCGTGGTGCTGGTGGCACTGTTCCTGGTGAACCTGCCGTTCGTGCACGAGACGCTCACCGAACGACGGATCTCGCGCTCGGGGCAGGACGTCACGGCCATGCTCGTGAAGGCGCAGACGCTCAACGGCCGCCGGTTCGTCGACTACCGGCTCCCGGAGTCGGTGGACCCGAAGCAGCTGCGCTTCTCCGCGCGGGTCGACGGCACCACCTGGGCGCAGGCCAAGGAGACCGGGGAGCTCGTGGTCCGGGTGGTGCCGGACAAGCCGTCGGCGAACCGCCCCGTGGGGGAGGTGCCCAGCAACGTGTTCGGGTGGATCGCCGGCGTCTCGGACGTGGTCCTGCTGCTCGCCGCCGTCCTGCTGTGGCGGCGCTGGCGGCGGTGGTCGCGGCACGAGGTGGTGGCGGTGGGCGAGGGCCTCGTCAGCCTGGCCGCGCACGGCAGCACGCTCACCGCCTCGGCTCCCCAGGCGTGGCTCGCGCGCCAGCAGCCCGGTGACCAGGTCTCGGGGGCGCTGCACCTGGTGGCCGACGGTGACCTGGTGCCCGGTCTGCCGCTGAGCGGGCTGGAGCAGGTCAGCGGGTCGTCGTACGTCGTGCGGGGACGGGTGGTCGACGCCCGCAACGGCCGGGTCGAGCTCGAGCTGGCCGACGGCTTCCGGCTCTCCGTCGAGACCGGTCCGCACCGGATTCGGGCCGACATCCGGGACTCCACCGAGATCCGCGGCACGCTCTGCTTCACCCCGACCGTTTCGCGGGGCTGAGACGCCCGACACGCGCTTTACATTCGGCAACCTCTTGTCAAAACGCTGGCCAACCCCTAGCGTCAGGTCAAGCGGTTGACATTCAGCCGCCGGATGTAAAGTGAGTGGAACAGGAGGCACCCCATGGCGTCAGAGACGATCGCCAACTCGACGGTCCCGCAGGGATCGAGCGCGCGGTGGACCGACAAGAAGCGCTACCTGTGGCTGATCGGCCTGGTGGTGCCGTCGCTGGCCGCGGTCGCCTTCGCCGGCCACCAGCTCACCGGCTGGGGCATCTGGCTGTGGGTCGGCCCGATCATCATCCTCGGCGTGGTGCCGGCCATCGACCTGTTCGTCGGCCTCGACCGCTCCAACCCGCCCGACGACGTGATCGAGGCGCTGGAGAACGACCGCTACTACCGCTGGATCACCTACCTCTACCTGCCCATCCAGTACGCCGGCTTCGTCGCTGCCTTCGTGTGGATCGCGAAGCCGGAGTGGCTGGGGGTCGACGAGCTCTCCACGTTCGGCAAGCTCGGCATCGCGGTCTCGATCGGCTGCATCGGCGGCATCGGCATCAACACCGCGCACGAGCTCGGCCACAAGAAGGAGAGCCACGAGCGCTGGCTGTCCAAGATCGCGCTGGCCCAGAGCTTCTACGGGCACTTCTACATCGAGCACAACCGCGGCCACCACGTCCGCGTCGCCACCCCGGAGGACCCGGCGAGCAGCCGGTTCGGCGAGAACTTCTACCAGTTCTGGCCGCGTACGGTCGGTGGCTCCCTGAAGAGCGCCTGGCGCCTGGAGAAGAAGCGCTACGCCCGGAAGGGCCAGCACCCCTTCCGCCTCGGGAACGACGTGCTCAACGCGTGGCTGATGTCGGCCGTCCTGTGGGGCGTGCTGATCGCGGTCCTCGGGATCGGGATCGTGCCGTTCCTCGTCGTCCAGGCGGTCGTCGGGTTCTCGCTGCTCGAGGTCGTCAACTTCATGGAGCACTACGGCATGCTGCGCCAGAAGGTCGGCGTCGGTGACCGCCAGCGCTACGAGCGCGTCGACCCGAGCCACAGCTGGAACTCGAACAACATCGCGACCAACGTGCTGCTCTACCACCTGCAGCGGCACAGCGACCACCACGCCAACCCGACCCGGCGCTACCAGGCGCTGCGCGACTTCGAGGAGTCTCCCGTGCTCCCGACGGGGTACGCCGGGATGATCGTGCTGGCCATCGTGCCCGCCGTGTGGCGCCGGGTGATGGACCCCCGCGTGGTGGCCCACTTCGGCGGCGACCTCGCACTGGCGAACATCAGCCCGCGCAAGCGCGACCGGATCCTGAGCAAGCACGGCATCGACGAGGCCGCCCGGGCCGCGGAGAAGCAGCGTCTCGAGGACGAGGCCGTCGCCGCCGCGGCCAACGAGGTCCTCGCCGCCAGGTGCCCCGGGTGCGGCTACACCTAC
This sequence comes from Marmoricola sp., assembly GCA_025964795.1. Lineage (GTDB taxonomy): Bacteria > Actinomycetota > Actinomycetes > Propionibacteriales > Nocardioidaceae > Marmoricola. The sequence goes on from JAOPYC010000057.1 coordinate 14,427, forward strand.
GACGTCGCACGCGGCGACGAGCACGAGGGCTTCGCCGCCGGGACGGCCTGGGCCGACGTCCCCGACAGCTGGTGCTGCCCGGACTGCGGCGTGCGCGAGAAGGTCGACTTCGTCCCCGTGGAGTCGGAGCTCGAGTCCGGGCGGACCTCATGAGGATCGTGGTCGACCGGGACAAGTGCGAGGGCCTGGGCATGTGCGAGGCGATGGCCCACGAGTTCTTCGAGCTCGACGACGACGACACCATGACCGTGCTCGACGAGACCCCGGACGAGGCACACCGGTCCGCGGTGCACGCCGCCGTGGAGGCCTGCCCGGTGCTGGCGCTGAGCCTCGTCGAGTAGGCGCTCGTGGCCGTCCTGCTGGACCTGACGCCTAGGCTGGACCGCATGAGCTCGCTGGCGCCCGCACCGGTCACCCACCGTGACCGGCTGCTGGCCGCGGCATCCCGGTTCACCGCCCAGCACGGGTGGGGTGAGCTGACCATGGCCAAGCTCGCCGACCTGGTCGGCGTCAGCCGGCAGACGGTCTACAACGAGCTGGGCGGCAAGCCGCAGCTCGCCGAGGCGATGGTGCTGCGCGAGCTGGAGATGTTCCTCGGGCTGGTCGACTCCGCGTTCCGGGACAACCCGGAGGACCTGGTTCGCGCGATCGAGGCCGCGGCCTTCCAGGTCCTCGAGCAGGCCGGCACCGACCCGCTGCTGCACGCGATCCTCAGCAGCAGCCAGGGCGCGGACAGCGAGCTGCTCCCACTGCTGACGACCAACTCGGAGCCGCTGCTCGGGGCGGCCGGGCAGATGATCCGCGAGCACGTGGCCACCTACGACGTACACCTCGACGACGACCGCCTCGAGGTGCTCATCGACATGGTCGTCCGGCTGGTGCTGAGCCATGTCATGCAGCCCACGGCCGAACCGGCGCAGACCGCCGAGACGATCGCCTGGATCGCCGAGCGCGTCCTCGCCGGCTGATCCTGCCCTCCGCGCCGAAAACCCGATGAGTTTGTCGGCGCTCGCTGGTCTACTCGCGGGGTTGGCATCGACAACCTCGTGATGAAACCGAAGGACGAGCGTTTTTCCGGAGAAGGGACTCGGATGATCCAGGCACGCGGGCTCGTGCAGACGTTCACCACCAAGCAGGGGCGCAAGAAGGTGGAGGTCCGCGCCGTCGACGGGGTCGACCTCGACGTCGCCGAGGGCGAGGTGGTCGGGTTCCTCGGTCCCAACGGGGCCGGGAAGACCACCACCCTGCGGATGCTGACCACGCTGCTGCGACCGACGGCGGGCACGGCCCGGGTGGCCGGCTACGACGTGGCGACGCAGTCCAAGCAGGTCCGGCAGAGCATCGGCTACGTCTCCCAGGCCGGTGGGGTCTCCTCCTACGCACGCGCCGGCGACGAGGTCGTCGACCACGGGATGCTCTACGGCCTGAGCCAGGCCCAGGCCACCGCGAGCGGCCAGCAGCTCTTCGAGCAGCTCGACCTGCGCGGCCTGTGGCAGCGCACGCCCAAGCAGATGTCCGGCGGCCAGAAGCGCCGTCTGGACATCGTCATGGGACTGGTGCACGACCCCACCCTGATCTTCCTCGACGAGCCGACCACGGGCCTGGACCCGCAGGCCCGGGCCAACCTGTGGGAGCACATCGGGCGACTGCGCAGCGAGCGCGGGGCGACGGTGTTCCTGACCACGCACTACCTCGAGGAGGCCGACGCCCTCAGTGACCGGGTCATGATCATCGACCAGGGGAGGATCGTGGCGAGCGACACCTCGGAAAACCTCAAGGCGGCCGTCTCCGGCGACCAGGTGGACCTCGAGGTCGCCGACCCGACCCGGCTCACCGACGCGGCCGCGGCCCTGGAGACCATCGCCGACCTGGTCGAGGTCGACGGGCAGCACGTCCGCGGCCGGGTCTCCCGCGCGGGCCGGGCCGTCCCCGATCTGCTGCGCGACCTGGACCGCACCGGCATCGAGCTCGCCTCGATCGAGGTCATCCGGCCGACCCTGGACGACGTCTTCCTCACCCTCACCGGCCGGTCGCTGCGCGACGCCGAAGCCGGCCCGACCGACCAGCCCGTCCTGGAAGGAGCAGACCAGTGACGTTCGTCCGCGAGAGCTTCATCGTCTTCCGGCGCCAGGTCCGGATGAACCTGCGCAACCCGGCCTGGGTGCTGATCGGCGTGATGCAGCCGGTGCTCTACCTCGTCCTGTTCGGGCCGCTGCTCAAGCCGCTCGTCGACGACTTCGGGGTCGAGAACCCCTATACGTTCCTGGTCCCCGGCCTGCTGGTGCAGCTGGGGATGTTCGGCGCCTTCTTCGCCGGCTTCGGGCTGATCGGGGAGTGGCGCGAGGGCGTCGTCGAGGCCGAGCGGGTCACCCCCGCGAGCCGGACCGCGCTGCTGGTCGGCCGGCTGAGCCGCGACGTGGCGCAGCTGTTCGTGCAGGCGCTGATCCTGGTCGGGCTCGGCTTCGCGATGGGGATGCGGGCCCCGGCGGGTGGCGTGGTGATCGGCGTGCTCCTGACCCTGCTGGTCGGCGGCGCCTGCGCCGCGGCCTCGAACGCGCTGGCGCTCACCACCAAGAGCGAGGACGTGATGGCGCCCGTGATCAACATGGTGATGATGCCGGTGCTGCTGCTCTCCGGCATCCTGCTCCCGATGACGATCGGGCCCGACTGGCTCCAACGGGTCAGCGACTTCATGCCGTTCCGGTGGATCGTCGACGCCGTACGCGACACCTTCACCGGGGACTTCGGCACCAGCCAGCTGATGTGGGGCACCACGTGGGCCGTGGCCCTGTTCGGTCTGGCGCTCTGGTGGGGGACGGCCGTCTTCCGAAAGGAGAATGCCTGACCGATCCAGCCGGTTCCCACGTACCCTTCTGGAAGCCGGACGGGAGCTCGGCGCAGTCGAGGGGTCCACGGAGGGCGGTCGGGGAGGTCATGCACGAGGTCAGCAGGCGCGACCTGATCGCGTTGACCGGGCTCGGCCTGTTCGCGGCCGGGTGCGGAACCTCGGGTCAGCCCGCTGACGCCAAGCCGAAGGCGGCGAGCGGCGCGGTGCCCAGCGCCGGCGCCGCCGCCCCGAGGGTCGAGAACGTCGCGGTCGCGGCGCCCAAGGAGCTGACCCAGCCGCTGCTGTCCTCCGACCTCCTGGTCTTCAGCAAGGACACCCTCTCCAAGAGCACCATCGAGAAGATCAAGGCGATCACCGACAAGGACGGCAAGAAGGCGATCCTCGCGGTGGAGCCCATGGCCATGGCCACGTTCTTCGTCGACGAGCAGCCCGTCACCTACGCTGCCGTCGACCCGAAGACCTTCTGGCGCTTCACCGTGCCCGGCACCGCGCACACCGCCGCCGTGTGGCAGCGGGTGGCCGGCGGGGAGATCGCCGTGCAGCCGGAGATCGGCCGGCGGCTGGAGACGAAGGACGGCTACCTCAAGCTCGGCAACGGCACCGATGCGCCGAGCGCCCACGTCGGCGCGCTGGCCCAGCTGCTCGACCCGGCCTGGGCCCGGCAGATCGACGCCGTGGTGAACTACAAGTGGGCCAAGAAGCTGGGCATGAAGCCCGACAACGCGGCGATCATCTCGATGGGAGCGCCGTCGCCGCAGTCGATCATGAAGAAGCTGGTCGCGGCCGCCGGTCCCGGGGCGTCGGTGCAGATCCTCGGCCCCAACCTCGACCTCAAGGTCGCCCAGACGGCGGTGCTCACCGGCGGCTCGGTGGCCGCGGCGGTCGGCACCTTCAACTACACGGCCAACAGCAACGGCACGGTGAACCCCGACCCGGGCTGGGTGGCCTCGCACATCCGCACCGAGATGATGCCGATCATCGGTCGGGTGACCGGCAACGTGGTGATGCTGCCCCAGCTGCGCGGGGCCTTGAGCGCGGTGCTCAGCGCCGGCTTGTCGAAGTCGATCTACCAGTACGGCGGGTGCTACGTGCCCCGGTTCATCGCCGGGAGCCACACGTTGTCCTTCCACAGCTTCGGCACCGCCATCGACCTCAACGTGGCCGACAACCAGCGGGGCACGGTGGGCAAGATGGACCGCCGCGTCGTCGCGATCTTCAACCAGTGGGGCTTCGCCTGGGGCGGCACGTGGCACTACACCGACCCGATGCACTTCGAGCTGGCCCGGCTCGCGAAGAAATGACCACGACCCCCTAGCCTCGACCCATGCGCGCAGTCCAGGTGACCCGAACAGATGGCCCGTCCGCGATCAGCATCGAGGAGGTCGACGAGCCCACGGCCGAGGGACCGTTCGGTCCACAGGTGCTCGTCGAGGTCCACGCGGTGGGCATCTCCTTCCCCGACCTGTTGCTCAGCAAGGGGGACTACCAGCTGAAGCCTGAGCTGCCGTTCACGCTCGGCGTCGACTTCGCGGGCGTCGTACGGTCGGCACCGGAGGGCTCCGGCCTCTCCGCCGGCCAGCGCGTGGCGGCGGTGCTGGGCAACGGGGGCGCCTCCGACGTCGTCGGCATGGGTGCCGACAGCGTCTTCCCGCTCCCCGAGTCGCTCAGCTTCGAGCAGGGCGCCGCCATCCCGATGAACTACCTCACCGCCCACTTCGCCCTCGCCGAGCGCGGTGACCTGAAGCAGGGCGAGACGGTGCTCGTCCACGGCGCCGCGGGTGGCGTCGGCACGGCGACGATCCAGGTCGCCAAGGGGTACGGCGCCCGCACCATCGCCGTCGTGTCCACCGACGAGAAGGCCGAGGTCGCCCGGCAGGCCGGGGCCGACGAGGTGGTGCTGCTCGACGGCTTCCGGGAGGCGGTCAAGGAGCTGACGCGCGGCGAGGGCGTCGACCTCGTGATGGACGTCGTCGGCGGCGACCTGATCACCGACTCGCTGCGCTCCCTCGGCACCCAGGGCCGGCTGCTCGTGGTCGGCTTCACCGCCGGCGCGATCCCCGCGGTCAAGGTCAACCGGCTGCTGCTCAACAACGTCGACGTCCGCGGCGTCGGCTGGGGCGCCTACGCGATGGTCCGGCCCGGCTACATGCGCCAGCAGTGGGACGAGCTGCTGCCAATGATGGAGTCCGGCATCATCGACCCACCCATCGGGCGGACCTACCCCATCGAGGAGTTCGGGCAGGCCCTCCAGGACATGGAGGACCGCAAGACCCTCGGCAAGTCGGTCGTCACCCTGCGCTGAGCGCGGTCGGCGCGCGAGACCGGCACCGTCGACGTGAACCATCCCACCGTTTGACCACCGCTGGCCGGGGCACCGGTGCGGGGTGAGCACCCCTGAGACCGCAGCGATCATCTTCGACATCGACGGCACGCTCGTCGACTCGACCTACCACCACGCCGTCGCGTGGCGGCGGGCGTTCGACCGCAACGACCTGCCGATCCCGCTGTGGCGGATCCATCGGACGGTCGGGATGGGCGGCGACAAGCTCGTGGCCCAGGTCGCGGGCGACGACGTCGAGAACCGGCTGGGCGACACGCTGCGCGACCAGTGGAAGGAGGAGTACCTCCGGATCAAGGCCGAGGTCGCTCCTCTGCCCGGCGCCGCCGAGCTGGTGTGGAAGCTCAGCCAGGCGGGCTACCAGGTGGCGCTCGCCTCCTCCGGTGATCCCGAGTTCGCCGACGAGGCGCTCGACGACCTCGGCATCCGCGCCGACGTCGCGGTGCTGAAGACCTCCGACGACGTCGACGGATCCAAGCCCGAGCCGGACCTGATCGAGGTGACCCTCGCGGCGCTGGACGGCATCGAGCGCGCCGTGATGATCGGGGACACGCCGTACGACGTGGAGTCGGCCGGCCGGGCCGGGCTCAGGTGCATCGGGCTGCGCTCCGGGGGGTACAGCGAGGCCGAGCTCACCGAGGCCGGCGCCGCGCTGGTCGTCGACGCTCCCGAGGACCTGATGGACCTGGACTGGGACGACTACCTGGAGGGAACCGCGTGACCAGCTTCGGCTACACCCTGATGACCGAGCAGACCGGCCCGCGGGAGCTGGTCGATCACGCCGTCCGCGCCGAGGACGTCGGCTTCGACTTCGAGGTGATGAGCGACCACTACTTCCCGTGGCTCTCGGCCCAGGGGCACGCGCCGTACGCCTGGTCCGTCCTGGGCGCCGTCGCCCACGCCACGGAGCGGGTCGGGCTGATGACCTACGTGACCTGCCCGAGCATCCGCTACCACCCGGCGATCGTGGCGCAGAAGGCGGCGACCGTGCAGCTGCTCGCCGAGGGTCGCTTCACGCTCGGGCTGGGCAGCGGCGAGAACCTCAACGAGCACGTCGTCGGGCAGGGCTGGCCGGCGGTGCAGGACCGCCAGGCCATGCTGCGCGAGGCCATCGAGATCATCCGCGAGCTGCACACCGGCGAGCTCACCGACTATCGCGGCGAGTACTTCCAGGTCGACTCCGCGCGCGTCTGGGACCTGCCCGAGCAGGGGGTCGACCTCGCCGTCGCCATCGGCGGTGACCGCGCGATCGCCGAGCTCGCGCCGCTCGCCGACCACCTGATCGCGACCGAGCCCGACGCGGAGCTCGTCCAGGACTGGAACGCCACCGACGGCGCACCTCAGATCGGCACGAAGGCCCGGGCGGTGGGCCAGATCCCGATCTGCTGGGACCCGGACGAGAAGGTGGCGATCGAGCGGGCGCACGACCAGTTCCGTTGGTTCGCCGGCGGCTGGAGCGTCAACGCCGACCTGCCGACGACCGCGGGCTTCGCCGGCGCGACGCAGTACGTCCGACCCGAGGACGTGGCCGGCTCGATCCCCTGCGGACCCGACCTCGACGCGATCGTGGAGAGCGTCAAGCCGTTCTGGGAGGCAGGGCACACCGACGTCGCCCTGGTCCAGATCGGTGGCGACACCCAGGAGCAGTTCCTCGCCGAAGCTGCCCGACCCCTGCTCGAAAAGCTGCGGAAGGCATCGTCATGACCGAGAACAACACCCCGCCGAGCACGACGACGTGCGCCTCGACGCGCTCCAGGCGGCGTTCGACCGGGTGAACTCCTACGACGAGGGCGCCGCGGGCCTGCGGTGAACGAGGCTTCTCGATTGGGCCCCGGGCGACCTCGCCCGGGGCCCATCGTCTTTCCCCGCCCCCCGATTTCCCCCCGATCCCCCCGCTCAACCGGCCGGTGCGAGCCCGGCCTTGGTGCCGTAGGTGAAGAACAGCAGATCCGTCATCTCGAACGTCCCGGGCCGGGGCCCGAGGGTGGGCTTGAAGTCGGGCTCGCGCACGATCGAGAACGTGCTGCCCTCCACGGCCCGGTGGAAGGTCTCCGCGACGATGCGCGCCCCCACCCCCTTGAGCCGGCCGCCGTTGAGCTCGGCCTCGCGCAGGATGTAGAACCACAGCGGCGTCCGGGTGGCCACGGCGTCCCGCTCCGCGGCGGTGAGGTGGTCGAGCTTGGCGCCGCCCTTGCCGTTGAGGATCTGGGGTCGGGTCAGCGGTGCGACGTTGACGCCGAGGCTCCTCAGCCGGGTCACCATCTGCTGGCCGCTCGCGAGGGTGACCATGTTGCCCCGGGTCAGGTTGCGGAAGGCCAGGTTGCGCGGCATCGGCGGGACGTCGTCGTTCCCGCCGAAGGTGCTCGGCGGCAGCGAGGCCAGCGGGTTGGTGAGCCGGGTGTCGATCCGCATGGCCTTGTTGACGCCGCTGTCGGGGGCCGCCAGGCCGGGCTTGCCGGCCGCGGGGAAGTCGTACATCCGGCGCCAGTCGGCGAGCCAGCTGCTGATCAGCCGCTTGTCTCCGCCGAGGTCACCGCCCAGGCCGGAGAAGATGAACATCCAGTCGAGCGTCCCGGCGGTGCCGGCGAAGTGCGCGTTCCAGTTGTACTCCGCGCGGATCATGCTGTGCCCGAGGCGGAAGGCGGCGACGGAGAACTCGATCGGCATGGTGGGCACGTCGGTCGGCTTCGCGTCCGGCTCCACCAGCTTGCGGCCCTTGCCCCAGACGTCGTCCAGCACGGCTGGGGCGACGATCCGCGGCAGGTAGTCGTGGCGCAGCAGCCACTGGTAGTGCAGCGTCACCCGCCGCCGCGCCCGGCGGAAGCGCTGCAGCGGCGGGAGCGAGGCCGGGACCTTGCCGACGACCTTGTTGTGGAAGTTGATCATCGCCGTGTGGGTCTGCGCCACGATCAGGTTCTCGTCGTTGCGGGGGTCCGGGATCAGCGCCTTCTGCGCCGCGGCGAGATTGCCCTTGCCGGCCCGCGGCAGGTCGTGAGCGGCGATCGCCTTCACGCCCTCCGCCGGGATCGTCGTGCCGACCTTGAGGCGCAGGCCGTCGGCCTCGTAGAACTTCGCCGACTCCGTGTTGGCGGGACCGGCACCGTAGAGCGAGTCCAGGTCGAGCCTCGGCGAGCGGCCCTGCAGCAGGTCGGTCGGGGAGACGTCGGTGCCGAGCATCACCGTGGTGCGGTCCATCGTCAGGTCGTGGTCGACGAACTGGCCGAGGTAGGTGTAGCCGGACGGCACGTCGCCGGGTCCGCCACCCCTGACGACCATCGCCCGCGCGAGCTTCCGGGTGATCGCCGCGTTGAGGGGCGTGCCCTTGGGCCCCACCCGGGAGAACCGGAACGGCGGCGGGACCGCCCGTGCGAGCTCCCGGGTCGCGGGTGCCTTCGGGGTCTCCGACTCGATCATCGGGTCGGGCTCGTCCCCCGTGCGCCCGCCGACCGCCGTGACGAGCAGGCCCTCGCCCTCGATGTAGAAGGTCTCCGACCCGTGCAGCAGTTGGCCCGGTGCCGCCTCGGTGCCCGCCGTCGCGGGGGCCTTCCGGGCGTTCGCTCTCCGCGGCATCGAGCATGTCCCCCTCGGTGAGAAGATTCGAGACTGTGTGATTGGCGCGGGTACACATTTACCCCTGTCCGGCCTGGTGGGACAGGGACGGGCGCCACCGGTCTAATCCGCCTCGGCCGGGTTCGCGCGGACCGCTGCCCCGTCCACCCAGGTCGAGAGCACCCGGGTTGCCCCGATCTCGCCCGGGTCTCCGGTGAACGGGTCGCGGTCGAGGACGACGAGGTCGGCGACCTGTCCGACGGCGATCGTGCCGGCGTCGTCGCGGTGGTTCACCCACGCCGACCCACTGGTGTACGCCGCGAACGCGGTCTCCAGGTCCAGGGCCTGCTCGGGCAGGAACGGCTCGCTGCCCGCCCGGCCGTCCTCCCCGAAGGCCCAGCGGTTGACCGCGACGTGGATCGCCTCGAGCGGGTTCGGGGTGCTGACCGGCCAGTCGCTGCCTGCGACCAGCCGGGCACCGGCGCGGTGGAGCCCGCCGAAGGGGTACTGCCAGCCGGCCCGCTCCGGTCCCAGGAAGGGGATGGTCAGGTCGGCCATCTGGTCGTCGAGGCAGGCCCACAGCGCCTGCAGGTTGGCCGCGACGCCGAGCTCGCCGAAGCGGCGTACGTCGTCGGGGTGCACCACCTGCAGGTGCGCGACGTGGTGCCGCCGCTCGGGTGAGGTGCCCTCGAAGGCGTTCAGCGCCTCCCGGACCCCGCGGTCCCCGATGGCGTGCACGTGCACCTGGAAGCCCTCGGCGTCGAGCAGGGCGACGTAGCGCCGCAGCGCCACCGGGTCGACGAACGAGTGACCGGCGTTGGTGGTGGCGTGCCCGCACCGGTCGAGGTAGGGGGCGGTGAGTGCCGCCGTGCCGTTCTCGGCGACACCGTCCTGCATCACCTTGACGCTGGTCGCCCGGAAGCGTCCGTGGCTGAGCTCGGCACGCCGGGCGACCAGGGAGGCGACCTGCTCCTCGCCGCGGTCGCGGTCCCACCAGAGGGCTCCGACCACGTGTCCGGTCAGCTCGCCGCGCTGCGCCGCGAGGAGGTACGTCGGACCGGGATCGTCCATCCCCGCGTAGGCGCCGACGATCGCGTCCTGCCAGCCGGTCACGCCCAGAGAGTGCAGGTAGGCCTGCCCGGTCAGCAGCCCGCGGTGGTAGTCCTCGGCGGTGGTCCGCGGCGCGTGGCGTACGACGACGGCCATCGCGCCCTCGTGCAAGGTCCCGGTCGGCCGGCCGTCCGGGCCGCGCTCGAACCGTCCGTGCGGCGGGTCCGGGGTCTCCCGGGTGATCCCGGCCAGCTCCATGGCGCGGGTGTTGACCCACGCGCCGTGGTGGTCGCGGTTGGGCAGGAACACCGGCCGCTCCGGCAACACGGTGTCGAGGTCCGCCGCGGTCGGCGTACCTCCGGGGAACGCGGCCATCGACCAGCCCCCGCCCAGGATCCACGGCAGGTCGGGGTGCGCGTCGGCGTACGCCCTGACGGTGGCGAGGTAGTCCTCGCGGGTCGATCCCTCGGACAGGTCGCACCGGCTGCGCTCCAGCCCGCCCTGCACCACGTGCACGTGCGCGTCCACGAACCCGGGGGACAGCAGCCCGCCGGCGAGGTCGACCACCTCGGCGCCGGGCGGCACGTCCACGTCACCCACGGCGGCGATGAGCCCGTCCTCGACCACGACCGCGCCGACCGGACCGCGGTGGTGGTGCCCGTCGAAGACGCTGCCGTTGACGAAGGCCGTGGTGGTCATGCGAGGCATTCTGCCCGGCCGTCTCCTGGGGCCTTGTCGGCGCGTGCGAAGGTGGCCGCATGACCGATTCCTCGTCCCCTGTCGTCGTCGTCACCGGAGCCAACGGCCTGGTGGGGGCCCGCATCTGCGCGGCGCTGGCCGAGCGCGGCGCGACCGTCCGCGCCGTCGTACGCCGCCCGGGGTCGGCCCCCGACGTCGCCGGTGTCGAGGAGCGGGTCGGCGAGTTCTACGACGCCGACCTGGCCGCCTCGGTGGCCCGCGGGGCCGACGCCGTCGTCACCACCGTGCACCCGATGGGCTCGGACCGGGAGACCCAGCACCGGATCGCGGTCGAGGGCACGCCGGTGCTGGCCCGGGCCGCCCGGGACGCTGGCGTGGCGCGCTTCGTGCACGTCTCGACGGCCGCCGTCTACGACCGCTCACCGGGCGTGGAGGACGTCAACGAGAGCTCGGCGCTGGTGCCCGACGACGCAGGTGACTACCCCGTCACCAAGCGCGACACCGACGCCGCCCTGGCCGAGGTCGACGGGATCACCCGGGTCGTCGTACGGCCCCCGGCGATCCTCGGCGCCGGTGAGACCTCGGTCTGGAACACGCTGCACCCGGCAGAGGTCCGGGACGACGAGCAGGCCCGGCACGGGGTGCCGGACCAGTCGTTCGCCTGGGTCCACGTCGAGGACCTCGCCGCCCTGGTCGCGGACGTGGCCCTGGGTCGGATCCCGCCGGCGGCGGACGCCGAGGAGGGACCGGTCGAGGGCGGGTGCACCCCGGTGAACGTGGCCAGCGGCCCGGCGACGCAGCGCGACTACCTCGGGACCGTCACCGCTGCCCTCGGGCTCGAGCCGGTCTGGGACGAGGCGCCGGCCTGGACGGGCCAGATCCTCGCCGACCGCGCGCGGGCCTGGGGCTGGTCCCCGCAGGTCCGCCTCGACCAGGCGCTGAAGGAGATCGACGAGGGTCTGCGCGGCTAGAGGCCACGCTGGAACCGGGGCGCCGACCCTTGTGTGGTTGATCCCACCCTCTTGGTGCGTGCGATCCACCACGTAGTGAGGTGGCTACTCGCTCTTGTCGCCGACCAGCGTCCCCGCCGCGACGACGCCGAGCTGCGCGTGCTCGGGCTCGTCGGTGAGGTGCTCCTCGATGACGGCGCGCCGCACGCGCGGGATGACCAGGCCGACGGCAGCCGCGCCGACCATCACGAGGGTGAGCAGCAGGAAGCCGTGGGTGTAGCCCGACTCCCGGGGCACCCCGTTCGTGAAGGTGCTGGCGGTGACGACGGTGGCCATGATCGCGGCCCCGATGGAACCGCCGATCGTGCGGATGTTGGCGTTCATCCCGCTCGCGACGCCGGTCTGCTCCGGCGGCACCGCGGCGACGATCAGGTTGGACAGGCACGCGAAGACGAGGCCGATGCCGGCGCCCATGATCGCGGTCGCGGCGAAGAGCTGCCACTCGTGCTGGTGGGCGAAGGCCACGATCGACATGGCGCCGGCGGCGATCAGGCAGCCGATCGCCACGACGTACTTCGGCCCGATCCGCCGCGCGATCGGGGCCGAGAAGTTCCCCATCACGAACATGGTCACCGACGACGGGAGCAGGATCAGCCCGGACTGCGTGATGGAGGCGCCGAAGCCGTAGCCGAAGGACGACGGGGTCTGGCTGAACTGCGGCAGGAAGCCGAACGAGGCATACATCCCGAACCCGACGAGCAGCGCCACCAGGTTGGTGGTCCACACGGCCGGGAGCCTCATCATCTTCATGTCGATCAGGGGCGAGGCCGAGCGCTCCTCGACCGCCACCCAGGCGACGAGCAGCACGACGGCGGCCGCGATCAGGCCGAGGACGCGGCCGGAGGACCAGCCCCAGGTGCCGCCCTCGCTGAGAGCGAGCAGCAGCGCCACCAGCCATGCCGAGAGGAGTACGGCGGGCAGCACGCTGATCCTGCCCGGGGTGCGCACCGGCGACTCGGGGACGAACACCTGCGCGGCGACCGCCGCGAGGGCCGTGACGATCATCGGCAGCCAGAACAGCCAGTGGTAGTCGAGCAGCTTGACGATCGGGCCGGCGACGACCAGGCCGACACCGGCGCCGACCGCGGCCAGTGAGGCGATGGAGCCCACGGCGCCCGGGATCCTCTTCTCCGGGAACTCGTCACGGATGATCCCGAACGAGATCGGCAGGACGCCGCCGCCGATGCCCTGGATGACGCGCGCGAGGATCATCGGACCGATGCTCCCGGCCAGGGCCGCGATGAGCGAGCCGATGGCCAGCGCGGCCAGTGCCACCACCAGCATCCGCTCCTTGCCGACCTTGTCCGCTATGCGGCCCATGATCGGGGTGAACACCGAGGCCGAAAGCAGGTAGGCCGTCAACACCCAGGTCACCGTCGCCTGGTCGGTGTTCAGGTCCGTCTGGATCTCGGCCAGCACCGGTGTGACCAGCGACTGGAGCAGCGCGAACGCGGCCACGGAGACCGCGAGCACCGCGTAGGTCACCTGGTAGTGGGAACGACGGGAGGAGGTGGTCACGGCGCTGCTTTCCGGGGTGGGGGGAATGGCTTGGCCATCAGGTCACGTCACTGGGACCCCGGCCGCGTGCAGGTGCAACTCCGCGGTACCTCGGAAAAGTCCTTGTCGGAGACAACGATCATCGTCGAGGCTCCCGGCGCACCGACGGCCGGGCCACCGTGGGTGGCCCGGCCGTCGGATGGACGAGTGGCGCGGGGTCAGGCAGCCGGGCTGAGCTTGATGGTCACCGAGCGCGCGCTGTGCCGGGCGGCCTCGTGCGACTCGGCCAGCTGCTCGCGGGCGAGGTCGCGCAGCTCGGCCATCGCCGGGGTGACCTCGGCCAGGGTCAGCTCGGTCTCGATGACGTCGAGGTCGAGGCCCCACACGTCGGCGAGCACGCGCCGCATCCAGCCGGTGGCGTGGTCCCAGCCCGCGCGCGGGGTGCCCTCGCCGTAGCCGCCGCCACGGGCGGTGACCAGGAACGCTGGCCGTCCGGCCAGGATGGTCGAGCCGGGCGCGAAGCGCGAGTCGGTGCCGACGATGTCGAACCAGGTCTTGAAGTGCTGGGAGACGCCGAAGTTGTACATCGGGACCGCGAAGATCAACGCGTCCGCGGCGACCAGCTCGTCGGCCAGCCCGGCGCTGACCGCCAGGGCCGCCTGCTGCTCCTCGGAGCGGGCGTCCTCGGGGGTGTAGCCGGCGAACGCGGCGGTGCCCCAGACGGAGCCGTCCAGGGGAGTGGTCGCGACGTCGCGACGGATGACCTCGGTCGAGGCTCCGAGCTCCTCGAGGATGGTGGACTCGAGGGTGTCGGCGACGGCGCGGGTCACCGAGCCCTCCCGTCGGATGCTGGCGTCCAGCCGGAAGATGCTGCTCATCGAAGTGCTCCTGTCGTGGGGGCCGACGAGGCGTCGGCGAGGACAATAGTCTTACACACAGATCATATTGTGATCAGATCATCTGTGAATGTGATGATCGCCACTGACGAGGGTCGGGCTAGACTCGTGCCGTGACCGAGGTGACCCAGGAGCGTGTCGAGGAGCGTGCGGAGGCGAGCTCCGTCGACTTCGGCCAGGCCCTCGGCGCCCTGCTCCGGACCTACCTGGAGAACGCGCGCGCCGCGGTCGAGGACCTCCCGGGCGGCCCGCGCGGGTTCCAGGTCATGGCCGTCGCGGCGGTCAGCGCGTGCAGCAACCAGGCGCGGATGGCCGAGAGCCTCGGCCTGGACCGCACCGTGATGACCTACCTCGTCGACGACCTGGAGAAGGCCGGCCTGGTCACGCGGCGTCCCGACCCGGCCGACCGGCGCGCCCGTCAGGTGCTGCTCACCACCAAGGGCACCAAGGCCTTCGAGAAGGCCGCGAGCCGGATCGAGCAGGTCGAGCGGTCGGTCCTCGGCGGTCTCTCCGACGACGACGCCGCGACGTTCCGCTCCCTGCTGATGAAGGTGGTGGCGGCCGGCCCGGTCGACGCCTCCGCCACGCCGTGCGCGGGCCCGGTCCCCACCTGCTGATCGGCCCGCCGACCAACCGGGGCCTGTTCGCCGTCGGAGAACACCGACCCGGCGAGGAACACGGGACCCCGGCCCAGGGTTGAGTCAACATCGCTCAACTCTTGAAAGGTTCCGACATGTCTGTCGCTACACGCCTCCCGGTCCTGTTCGTCGCGGACCTCGTCATCCTGCCCGGCATGGTCGTCCCCCTCCAGCTCGACGAGTCCTCGCAGGCCGCCATCGATGCGACCGGAAGCAGCGAGGACGGCCGGCTCCTGGTGGCTCCCCGGCTCGAGGGCCGCTACGCGTCGTACGGCGTGATCACCAGCGTCGAGCGCGTCGGCCGGTTCAGCGGCGGCGCCCCCGCCGCGGTGCTCAAGGCCGAGCGTCGCGCCAAGATCGGCAGCGGCGTGACCGGGCCCGGGGCGGCGCTCTGGGTCGAGGTCGAGCCCGTCGCGGATGTCGAGTTCAACGGCGACACCCCACGGGCGCACGCCCTCGCCGAGGAGTACAAGCGACTCGTCGTCGCCGTCCTCCAGCGCCGCGACGCCTGGCAGGTCATCGACTCCGTGAACCAGATGGACGATCCCGGTGCGCTGGCCGACGCGGCCGGCTACGCGCCGTACCTCTCGACCGAGCGCAAGCAGCAGCTGCTCGAGACGCCCGACGTCGAGGAGCGGCTCTCCACGCTGATCAGCTGGACCTCGGACTACCTGGCCGAGGTGGAGGTCACCGACAAGATCGGCGAGGACGTCCGCGAGGGCATGGAGAAGAGCCAGCGCGAGTTCCTGCTGCGCCAGCAGCTGGCCGCGATCCGCAAGGAGCTCGGCGAGGGTGAGCCCGAGGGCTCCGAGGACTACCGGGCGCGGGTGGAGAAGGCCGAGGTGCCCGACGCCGTGCGCGAGGCGCTGGTGCGCGAGGTCGACAAGCTCGAGCGGTCCAGCGACCAGAGCCCCGAGACGGCCTGGATCCGCACCTGGCTGGACACCGTGCTGGAGCTCCCGTGGGGCGTGACGACGCAGGACATCACCGACCTGGCGGCGGCGCAGCAGGTCCTGGACGCGGACCACCACGGTCTCGACGAGGTCAAGGAGCGGATCGTGGAGTACCTCGCGGTCCGTGCCCGTCGCGCCGAGCGCGGCCTGCAGGTCGTCGGCGGCCGGGGCTCCGGCGCCGTGATCCTGCTGGCGGGTCCTCCCGGGGTCGGCAAGACCTCGCTCGGCGAGAGCGTCGCGCGGGCCCTGGGTCGCAAGTTCGTCCGCGTCGCCCTGGGTGGCGTCCGCGACGAGGCGGAGATCCGCGGCCACCGCAGGACGTACGTCGGGGCGCTGCCCGGACGCATCGTCAGGGCGGTCAAGGAGGCCGGCTCGATGAACCCGGTCGTGCTGCTCGACGAGGTCGACAAGGTCGGTGCGGACTACCGCGGCGACCCGGCCGCCGCCCTGCTCGAGGTGCTCGACCCGGCGCAGAACCACACCTTCCGCGACCACTACCTCGAGCTCGACCTGGACCTCTCCGACGTGCTGTTCATCGCGACCGCCAACGTCGTGGAGCAGATCCCCTCGGCGCTGCTGGACCGGATGGAGCTGGTCACCCTCGACGGCTACACCGAGGACGACAAGGTCGCCATCGCCCGCGACTTCCTGCTGCCCCGGCAGCTGGAGCGGGCGGCCGTGACCGAGGACGAGGTCACCGTGAGCGACGCCGCGCTGCGCGAGCTGGCGGCGAACTACACCCGCGAGGCGGGCGTGCGGCAGATGGAGCGGTTCCTGGCCAAGCTGCTGCGCAAGGCCGCGACCAAGCTGGCCACCGCTCCCCAGGTGAAGCTCGAGATCGACGAGCCCGACCTCAAGGAGTTCCTCGGCCGGCCGCGCTTCGAGCCGGAGTCGCACGAGCGCACGTCGGTCCCGGGCGTCGCGACCGGCCTGGCCGTGACCGGGCTGGGTGGCGACGTGCTGTTCATCGAGGCGAGCGCCAGCCAGGGACCGGCCGAGCTCAAGCTCACCGGGCAGCTCGGCGACGTGATGAAGGAGTCGGTGCAGATCGCGCTGTCCTTCGTGAAGTCCCACGTCGAGCAGCTCGGGATCGACCCGAAGTCCCTGGACCGCACGATCCACGTGCACGTCCCGGCTGGCGCCGTACCCAAGGACGGGCCGTCGGCGGGCGTCACGATGGTGACCGCGCTGACCTCGCTGCTGACCGGTCGCCCGGTGCGCGGGGAGGTGGGGATGACCGGTGAGGTCACCCTCAACGGGCGGGTGCTGCCGATCGGCGGCGCCAAGCAGAAGCTGCTCGCCGCCCAGCGCAACGGCCTCACCGAGGTCTTCCTCCCGGCCCGCAACGAGCCGGACCTGGACGACGTACCGGCCGACGTCCTCGCCGAGGTCACGGTCCACCTGGTCGGCGACGTCCTGGACGTGGTCGCGGGTGCCCTGGAGCCGGCGGCGGTGGCCACCGCGGCGGCCTGAGCGCCGGCCCCGACCCGCGTTGCATGCATTGCGGGGGTGGGCGGCGGGCGCGATAGGTTCTCCGTCAGGTGCCGCCGACGTCGCCGGCTCTGTTCACCCCGACGTGCACGGACCCCGGTCCGTCCGACCTCGCTGAGGCCCCCATGTCCGAGCACCTGCCCCAGTCCGCCGAGGCGCCGCTGCGCCGCGACATCCGCATCGTCACCTCGATGCTGGGTGACACCCTGACCCGCACGCACGGGCAGGACCTCCTCGACCTGGTGGAGAGCGTGCGCAAGGCCGCCAAGGACGACGCGCTCTCGCTGCCCGAGCTCGACGTCGCCACGGCCACGACCCTGGCGCGCGCGTTCACGGCGTACTTCCACCTGGCCAACGTCACCGAGCAGGAGCACCGCGGGCGCGCGCTGCTGGAGACCCGGGCCGCGGAGGGCGGCCCGCTGGCCAACGCCCTGGGCCGGGTGCGTGACCGCGGGATCGACCCGACCGACGTGGCCGAGGCGGTGGCCCAGGTGGCCGTGCGGTCCGTGTTCACCGCGCACCCCACCTAGGTCCAGCGGCGTACGACGCTCGACAAGCTCCGCGCCGTCGCCGCCCTGCTCGAGGAGGAGGACACCCCCCGCCGCCGGACGCGGCTGGAGGCGGCCGTCGACCTGCTCTGGCAGACCGACGAGCTCCGGGTCGAGCGGCCCGAGGTCATCGACGAGGCGCGCAACGGCATCTACTACCTCGAGGGGCTCACGTCCGCCGCGGTGCTCGACGTCCTCGAGGAGCTCGAGGAGACGCTCGCTCCCTGGGACGTGACGCTGCCGCTGACCACCACCCCGCTGCGGTTCGGCACCTGGATGGGTGGCGACCGCGACGGCAACCCCAACGTCACCCCGGCGATGACCCGGGAGGTGCTGCGGTTGCAGGCCTCGCACGGCATCACAGTGATCCGCCGCAAGGTCAACGACCTGCGCCGCACGCTGTCGGTCAGCGAACGGCTCTCGGAGGTCTCCGAGGACCTGCGGGCGCGCACGAACGAGATGCTCGACGAGCTGCCGGAGGTGGAGCCGCGCTACCGCCGGCTGAACATCGAGGAGCCCTACCGGCTGTTCCTGACCTGCGTGGACCTCCGGCTGCAGATGACCGACGCCCGGATCAGCACGGGTGGGACGCACCGGCCCGGTCGCGACTACCGCGACGACGCCGAGCTGCTCGAGGACCTGCTCCTGCTGCACGCCTCGGTCGAGGAGCACCAGGGGCCCCTGATCGCGGGGGGCGACCTCAAGCGGCTGGTGCGCACCGTCGCCGGGGCCGGGCTGACGCTGGCCACGCTCGACGTCCGCGAGCACGCGGAGAAGCACCACCACGCCGTCGGCCAGCTCTTCGACCGGCTCGGCACCCTCGACGTCCCGTACGCCGAGCTCGACCGGGCCCAGCGCCGCACGCTGCTCAGCGACGAGCTCGCGATCCACCGGCCGCTCTCCCAGCAGCCGCCGCCGATCGACGACGACGGGCGCCGGACCGCCGAGGTGTTCGGGGTCATCCGGGAGTCGCTGGACGCGCTCGGCGAGCGCGCCATCGAGAGCTACATCATCTCGATGACCGAGGACGTCGACGACGTGCTGGCCGCCGTCCTGCTGGGTCGCGAGGCCGGGCTGGTCGACCTCGCCGACGGCACCGCGCGGGTCGGGTTCGTGCCGCTGCTGGAGACCATCGACGAGCTCGAGCGGATCGAGCCGATCCTGGACG
Organism: Marmoricola sp.; assembly: GCA_025964795.1. Lineage (GTDB taxonomy): Bacteria > Actinomycetota > Actinomycetes > Propionibacteriales > Nocardioidaceae > Marmoricola. The sequence goes on from JAOPYC010000057.1 coordinate 33,112, forward strand.
GGCTGCTCAGCGACCCGTCGTACCGCGCCCTGGTGGCGGCCCGCGGCGACATGCAGGAGGTGATGCTCGGCTACTCCGACTCCAACAAGTCCGGCGGCATCGCCACCTCGCAGTGGCAGATCCAGCGGGCCCAGCGCACCGCGCGCGACGTGGCCCGCAAGCACAAGGTCCGGCTGCGGTTCTTCCACGGTCGCGGGGGCTCGGTCGGTCGCGGCGGCGGTCCGACGTACGACGCGATCATGGCGCTGCCCTTCGGCACCGTGGACGGCGAGGTGAAGCTGACCGAGCAGGGTGAGGTGATCAGCGACAAGTACGCCCTGCCCGTGCTCGCCCGCGAGAACCTCGAGCTGCTGGTGGCGGGCACGCTGGAGGCCAGCCTGCTGCACCGCACCGACCGTCGTACGCCGGAGCAGGCGGAGCGCTGGGACGCCCTGATGGACGCGGTCTCCCAGAACGCGCACGCGCGCTACACCGAGCTGGTCGAGCGACCGGAGCTCCCGGAGTACTTCCTGGCCTGCACCCCGGTCGACCTGCTCGGCTCGCTGCACATCGGCTCCCGGCCCTCGCGCCGCCCGCAGCAGGACGGCGGCCTCGACGGGCTCCGCGCGATCCCGTGGGTGTTCGGCTGGACGCAGTCGCGGCAGATCGTCCCCGGGTGGTTCGGCGTCGGGTCGGGCCTGGCCGCGGTCGCCGACGAGGTGGACGAGCTCCACGAGATGTACGAGCAGTGGCCGTTCTTCCGCACCTTCCTCGACAACGTCGCGATGACGCTGGCCAAGGCCGACCTCGACATCGCCGAGCGCTACGTGATGGCGCTCGCCCCGGTGCACACCCACGGCATCCTCGACCTCGTTCGCGAGGAGTTCGAGCTCACCGTGAAGCAGGTGCTGGCCGTCACCGGCGACGCCGCGCTGCTCGACCGCGAGCAGGGCCTGCGTACGACGCTCGAGGTGCGCGAGAACTACCTCGAGCCGCTCCACCTGCTCCAGGTCCAGCTGCTGGCCCGGATGCGCGACGGCGAGGACGACCCCGACCTCGAACGAGCCCTGCTGCTGACCATCAACGGCATCGCCGCCGGGATGCGCAACACCGGCTGACCCGGACCGTACGATCGCCAGCGTGCTCGCCGTCGTCTACGACCGTCCCCTCGCGGTTCCCGAGGTTCGCGAGGTCGAACCGCCCTCCTGCCCCGCCGACGGGGTGGTCCTCCGGCTGCGGGCGACCGGGGTGTGCCGGTCGGACTGGCACGCGTGGAAGGGACACGACCCGGTGCCGCTGCCGATGGTGCCGGGGCACGAGTTCGCCGGGATCGTCGACCAGGTGGGCGCCGACGTCGGGAGCTGGCAGGCCGGCGACCGGGTGACGGCGCCGTTCGTGATGGGCTGTGGCCACTGCGCCTGTTGCAGGGCCGGGGACCAGCAGGTGTGCCCGGACCAGGCCCAGCCCGGCTTCACCTACCCCGGCTCGTGGGCCGAGCTGGTCGTCGTACCCGCTGCGGAGACCAACCTGGTGCGCCTGCCCGACGACGTCGACTTCGTGTCCGGTGCCGCCCTGGGCTGCCGCTTCGCCACGTCGTTCCGGGCCCTGTACACCCACGGAGAGGTGCAGCGCGGCCAGGTGGTCGCCGTCCACGGTTGCGGCGGCGCCGGGCTGTCGGCGGTGATGATCGCGAAGGCGCTCGGTGCCCGGGTGCTCGCCGTCGACGTGGGGGAGGGCGCCCGGGGCCTGGCCCGCACGCTCGGCGCGGACGAAGTGGTCGACCCGGCGGAGTTCCCCGACGTCGCGGCCCGCATCCGGGAGCTGAGCGACGGTGGGGCCCACGTCTCCCTGGACGCGGTCGGCATCCCGGCGGTGGCCGCCGCGTCGGTCGCCTGCCTGCGTCGTCGCGGTCGCCACGTCCAGGTCGGCCTGCTCCTCGGCCCGGACGCGACGGCGGGCCTCCCGATGGACCTGGTCGTCTCCCGGGAGCTGCAGGTGCTCGGCTCGCACGGCATGCCGGCCGGCGACTACCCCGCGATGCTCGCGATGATCGCCCGCGGCGACCTCGACCCGCGTCGCCTCGTGGGCGCGGAGATCGACCTCGCCTCGGCCCCGGCGGCCCTGATGGCGATGGACCGGCCGGCCACGGTGCCGGGCCTCACCGTGATCGGCCTGTGAGGGTCACCCGGCTGAGAGCACGAAGTCGACCAGCTGCCGCAGGTAGCGCGCCCGGTGCTGGGCGGTGAGCCGGCCGGGGTGGCTGAGCACGTGCATCAGCAGGCCGCCGAAGAGCGTGTCGAGCAGCAGGGTCACCGACGTCCCGGCGGAGAGCTCCCCCCGCCGGATCGCTCGGCGTACGACGGCACGGGCAGCCAGCACCTGGGCCTGACGGACCACGGCGTACTGCGCGATCAGCTCCTCGGTGACCCGGCCCTCGGCGCGGAGCCGGAGCGCGACCTCGCCGAACCGGCCGCTGTAGAGCTCGAGCTGGGCGCCGCCGAGCTCGAGCAGGTCGCCGCGGAGCGTGCCCGTGTCGACGTCCTCCGGCGCAGGGAGCTGCGCCGTCAGGGCGTCGGTGAGCAGCGCCGCCTTGCTGCTCCACCGGCGGTAGATCGCCGCCTTGCCGACCCCCGCGTCGCGGGCGACCGCCTCGATGCTGAACCCCGCCCAGCCGGTGCGTCCGTAGAGCCGGCAGGCGGCGTCGTGCACCCGGGCGTCGACCTCCGGGTCGCGCGGGCGCCCGACGGCCGCCCTCGACGCGACCTCGGGCACGGAACCTCCTGCGGCTATCCTCGTCCTGGTTACGGACGCCAACCGTATCGCTATTCCACAGGCCGGGCCCCGGCCGCCGCGCAAGAGAGCAGGCACCATGCCGGACCCGATGGACGAGCTCGACCCGCTGACCCCCGTGCTGGTCGGGGTCGGGCAGGCGTCCGAGCGCCTCGAGGACGACGACTACCGCGGCCTCTCGCCCGTCGACCTCGCCGTGGCGGCGGTCGAGGTGGCCCTCGCGGACGCGGGCCTCACCGCCGACGCGGTCGACACCGTGGCCGCGACCCGGCAGTTCGAGACCTCGACGCCGGGAGCCCCGGCCCC
>JAOPYC010000134.1 GCA_025964795.1 Marmoricola sp.
GTCGCCTGAGCGGCGCGTTCACGCTGGTCGCCGTCGACGCCCAGGAGCCGGACCGGGTGGTGGCGGCCCGCCGCAACTCCCCGCTGGTGGTCGGGGTGGGCGAAGGGGAGAACTTCCTGGGCTCCGACGTCGCCGCGTTCATCGAGCACACCCGTGAGGCGCTGGAGCTCGGCCAGGACCAGGTGGTCACCATCACCCGCGACGAGGTGCTCGTGACCGACTTCGCCGGCCACCCGGCACTGGGCAGGCAGTACCACGTCGACTGGGACATGTCGGCCGCCGAGAAGGACGGCTTCGACTGGTTCATGCGCAAGGAGATCTTCGAGCAGCCGCGGGCGCTCGGCGACGCGCTGCTGGGCCGGCACGACGGCGCCGGGCTGCTGCAGCTCGACGAGGTGCGGATCAGCGAGGACGAGCTCCGCGACGTCGACAAGATCGTCATCATCGGCTGCGGCACGGCCAACTACGCAGGGCTGGTCGCGAAGTACGCCATCGAGCACTGGACGCGGATCCCGTGCGAGGTCGAGCTGGCCCACGAGTTCCGCTACCGCGACCCGATCCTGACCCGTAACACCCTCGTGGTCGCGATCAGCCAGTCCGGCGAGACCGCGGACACCCTGATGGCGATCCGCTACGCCCGCCAGCAGCGGGCCAAGGTGCTCGCCAGCTGCAACACCAACGGCACCACCATCCCGCGCGCGTCCGACGCGGTGATCTACACCCACGCCGGTCCCGAGATCGGGGTCGCGTCCACCAAGGGGTTCCTGACCCAGCTGGTGGCCTGCTACGTGCTGGGGCTCTACCTCGCGCAGGTGCGCGGGACGAAGTACGGCGACGAGATCGCCGCCGTGGTCAGCGAGCTGGAGAAGATGCCCGCCCACGTGCAGGGGATCCTCGACGACGCCGAGAAGATCTACGGCCTGGCTCGCGAGCTGGCCGGGGCGCGGTCGGTGCTCTTCCTCGGGCGGCACGCCGGCTTCCCGGTGGCCCTCGAGGGGGCGCTCAAGCTCAAGGAGCTCGCCTACATCCACGCCGAGGGCTTCGCGGCCGGGGAGCTCAAGCACGGCCCGATCGCGCTGATCGAGGAAGGACTGCCGGTGTTCTGCATCGTGCCTCCCCGCGGGCGCGACCAGCTGCACGACAAGATGATCAGCGCCATCCAGGAGATCCGCGCCCGCGGTGCGCACACGCTGGTGCTGGCCGAGGAGGGCGACGACGAGGTCGCGCCCTACGCCGACTTCACGATCACCCTGCCGGTGGTGCCCACGTTGCTGCAGCCGATCGTGGCCACCGTGCCGCTCCAGCTGTTCGCCTGCGAGCTGGCCACCAACATGGGCCACGACGTCGACCAGCCGCGTAACCTGGCCAAGTCGGTCACTGTCGAGTGATCGTCGGCGTGGGTACCGACCTCGTCGAGGTCGCCCGGCTCGGGCAGTCCCTCGAGCGCACGCCGACGCTGCGGGAGCGGCTGTTCACCCCCGCCGAGGCCGGCCTGCCGCTGGAGTCGCTCGCGGCCCGGTTCGCCGCCAAGGAGGCACTGGCCAAGGCGCTCGGCGCGCCGAGCGGCCTGTCCTGGCAGGACGCCTCCGTCGTGGTGACCGAGGCCGGGTCGCCCCGGTTCGAGCTGACCGGCACCGTCGCCGCCCGGGCCGCGGAGCTGGGGGCGGAGAGCGTCCACCTGTCGCTGTCCCACGACGGCGGCCTCGCCCTGGCGTTCGTCATCCTCGAGTCGTGAGTCCCAGGACGCCTGCCGCGTCCTCAGACACACGCCCGATAACTTGAGGGTCATGCGTCGCGCACACACGGTTGAACAGGTCCGGGCCGCCGAGGCTTCGCTGATGTCCCAGCTCCCCGACGGTGCCCTGATGCAGCGGGCTTCCGCCGGGCTGGCGGTGGCCGTCGCGGACCTGCTGGGGTCGTCGTACGCCGCCCGGGTGCTGCTGCTGGTCGGGGCCGGGGACAACGGCGGGGACGCGCTCTGGGCCGGGGCCATGCTCGCTCGGCGCGGGATGGCCGTCGAGGCCGTGCTGCTGTCGTCGAAGGTGCGCACGGACGGCCTCGAGGCCCTGCGCGCGGCCGGTGGGCGGACCGTGGCGGTCGACGACGCGCACCGGCCCGACGTCGTGGTGGACGGGATCGTCGGCATCGGCGGCCGGCCGGGCCTGCGCGAGGACGCCTCGGCGGCCCTGGCCGCCTTCCCGGGTGTGCCGGTCGTCGCCGTCGACGTGCCCTCCGGGGTGGACGTCGACACCGGTCGCCTCGACGGAGCCCACGTGCGGGCCGACCTGACCGTCACGTTCGGCACGCACAAGATCGCCCACCTCGTCGACCCCGCCGCACAGGCCTGCGGCGTCGTGCACCTCGTGGGCATCGGCCTGGACCTGCCGGAGTCGCCGGTGGAGGCGCTGCAACCGGTCGACGTGGCGGCCCTGCTGCCGGTGCCGGGGCCGTTCGAGCACAAGTACACCCGTGGGGTCGTCGGGGTCCGGGCTGGGTCGCAGACCTATCCCGGGGCGGCGGTGCTGTGCACGTCGGGAGCGGTGAGCGGGCTGTGCGGGATGGTCCGCTACCTGGGGTCCGCGGCGGACGCCGTACGCGCCAAGCACCCGGAGATCGTGGTCTCCGACGGTCGGGTGCAGGCCTGGGTGGTCGGGTCCGGCGGCGACGCGGACGCCGAGCAGGCCCTCGCCGACGCGCTCGAGGACGGCGTCCCGACCGTCGTCGACGCGGACGCCCTGAACCACGTCGCCAAGGGAACCCCGGGCGTCGTACTGACTCCGCACGCCGGTGAGCTCGCCCGGATGCTGGGAGTCGAGCGCGAGGAGGTCGAGGCCGACCAGCTGGGCTTCGCGCGCCGCGCTGCCGTGGAGTACGACGCCGTGGTGCTGCTCAAGGGACGCCGCACGCTCGTCGCGCGACCGGACGGGCGCGTGCGGGTGACCACCAGCGGTGTGTCCTGGCTGGCCGTCGCCGGCGCCGGGGACGTGCTCGCCGGCGTCATCGGCTCCCTGCTCGCGGCCGGCCTCGATCCGTGGGACGCCGCCTCGGTCGGCTCCTGGCTGCACGGCGCGGCCGCCACCCTCGCCAGTGGCGGTGGCCCGTTGACCGCGAGCGCCGTGGCCGACGCCGTGTCGGAGGTTGTGCGAAACCTGCTCGGCTGAATGGGAGAATGGGCCCGCCATGGCTTCCCCACCGAGTCCACACGCCGAGGTCGTCGTCGACCTCGGCGCGATCCGCCACAACGTGGCGCGGCTGCGCGAGCTGGTCTCCGAGGGGGTGGCGGACGCGCCGCGGGTGATGGTGGTGGTCAAGGCCGACGCCTACGGCCACGGGATGCTGCCGGTCGCGAGAGCGGCTCGAGCGGCCGGGGCCGACTGGCTCGGCGTGGCGACGGGGGCCGAGGCGCTCGCCCTGCGCGAGAGCGGCGACACGGGGCCGCTGCTCTGCTGGCTGGCCGCCCCGGGAGCCGACTTCACCCCCCTGATCGACGCCGACGTGGACGTCGCCGCCTACTCCGTCGCGCAGCTCGACGAGATCCTCCGGGACGCGCGGTCGCTCGGCCGCCGCGCCCGGGTGCAGCTGAAGTTCGACACCGGCCTCTCGCGCGGTGGTGCCCCGCGGGCCGAGTGGCCGGCCCTGGTCGCGGCGGCTCGCGCCGCCGAGGAGTCCGGGACGATCCGGGTCACCGGGCTCTGGTCGCACCTCGCCTGCTCCGACGAGCCGGACCACCCCGCCAACAAGGCCCAGCTGACGGCGTTCGACGACGCGCTCGCCCTCGCGGCCACCGCCGGTCTCGACCCCGAGGTGCGACACCTCGCCAACTCCGCCGGGGCGCTGCTGCTGCCGGAGACGCGCTTCGACCTCGTCCGGACGGGCATCGCGGTCTACGGCCTGAGCCCGGCCCCGGACGTTCGCACCGCCGACCAGCTCGGGCTGGAGCCGGCGATGACGGTCCGTGGGTCCGTCGTGCTCACCAAGGAGCTCGCGGCCGGCGACGGCGTCTCCTACGGGCACACCTTCGTGGCCGACGGGCCGATGCGGGTGGCGCTGGTGCCCATGGGGTACGGCGACGGGATCCCGCGCGCCGCCTCCTCGACGGCCGAGGTGGCCATCGGGGGAGTGCGGGGCCGGGTGCTGGGCCGCGTCTGCATGGACCAGCTCGTCGTGGAGGCGCCGACCGCGGCTGCCGGCGACCGTGTCGTGCTGTTCGGCCCGGGCGCCGATGGGGAGCCGTCCGCGACGGACTGGGCGCGGTGGTGCGACACGATCAACTACGAGATCGTCACCCGCATGGGTGGCCGGCAGACCCGGGTCTGGGTCGGGGACGAGGCGACGTGAGCAAGCGACGTTCCCTCCTCTACGCCGCCGGTGGGATCGGCGCCGCCGTCCTCGCGGCTGCGGCAACGGGCGTGGCCGTCGAGCGCCGCGTCGTACGAGCTCGTCGGGCGGGTGGCGCCGAGGCCGACCGGCTCGGGACCCTGCGCTCAGACCCCCAGCAGGTCAAGTGCGACGACGGTGTGGTGCTCCACGCGGAGGTCGACGAGATCTCGCCGTACGCCGGGGGCAAGCGGCCGCGGCGCCAGGACGTCACGGTGGTGTTCGTGCACGGCTACGCGCTCAACCTCGACTGCTGGCACTTCCAGCGGGAGGCGTTCCGGGGCAGCCACCGGATGGCGTTCTACGACCAGCGCTCGCACGGGCGCTCGGAGCGGTCCGACCGCGAGCACGCCAACATCGACCAGCTGGGCGACGACCTCGCCGACGTGATCGCGACGCTGGCGCCGACGGGCGACGTCATCCTGGTCGGCCACTCGATGGGCGGGATGTCCATCATCGCCTTCGCCGAGAGGCACCCGGAGATGTTCGCCCAGCGGGTCACAGGCGTGGCCCTCATCTCGACCACCGCGGGTGGCCTGCAGCCGCACCGCACGCTGAGCCGCTGGATCCCTGACCGGGTCGGCCAGGTGCTGGCCCCGCGCGTCATCGCCGCCATGGCCCGGGCGCCCGAGCTGGTGGACTCGGCGCGTCGTCCCGGCTCCAACGTCGGCTTCCTGGTGGCCGACATGTTCGCCTTCGGCGGCAAGGACGTCCCGGCCGCGGAGGTCGAGTTCCTCGACGAGATGCTCGCCGGCACCTCGTTCGACGTGCTCGCCCAGTTCTTCCCGAGCTTCTCGCAGCTGGACAAGTTCGAGCACCTGGCGGCCTTCGCGGGCATCGAGACGACCATCATCTGTGGCACCAAGGACCGGCTGACCTCGATCGACCACAGCCGGAAGATGGCCGAGCAGATGCCCGGGGCCCGGCTCGTCGAGGTCGTGGGCGCGGGGCACATGGTCATCTTCGAGTCACGTGACGTCGTCAACGCAGCACTCCAGGACCTCGTGGAGGAGGCCGCCGGATGAGCGACGACACCACCATCAGGGAGGTCGACGGGTCGCGTGCGGCCGACGTCCTCACGGTCGTGCACGAGGCCTTCGCCGACCGCCCGCCGCTCGACCCGCCCGCCACCGCCCTGCAGGAGACCGTCGAGACCGTGCGTGAGGCGCTGGACGCCCACGGTGGCCTGCTGGTCGAGCACGACGGGGAGCCGGTCGGCGCGCTGCTGCTCGAGCCCCGGGGCCGGCTCCTCGGGCTGCGGCGCGTCGGCGTGCTCAGCTCCGTGCGGGGCCTCGGGGTCGCCGCGCAGATGGCCTCGCGGGCCCGCGAGATCGCGCAGGACCGCGGCTTCACCGGTCTCGAGCTGGAGGCCCGCGTGGAGCTGCCGGGGACGATCAGCTTCTGGCGCAACCTCGGTTACGTCGAGGCCGACCGCAACGGCAACCGCCTCACCATGCTGCGGATGCTCCCCATCACGCAGACCCTCGCCACCGCCGAGGAGACCCGCGAGTTCGGCGAGCACCTGGCCGAGCGCCTCGGTCCCGGCGACCTGGTGATCCTCACCGGCGACCTCGGGGCCGGCAAGACGACGCTGACGAAGGGGATCGGCATCGGCCTCGGCGTCCGCGGGGACATCACCTCGCCGACCTTCGTGATCGCCCGCGTCCACCCGTCGCTGTCCGACGGCCCGCCGCTGGTGCACGTCGACGCCTACCGCCTCGGCGACACCGCCGAGCTCGACGACCTCGACCTGGACACCGACATCGACGAGGCGGTCACGGTCGTGGAGTGGGGCGAGGGCCTCGCCGAGGCCCTCTCCGGCGACCGCCTCGAGCTCAGCCTGAAACAGGCGCCCGACGAACAGCGCACCCTCACCCTCACCCCCGTCGGCCCGAGGTGGCGCGAGTTCGACCTCGGCTCCATCGGCCTGGTCACCAGCGGCTGAGTCAACAGCGAATCGGACCTCGGCCGAGCTTTCGGAGCATAGTTCAAGAAAGTTAGGAATCCCTTGTGCAGAAGGGCTTCTGAGTCGATTCCTTGTCAGTGGTCGGTGCTTGAGTTACCTCATGACGACGACCAGCCACACCCGGATCGCGGAGCTACCGGCATGCCCCGGCCGGCTCGTGCTGTCGGCTCACGATGGTCTCGAGACACTCGCTGCGCTCGCTCCTCGACCACCATGGGTGACGCCGGGGGCGTCGCCTAGGCTCGGGGGGTGCTGCTTGCCTTCGACACCGCCACCCCGCACGTCACCGTGGCCCTGCACGACGGGGACTCCGTGGTGGCGTCGTTCGAGTCGACGGAGTCGATGCGGCACGGGGAGATGCTGGCGCCGGGCATCGAGAGCGTGCTGGCGGATGCGGGCATCCGCGCGGCGGACCTCACGGCGGTCGCCGTCGGGGTCGGGCCGGGTCCCTACACCGGGCTCCGGGTCGGGCTGGTGACGGCGCGGACGCTGGGCTACGTGCGCGAGATCCCGGTGCACGGCGTGTGCACGCTCGACATCCTCGCCGCGGCCGCCGTGGACGCCGGGCTCGAGGACTTCATGGTGGCCACGGACGCGCGCCGCAAGGAGGTCTACCTGGCGTCGTACGTCGGAGGCCGGCGCGTCCACGGGCCGGAGGTACTCAAGCCCGTCGACGCCGCGACCGAGCGGACCGTCGTGGGCCGGGGAGCGGTGCTCTACCCCGAGGCCTTCCCGACCGCCGCCGGACCCGAGCACCCCTCGGCCGCGGTGCTGTGCGACGTCGTGGTGAAGCGGCGGTTCGAGCTGCTTGAGCCGAGCCCGCTCTACCTGCGCCGCCCGGACGCGATGGAGCCGGGCAAGCCCAAGCGGGTCAGCTGACCCGCGTCCGGGGCGGCCGCGGGAAGAACATCGGGGTCCGCTCGGCGTACTCCCGGTAGCCCTCGCGCTTCATCATCGTCTTCTCCAGCAGCCGCGCGCCGGAGGCGAACATCAAGAAGAACGTCATCGCGGCGGGCGAGAAGATCGTCAGTGCGGGCAGCAGCCCGCCGGCGAGACCGCCGACCAGCCAGATGCCCCACCACACGGCGAAGTCGCCGAAGTAGTTCGGGTGCCGCGTCCAGCCCCACAGGCCGCCGTCCATGATCGGCTTGCGGTCCGGGTCCTGCTTGTACGCCGTGAGCTGGGCGTCGCCCACCGACTCGAAGAGCAACCCCACCACCCAGACCACCACGCCGACGTACACCAGCCAGGGCCACCTGGTCCCGGTCGTCGCGGCCACCTGCACGGGCAGCGACACGAACCACATCACCAAGCCCTGCACCAGGAACACCCGGCGCAGCGCCATCGCGAAGCCACCCTCGCCGAGCATCTCGGCGTAGCGCGGGTCCTCCACGGGATGTGCGAGCTGCCGCTGGCCGATGTGCCAGGCGAGGCGCAGGCCCCACACGGCGACCATCGGGAGCAGCAGCCGGCGCACCGGCTCGTCACCGAGCGCGGCGCTGACCAGCGCGACCGCCACGAAGCCCAGACCCCAGGTGACGTCGACGACGGAGACCCGCCCGACCCGCCTCGAGACGACCGCGGTCACGCCCATCAGGACCACAACAGCGCCCAGCGATGACCCGAGCACTGTCAGCAGCGTCACCTGTCGTTCACCAGTTCCTCACAGGAGGCAGCGTATGCGATGCGCCGGGACGCACCATCAGGATCTGGTCCACACCCATGCGGCCGTCGCGGAAGGCCATCGACCCACCGACGAGGTAGAGCCGCCACACGCGCACGACCTCCTCGCCGACCAGCTCGGTGAGCCGCTCGAGGTTCGCCTCGAAGTTCTGCAGCCAGCCGTCGACGGTGAGCACGTAGTGCTCGCGCAGCCCGTGCACGTCGCGCACCTCGAGGCCCCCGCGTTCGAGGAACGCCACGGTCTCGCCGACCGGCCGCATGTGCATGTCCGGCGCGATGAAGGACTCGATGAACGGCCCGCCGCCCGGGTGACCCTTGCGCCGACCCGCGCGGGACATCTGCTGGATCAGCACGCGCCCACCGGGCTTCACGGCGTCGTGGAGGACCTGCGCGTAGGCGCCGTAGTTCTGCTCACCGACGTGCTCGCCCATCTCGATCGAGGCGACCGCGTCGAAGGGCCTCGACTGGGCGACGACCTCCGGGATCACCCGGTAGTCCTGCAGCCGGATCTCCACGCGACCCTCGAGCCCACGCTCGCGGATCCGCGCGTCGATGAACCGCTTCTGCTCGGCGGCGATGGTGACGCCGGTGACCTGCGCCCCGAAGTGCTCGGCCGCGTGCAGCGACAGCGAGCCCCAGCCGCAGCCGACGTCGAGGAACCGCATCCCGGGCTCCAGGCCGATCTTCTGGCAGACCAGGTCCAGCTTGTCGCGCTGCGCGTCCTCGAGGGTGTACGACGCTTCCTCGGACCGCCAATAAGCCGAGGAGTACGCCATCTGCGGCTCGAGGATCAACGAGTAGAACTCGTTGGAGAGGTCGTAGTGGTGGCTGATCGCCCGCCGGTCACGCAGCTTGCTGTGCAGCCGGCCGCGCACCCGTGCCTGCGACGTGGGCAGGGCCGGGGGCTTGCCGACCGCGCCGACGCCGAGCGCCGTACGCAGGGCCTGCACGAACGCCGCCGGGGTGGGACGTACGCCGGACAGGCCGCGCTCGGCGGCCACCGACCAGACGTGGGTCAGGGCGGCGTCCAGGTCGTGGTGGACCTCGATGTCGCCGGTGACGTAGGCCTGCGCCGCCCCGAGCTCACCGGGATGCCACAGCAGCCGGCGTACGGCGTCCTGCGTGCGCAGCTCGAGCAGGGGGGCGTCCTCCGGGCCGGCCTCCGAGCCGTCCCACGCGCGCAGCCGGACCGGCAGGTCGCCGCCGACGAAAGGTCGCAGCGCTGCTTCGAGGCGGGCAGCGACGGAATCGGTGGGCACCGCGGACAGGCCCGGGCGCGACTGGGTGGTGGTCATGCGTCACCCCGGTCCAAGGTCAGCTGCTGCACGTCGATGTAGCCGGACGCGAAGCCCGCGCGGGAGTACTCCAGGTAGAAGTGCCACATCCGCTGGAACGTCTTGTCGAAGCCGAGCCGGCGGACCTCCTCGCGGGCCGCCATGAAGGCCTCGTCCCAGCGCTTCAGGGTCTCCGCGTAGTGCTGGCCGAACGAGAGCCGCTCGCTGATCCGCAGGGCGGTGTCGGCGCGGGTGATCTCGTCGATCGCGGTCACCGAGGGCAGGAACCCGCCCGGGAAGATGTACTTGTTGATCCACGTCCACGTGCTCCGGGTGGCCATCATCCGGTCGTGCGGCATCGTGATCGCCTGGATCCCGACCTTGCCGCCGGGGGCGAGCAGCCGGTCGATGGTCTGGAAGTACGTCGACCAGAACTCGTGGCCCACGGCCTCGATCATCTCGACCGACACGACGGCGTCGTACTGGCCCTGGACGTCGCGGTAGTCGCTCAGCTCGATGGTGACCCGGTCGGCGAACCCGGCCTCGGCGACCCGCTCCTCGGCGAGGTCCAGCTGCTCCTTGGAGAGGGTGACCGAGTGCACCGTCGCGCCGCGGCGAGCGGCCCGGACGGCAAGCTCGCCCCACCCGGTGCCGACCTCGAGCACTCGAGTGCCCTCGCCGACGCCGGTCTGGTCGAGGAGCCGCTCGATCTTGCGCACCTGCGCCTCGGCGAGCGACTCGCTTCTGTGTCCCTCCGGCGGCGCCGCCTCGAGGTGGTCGCCCCGGTCGGTGACCGAGGTGTCGTAGAGCGCGGAGGAGTAGCTCAGCGTCTCGTCCAGGAACTGCTTGAACAGGTCGTTGGACAGGTCGTAGTGGTGCGAGATGTTGTCGCGGGTGTTCGCCTGCGTGTTCTGCTGGTGGCGCGGCGGGCGGCGTACGTAGGCGGCGCGGAGCTTCTGCAGGGGCGCGGGGATGAGGTTCGGCATCTCCGCGGCGAGCACGGTCAGGAAGCCGCCGAGGTCCTCGGCGTCCCAGGCCCCGGTCAGGTAGGCCTCGCCGAAGCCGATCAGGCCGTCACGGCCGACCCGGGCGAAGAACTCGGTTGGGCGCTGGATGCGCATCTCGGGCCCGCCGGTGCCCCACGTCTTCGTGGAGGCACTGCCCTCGCGGACGGTGACGGGCAGCCGGTTGACGGCGGCGCGGAAGAGCGAGCGGGCGATCCGGGCCGAGACATCCGCCTTGAGGCCTGCGGGGACGGTGTCCAGCGAAGCCCAGGCGGACTCCGGGCGGAGGGGGGTCGTCGTCATCTCAGACGCCTTCCTGTCGGGGATGGTCGGGCCGTTTCCGGATTCCGAGCCTTCGGGCCCACAGCCAGATGCCGTGGGCGTGGATGAGGACGGTGCCGCGCAGGGCCGCGGGAGCGCTGCGCAGGGGCGAGGACGGGGTGCGCTCCCCGTCGAGGGAGGCGGTGAACACGGCGCCGTCGTCGCTGTGCAGCGTCACCACGACGTGCAGCCCGTCGACGGGGCGGGGCACGGCGATCTCGTAGTAGCCGTCGGTGCCGTGGAAGGGGGAGACGTACATCTGCTTCTCGGTCCGCGCGCGGCCCTGCTCGTCGGGGTGGACGAGGTAGGCGTGCCGGTCGCCGTAGGTGTTGTGCACCTCGACGACCACGCCGGCGAGCTCCCCGCCGCGACGGTGGCACCAGAACACGCTGATCGGGTTGAAGCAGTGGCCGAGCGCGCGGGCGTTGGCGGCCATCACGATACGGCCGCAGTCCGGCTCGACGCCGTTGAGCGCGAGGAAGCGCTCGACGTTGGCCTTGATCGAGGCGTCGGGGTCGCCGAGGTGGTCGCGCGCCTCGAACCGGCCGAGGAGGCCGTGGTCGGGCAGGTTGTCCAGGTCGACGACCCAGGTGCGCGAGCGGTGGGTGAAGGTGCGCTGGAACGGCTGGCGGCGGGTGTGCCTGATCGTGGTGGCGTACGACGTGGCCTCGACCGGCAGCGGCTCGACACCGACGCCGTCCGGGCCCCATTCGACACCGAGCCTGGCCGCGGCCCGGACCCCCGAGCGGGCGCCGTCCTCGTGGAAGCCCCAGCCGTGCCACGCGCCGGCGAACACGATCCGGTCGCTGTCGCACTCGGGCAGGCGACGCTGGGCCGCGACCGAGGCGGGCGTGTAGATCGGGTGGGCGTACTCCATGGTCTCGATGACCTGCGACTGGTCGACGATGTCCTGGCCACCCAGGGTGACGATGAAGCGGCGACCGTCGGCGGGGGTCGGCAGGCGCATCAGTCGGGTCATGTCGTAGCTGACGGTGACCGTGCGGCTCGCGGCCGCCGGGCGGCGCAGGTAGTTCCACGACGCTCGCGCGCGGTGGTGGCGGGGCAGCACGCTCTGGTCGGTGTGCAGCTGCGCGGTGTTCGAGGAGTAGGGCATCGCGGTGAGCACGTCGCGCTGGGTCGCGGTCGGCTCGGCCAGCAGGGCGAGCGCCTGGCCCGGGTGGGTGGCGACGACGACGGCGTCGTAGGTGTCGACCTGGCCGTTGCCGTCGGTGACCTCCACGCCGGTGGCGGTCTCGAGCACCGAGGTCACCTTGGTGCCGGTGCGGACGTCGGGGAGCCGGGCGGCGAGCTTCGCGACGTACTCACGCGAGCCGTCGGTGACCGTGCGCCACTGCGGCGAGCCGAAGATCTGGAGCATGCCGTGGTGCTGCAGGAAGCTGAACAGGTAGCGCGCCGGGTAGTCGAGCGCCACGGCCGGGTCGCAGGACCACACGCACGCGACCAGCGACTCCATGAAGTGGGTGCGGAACAGCGGCGAGAAGCTGCCGCGCTCCAAAAAGGCATCCAGCGTCTCGTCCATGTCGGCGCTCGAGCTCGTCGCGACCTCCGAGGTCTCCAGCAGCCGGCGAGCCATCCGGTGGAACCGCGGGATCTCCGTCAGCATCCGCAGGTACGACGGCCGCACGGCGTTGCGCCACGTCGGGAACAGCCCCGGGAGGCCGAGGGCTCCGGCCCACTCCAGGTGATGGTCGTCGGAGCGCACCGACATCGACATGTCCGACTCCTGGGTGCGCACGTCGAGCTCGTCGAAGAGGCGCATCAGGTTCGGGTAGGTGCGCTCGTTGTGCACGATGAACCCGGTGTCGACAGCGATGCCGTCGACCTCGTGGGTGTCCGCGTGACCACCGAGCCG
>JAOPYC010000202.1 GCA_025964795.1 Marmoricola sp.
AGACGAAGCCGGTGTAGCCCTGCAGCAGGTCGGCGCCGGCCTCCAGCCGCTCGAGGGCGTCCTCCGGCGTGGCGATGCCGCCGACCCCGATCAGGGCGAGGTCGGGACCGACCCGATCGCGGAGCAGCCGGACCACCTGGGTGGCCCGTTCGAGCAGCGGTGCCCCGGAGAGCCCGCCGCCTCCAGCGGCCTCGACCTGCTCGGGGGTCGAGGCGAGGCCTGCCCGGGTGATCGTGGTGTTGGTGGCCACGATGCCGTCCAGCCCGAGCTCCACGGCCAGGTCCGCGACGGACAGCACGTCCTTGTCGCCGAGGTCCGGGGCGATCTTCACCAGCAGCGGCACGTGGCCGTCGGCGACGTCGTCGGCCCGGCGGCGTACGGCGCGCAGCAACGGCTCCAGCTTGCCCACCGCCTGGAGGTCGCGCAGGCCGGGAGTGTTCGGCGAGGACACGTTGACCACGAGGTAGTCGGCGTGCGGCGCCAGCAGCGTGGTGCTCTTCTCGTAGTCCCGGACCGCGTCCTCCTCGGGGACGACCTTCGTCTTGCCGATGTTGATGCCGAGCGGTACGCCGGCCCGGCGGCCGTGGCGGTCCAGCCGACGCGTGGCCAACCGCTGCGCGACCACCTCGGCGCCGTCGTTGTTGAAGCCCATCCGGTTGACGATCGCGCGGTCCGCCGGCAGCCGGGCCAGCCGCGGCTTCGGGTTGCCCGGCTGCGGCTCCGCGGTGACGGTGCCGATCTCCACGAACGCGAAGCCCATGTTGGCCAGGGCGTCGATGCCGACCCCGTTCTTGTCGAAGCCGGCGGCCAGGCCGAGCACGCCCGGGAAGTCCAGGCCCATCAGTCGCCGGGATCCCGGGTGGCCGACCCTGCTCAGCCGGCCCCCGATGAGGCGGGTCACCGGCTGGGCCGCGCGGATGGCGCCGAAGGCCAGCCCGTGCACCTTCTCGGCGTCGGTCCTGGTCAGCACCCGGTCGAACAGCTGGTGGTAGCCCGTCACCGGGCCCAGTCCTGCAGCGAGCGCACCCCGATGTCGGAGGCCCGCATTGCCTCGATCCCCTGCACCGCTGCGCCGAGCCCCTGCACCGTGGTGATGCAGGGGATGTTCAGCAGGATCGCGGCCGTGCGGATCTCGTAGCCGTCGAGCCGCGGCGAACCACCGCTGGTGGTGCCGTGCGGCGTGTTCACCACCAGGTTGATCTCGCCGTCGAGGATCTTGCCGACGACGGTCTTCTCGCCGTCGGGCGCGTCGCCCTCGCTGAACTTGCGTACGACGCTCGCGGACACCCCGTTGCGCCGCAGCACCTCGGCGGTCCCCTGGGTGGCGAGGATCTCGTAGCCCAGGTCGGCCAGGCGCTTCACCGGGAAGATCATGCTCCGCTTGTCGCGGTTGGCCATCGAGACGAACACCCGCCCCGACAGCGGCAGCGAGCCGTACGCCGCGGTCTGGGCCTTGGCGAAGGCCTTGCCGAAGTCGGCGTCGAAGCCCATCACCTCGCCGGTCGAGCGCATCTCCGGGCCGAGGATCGCATCGACCGTCTTGCCGTCGATCGTCTTGAACCGGTTGAACGGCATCACGGCCTCCTTGACCGCGATCGGGGCGTCACCGGGCAGGTCTCCCCCGTCACCCACCGCCGCCAGCACGCCCTCGGCGCGCAGCGCGGCGATGGTCTCGCCGAGCATGATCCGGGCCGCGGCCTTGGCCAGCGGTCGGGCGGTCGCCTTGGACACGAACGGCACCGTGCGGCTGGCCCGCGGGTTGGCCTCGAGGACGTAGAGCACGTCGGAGCCCAGGGCGAACTGGATGTTGAGCAGCCCGCGCACCCCCACTCCACTGGCGATCGCCTCGGTGGCCTCGCGGATCCGGCCGATCTCCTCCTTGCCGAGGGTGATCGGCGGCAGCGCGCAGGACGAGTCGCCGGAGTGGATCCCGGCCTCCTCGATGTGCTCCATCACGCCGCCGAGGTAGAGCTCGGTGCCGTCGTAGAGCGCGTCCACATCGATCTCGACCGCGTCGTCGATGAACCGGTCGACCAGCACCGGGTGCTCGGGGCTGATCTCGGTGGCCCGTTTGATGTAGCCGCTGAGCGACTCGTCGTCGTAGACGATCTCCATGCCCCGCCCACCCAGGACGTAGGACGGCCGCACCAGCACCGGGTAGCCGATGGTGGCGGCGATCTCCTGCGCCTCCGGGAACGAGGTCGCCATCCCGTGCTTGGGGGCCGGCAGCCCGGCCTCCGCGAGCACCCGCCCGAAGGCGCCGCGCTCCTCGGCGAGGTGGATCGCGGCCGGCGGGGTGCCGACGATCCGCACCCCGGCGTCCTCGAGCCCCTGGGCCAGTCCGAGCGGCGTCTGGCCGCCGAGCTGGCAGATGACCCCGGCGATCGGGCCAGCCTTCGCCTCTGCGTGCACGATCTCGAGCACGTCCTCGAGAGTGAGCGGCTCGAAGTAGAGCCGGTCGGAGGTGTCGTAGTCGGTGGAGACGGTCTCGGGGTTGCAGTTGACCATCACGGTCTCGTAGCCGGCCTCGTGCAGGGCCAGGCTCGCGTGCACGCAGGAGTAGTCGAACTCGATGCCCTGCCCGATGCGGTTGGGCCCGGACCCCAGGATGATCACCGCCGCCTTCTCGCGCGGCGCCACCTCGGTCTCCTCGTCGTAGGAGCTGTAGTGGTAGGGCGTCTTGGCGGCGAACTCCGCCGCGCAGGTGTCCACCGTCTTGTAGACCGGCCGCACCCCGAGGGCGTGCCGCACCCCGCGGACCACGTCCTCCTTCATGTCGCGGATCCGGCCGAGCTGCGCGTCGGAGAAGCCGTGGCGCTTGGCCCGCCGCAGCAGCGCCGGGGTCAGCTCGTCGGCCGCGATCACGTCCTGGGCGATCTCGTTGATCAGGCACAGCTGGTCGATGAACCACGGGTCGATCAGCGTGGCGTCGTGGACCTCCTGGGCCGTGGCGCCCGCCCGGAGGGCGTCCATCACCTCGCGCAGCCGGCCGTCGTGCGGCTTCCGGATGGCCTCGAGGATCGCGTCCTTGTCGAGCTCCACGAGCCGGTGGCTCCAGTCGAAGATCGCCTTCTTGTCCTCCAGCGAGCGCAGCGCCTTCTGCAGCGCCTCGGTGAAGTTGCGCCCGATCGCCATCGCCTCGCCGACCGACTTCATGTGCGTGGTCAGGATCGGGTCGGCGGCCGGGAACTTCTCGAACGCGAACCGCGGCACCTTCACCACGACGTAGTCGAGCGTCGGCTCGAAGCTCGCCGGCGTCTCCTTGGTGATGTCGTTGGGGATCTCGTCGAGGGTGTAGCCGATGGCCACCTTCGCCGCGATCTTGGCGATCGGGAAGCCGGTCGCCTTGGAGGCCAGCGCACTGGAGCGCGAGACGCGCGGGTTCATCTCGATGACGACCACGCGACCGTCCGCCGGGTTGACGGCGAACTGGATGTTGCAGCCACCCGTGTCGACCCCGACCGAGCGGATGATGCCGATGGAGAGGTCGCGGAGGTACTGGTACTCCCGGTCGGTGAGCGTCATCGCCGGCGCCACCGTGATGGAGTCGCCGGTGTGCACCCCCATCGGGTCGAGGTTCTCGATGGAGCAGACGATCACCACGTTGTCGGCGGTGTCGCGCATGACCTCGAGCTCGTACTCCTTCCAGCCGATGATCGACTCCTCGAGGAGCACCTCGGTCGTCGGGCTGGCCGCCAGCCCGGCCCCCGCCATCCGGCGCAGGTCGTCCTCGTCGTACGCCATGCCGGAGCCGGTGCCGCCCATGGTGAAGCTGGGCCGGACCACCATCGGCCAACCGAGGTCCTTCGAGGCCTCGAAGCAGTCCTCGAGGGTGTGGCACACGACCGAGCGCGCGCACTCGCCGCCGAGGTCCTCGACGATCTGCTTGAACGACTCGCGGTTCTCGCCGCGGTTGATCGCCTCGATGCTCGCGCCGATCAGCTCCACGCCGTACTTCTCCAGGACGCCGAGCCGGTCGAGGTCCATCGCGGTGTTCAGCGCGGTCTGCCCGCCCAGCGTGGCCAGCAGCGCGTCGGGGCGCTCCTTCTCGATGACCTTCTCGACGAACTCTGCGGTGATCGGCTCGACGTACGTCGCGTCCGCGAACTCGGGGTCGGTCATGATCGTCGCCGGGTTGGAGTTGACCAGGATGACCCGGATCCCCTCGGCCATCAGCACCCGGCAGGCCTGCGTGCCCGAGTAGTCGAACTCGCACGCCTGCCCGATCACGATCGGCCCGGAGCCGATGACCAGCACGCTCTGGATGTCTTCGCGCTTCGGCATGTCAGGCGTCCTTCCCGTTGGTCGAGTCCATCAGACCGGTGAACCGGTCGAAGAGGTACGCCGCATCGTGCGGTCCGGCCGCGGCCTCCGGGTGGTACTGCACCGAGAAGCTCTTCAGGTTGCCCTCGCCGTCGCGGAGCTCGAGCCCCTCGACCACGTCGTCGTTGAGGCAGACGTGGCTGACGGTGACCGAGCCGTAGGGCGTCTCGGTGGCGCCCTCGAGCGGGGCGTCGACGGCGAAGCCGTGGTTGTGGGCGGTGACCTCGACCCTGCCCGTCGTACGGTCCATCACGGGCTGGTTGATGCCGCGGTGGCCGTACTTCAGCTTGAAGGTGCCGAACCCGAGCGCCCGGCCGAAGAGCTGGTTGCCGAAGCAGATCCCGAAGTAGGGCAGGCCCGCCTCCAGCGCGCCCTGGAGCAGGGCGATCTGGTGGGTGGTGGCGGCCGGGTCGCCGGGGCCGTTGGAGAAGAAGAGACCGTCGGGCTGCACGGCGAGGACGTCCTCCAACGTGGAGGTCGCGGGGAGCACGTGCACCTCGATGCCGCGCTCGGCCATCATCCGCGGGGTGTTCGACTTGATGCCGAGGTCGACGGCCGCCACGGTGAACCGCTTCTGCCCGACCGCCGGGACGACGTAGGCCTGCTTCGTGGAGACCTCCCCGGCGAGCTCGGTGCCGGCCATCTCGGCCGACTCCCTGACCCGCGCGAGGAGGGCCTCGGCGCTGTCGGTGTCCGACGAGATGCCGACGCGCATGGCGCCGCGCTCACGCAGGTGCCGGGTCAGCGCGCGGGTGTCGACGCCGCTGATGCCGACGACCCCCTGCTCGCGCAGCTCGTCGTCGAGCGAGCGGGTGGAGCGCCAGCTGGACGGGACGCGGGCGGGGTCGCGGACGACGTACCCGCTGACCCAGATGCGCTTCGACTCGATGTCGTCGTCGTTCATGCCCGTGTTGCCGATGTGGGGGCTGGTCATCACCACGACCTGCCGGTGGTACGACGGGTCGGTGAGCGTCTCCTGGTAGCCGGTCATCCCGGTCGAGAACACCGCCTCGCCGAACGTCTCGCCGGTCGCCCCGTAGGACTCCCCGCGGAAGACCCGTCCGTCCTCGAGCACGAGGATCGCGTCACGGCCGTTGGTGCTGGTTGAGCTTGTCGAAACCACTACTTCTCCAGGAGTCGGGAGTCAAGGACGGTTGGGACCCCGCGCAGCACCGTCGCGACGACCGCGCCGGTCAGCTTGCGGTCGTGCCAGGGGTTGTTGCGCGAGAGCGAGGCCGAGGCGGCACGGTCGACCACGACGATCGCGGCCGGGTCCACCAGGGTGAGGTTGGCCGGCTGACCGACCGAGAGGGTGCCGCCGTGGCCGTCCAGCCCCGCGATGCGGGCGGGGTTCTGCGACATCACCCGGGCCACGTCGGACCACGTCATCGCGCCGGAGGTGACCATCACCTCGCTGACCACCGAGAGCGCGGTCTCGAGGCCGAGCATCCCGAAGGCGGCGTCGACGAAGGCGTGCTCCTTGTCGTGCCGGGCGTGCGGCGCGTGGTCGGTGGCGACCGCGTCGATGGTGCCGTCCGCCAGCGCGTCCCGCAGGGCGGCGACGTCCTCGTCGGGACGCAGGGGCGGGTTCACCTTGTAGACGGGGTCGAAGCCGGCGAGCAGGTCGGTGGTCAGGAGCAGGTGGTGCGGCGTCACCTCGGCGGTGACGTCGATGCCCTGGCCCTTGGCCCAACGGATCACCTCGACGGACCCGGCGGTGGAGACGTGGGCGACGTGCACCCGGCTGTTGGTGTGCCGCGCGAGCATCACGTCGCGCGCGACGATCACCTCCTCGGCGATCCCGGGCCAGCCGGGCAGCCCGAGGCGCCCGGAGAGCTCGCCCTCGTGGCAGCACGCCGTGGGGCCGGCGAGGTCGGGGTCCTGCGAGTGCTGCGAGATGACGCCGCCGAAGGCGCGGACGTACTCCAGTGCCCGTCGCATCACCCGGGGGTCGTGCACGCACTTGCCGTCGTCGGAGAAGACGCGCACCTTGGCCCGCGAGCGCGCCATCAGGCCGAGCTCGGCGAGCTCCTGGCCGGCCAGGCCGCGGGTCACCGCCCCCACGGGCTGCACGTCGACCAGCCCGGCCAGCCGGCCGAGGTCGAGGATCCGCTCGGCGGCCTCGGCGGTGTCGGTGACCGGCGAGGTGTTGGCCATCGCGAGCACGGCGGTGAACCCCCCGAGCGCGGCCGCCCGCGATCCGGTGAGGACCGTCTCGGCGTCCTCGCGGCCCGGCTCGCGCAGGTGGGTGTGCAGGTCGACCAGGCCGGGCAGGGCGACCAGGCCGTCGGCGTCGATCTCCGACGCGCCGCTGGGGGCCTCGGCCACGAGCACGCCGTCGTCGACGTACAGGTCCTGGGGCTCCCCGCCGAGGATGCGGGCTCCCTTGATGACGAGTCGGTGGTCGAGCTGGTCGACACTCATGTCGCACTCCCTTCGCCGGCGAGCAGGTGGTAGAGCACCGACATCCGGATGGCGACCCCCGCCGAGACCTGGTCCAGCACCGCGGACTGCGCGGCGTCGGCGGCGTCGGCGGCGATCTCCAGCCCCCGGTTCATCGGCCCGGGGTGGCAGATCGGCGCGTCGGGCTTGAGGGTGGCGAGCCGGTCGCGGGTGAGGCCGTAGCCGACGGTGTACTCCCGCGCGCTCGGGAAGTAGGCGCCGTTCATCCGCTCCCGCTGGACGCGCAGCATCATCACGGCGTCGGCGTCGGGCAGCACCGAGTCGAGGTCGTACGACGTCTCGAACCCGGCGTCCTTCGACCAGGCCGTGACCCCGGCCGGCATCAGCGTGGGCGGCGCGACGACGGTGACGTGCGCGCCGAGCTTGGCGAGCAGCAGCACGTTGCTCCGGAAGACGCGGCTGTGGGTGACGTCGCCGACGATGGCCACGTGCTTGTCCTCGAGGGTGCCCATCCGCCGCTGGAGCGTGTAGGCGTCGAGCAGCGCCTGCGTCGGGTGCTCGTGCATCCCGTCGCCGGCGTTGATCACCACGGCGTCGGTCCACTGGCTGACCTGCTGGGCCGCGCCGCTCGCAGCGTGCCGGATCACGAGGCCGTCGACGCCCATCGCGGCGACGGTGAGGACGGTGTCGCGCAGGCTCTCGCCCTTGCTGACGCTGGACCCCTTGGCCGAGACGTTGATGACGTCGGCGGAGAGCCACTTGCCGGCGATCTCGAAGGAGGAGCGGGTGCGGGTGGAGTCCTCGAAGAACAGGTTGACCACGGTGCGCCCGCGCAGGGCGGGGAGCTTCTTCACCGAGCGGCGCTGCACGTCGTGCATCTCGGCGGCGGTGTCGAAGAGCGCCTCGACGTCGGCCACGCTGACGTCGTCGATCGAGAGCAGGTGCTTCCTCATGCCTCCAGCCCTTCCATCGGCGCGATCCGGACCTCGTCGTAGCCGTCGGACTCCTCGAGCCGGACCATCACGCGCTCGGTGCGCGCGCTCGGGAGGTTCTTGCCGACGTGGTCGGCGCGGATGGGGAGCTCGCGGTGCCCGCGGTCGACGAGCACGGCCAGCCGTACCGTGGCGGGCCGGCCCAGGTCGTTCATCGCGTCGAGCGCGGCGCGGACCGTGCGACCTGAGAACAGCACGTCGTCGACCAGCACCACGACCTTGCCGTCCACGCCACCGGGGGGCATCACGGTGTGGTGCGGGCCGCGAGCGGGGTGCTTGCGCAGGTCGTCGCGGTACATCGTGATGTCCAGCGTGCCGAGCGGCACCTGGGCACCCTCGACCTTGGCGATCCGGTCGGCGACGCGCTGCGCGAGGTGGACCCCGCGGGTCGGGATGCCGAGCAGCACCAGGTGCTGGAGACCCTTGTTGCGCTCGAGGATCTCGTGGGAGATGCGGGTGAGGGCCCGGGAGATGTCACGGGCGTCGAGGACGGTGCGTCCCTCGGGGGTCGCCCCCTCCGGGGCGGTCGGTGCAGATGCGGACTGGGCAGGTGCCATCAGCGCCGGACCTCCTTCTCCGCCTCACTGGACGGCTCGTTAAAGGATGTCGATCGGGGCCGACAGTAGCAGCCGTCCCGCCACTTCCTGACAGCCGTCCGCGTGTCCTGCACGGGGCGGGGCCAGGGTTGTGACGGATGGGGCCGAAGCGACCGACAGGCACCTATCGAGGGACTCGCCGGGCCCTACTCCGGGATGGGCGGGCCGACCACCTCGAGGCCGTAGCGGGAACCGACCTCGTTCCACCGGCCGATCTCCTCCTCCATCGACAGACCCTCCCCCTCCCCGGGGAGGTGCATCCCCGCGGCCGGCACCCCGACCTCGTCGTAGAGCCCCATCAGGCCGCCGGGCGCGGTGAGGCTGAGGAATCGCGCCGGCCGGTCGCCGCGGATGCGGAACGCGTGCGGCAGCCCGAGGGGCAGGTAGAGGAAGGTGCCGTCGGTGAGCTCGTGCGTCTCCTCCCCGGCCCGGTAGTCGATGCGTCCCTCCAGCACGAACAGCGCCTCGGCCTCGCGGGTGTGCCGGTGCAGTGGCGTCGCGATGCCGGGCGGCTGGGTCACGATCGAGACCCCGAGCCGGCCGTCGGTCTCCCCGGCTCCCACCAGGTGCTCGAAGAGCGACCCCATGGCCCACGTCCCCGGTCCCTCGCCCGTGCGGTGTACGACGACGCTCTCGCCCATGACTGCTCCTCGATTGGTCCGAATCGTCTTCGGATGAATACTGATAACGTAGACCTCGTGCCTTCCCCGGTCAACGGCCCCCGTGCGTCAGAGCGCAGTCGCAGCTACCGCTCCCCCCGTCGCGAGGAGCAGGCCGCCGCGACCCGTCGATCGGTGCTGCAGGCGGCCCGTCACCTGTTCACCAGGCAGGGCTACACCGACACGACCGTCGCCGACGTGGCCCGCCGGGCGAAGGTCTCGGTCGACACGCTCTACGCCAGCGTCGGCCGCAAGCCGCAGCTGCTGCTGGCCGTGCACGACATGGTGCTCGGGAGCGCCGACGAGCCGGTGGTCGCCGAGCAACGTGACTACGTGGCCGCGGTCCGTGCGGCGCACGGCGCCCGGGCCAAGTTGACGACGTACGCCGAGGCGCTCGGCCGGGTCTTCCCCACCACCGTGCCGCTCGCAGAGTCACTCCGGGTGGCCGCCCAGGGCGACCCCGAGTGCCGCAGGGTCTGGGACGGGCTGAACCAGCGGCGCGCGACCAACATGGTGATGCTCGCCCGCGAGCTCCGTGCCACCGGCGACCTGCGCGAGGACCTGAGAGACGAGGACGTGGCACACCTGATCTGGACGATGAACAGCCCGGAGTTCTACCAGCTGGCTACCGCCGGTGGCCGGACCGCGGCCGACTACGTGGCCACCGTCACCGACGTCTGGATCCGCACCCTGCTCGCCTGAGCGGTCTCCTAGGGTGACGCCCATGACCACCACCACCACTACCACTACCGGCACCACCGGCACCCAGCACAGCAGCGACGACCCCCGCAACGCCGACATCCTGATCTGGGTCAACGGCGAGCTGCTCCCCCGCGAGCGGGCGGTGGTCTCGGTGTTCGACTCCGGCTTCGTGCTCGGCGACGGGGTCTGGGAGGGCCTGCGGGTCTCCGGCGGGCACCCCGCGTTCCGCGACCAGCACCTCGACCGGCTCGAGGAGGGTGCTCGCGCGCTGATGCTCGACCTCGGGATGAGCCGCGACGAGATCACCGCCGCGATCTACGCGACCCTGCGCGCGAACGAGATGACCGACGGCGTGCACGTGCGGTTGATGGTCACCCGTGGGGTGAAGTCGACGCCCTACCAGGACCCGCGCATGACCATCGGGCCGGCGACCGTGGTGATCATCGCCGAGCACAAGGAGCCGCTGCCCTCGACGGTCGTCGACGGGATCACGCTCTTCACCACCCACGTACGCCGGGCCACCCCGGACACCCTCGACCCGAAGCTCAACGCGCACAGCAAGCTCAACGACATCCAGGCGTGCATCCAGGCCTACACCGCCGGCGCCGACGAGGCGCTGATGCTCGACCCGCAGGGCTTCGTAGCCACCTGCAACAGCACCCACTTCTTCATCGTCACCCGGGCCGGCGAGGTGTGGACGTCGGACGGGCGGTTCTGCCTGGCCGGCATCACTCGTGCCAACGTCCTGGAGGTGTGCCGCGCCAACGACATCCCCGCGCGGGAGACGACGTTCAGCCTGACCGACGTCTACAACGCGGCGGAGGCGTTCGTGACCGGGACGTTCGCCGGGGTGGTCCCGGTGCGCGTAGTGGACGGCCGCACGATCGGCCCCGGTGAGCGCGGACCGGTCGTCGAGCGGCTGCAGGCGCTCTACCAGGAGCACGTCGCCGCGGACGTGGGGTCGCGCGGATGATCGTCCGGCTGGCGATGTGGAGCGGTCCTCGCAACATCTCCACGGCGGTGATGCGGTCCTGGGAGAACCGGCCGGACACGGTGGTGGTGGACGAGCCGTTCTACGCGCAGTACCTCACCCGCACCGGCCTCGACCACCCCGGCCGCGACGAGGTGATCGCCTCCCAGCCGACTGATCCCGGCGAGGTGATCCGGCGGCTGACCACCGACGACTCGGCGCCGGTGCACTACACCAAGCACATGACCCACCATCTCGCCGCGGGAATGGACCTCGGCTGGGTCGCCGGGTTCCGCAACGTCCTGCTGATCCGCGACCCCGCCGAGGTGGTCGCGTCGTACGTCCGCTCCCGCGAGGCGTGCGAGCCCGAGGACATCGGCCTCCTCCAGCAGGTGCCGCTCTCGGCCGCACTGCCCACGGACTCCCCCGTCATCGACGCCGGCGACTTCCTCCGCGATCCCGAGGCCCACCTGCGCTGGCTGTGCGACTGGCTGGGCATCGACTTCACCGACCGGATGCTCAGCTGGCCTCCGGGGCTCCGCGACTCCGACGGCGTCTGGGCGCCGCACTGGTACGACGCCGTGGCGCGCTCCACCGGCTTCGAGGCCTGGCGCCCGCGCGAGATCAAGCTGAGCCGGCACGACGCGGCGGTGGCCGAGACCTGTCGCCCGGCGTACGACGAGCTGCACGCCCGCCGCCTGGTCCTCTAGCCGTCGCAGGCGATGTTGTCGTCGTCGCGGTTCAAGTCGTAGACGTCACTGCCCACCACCTCCACCGGCCCCTGGACGTACTCAGGACCGTCGCCGCCTCCTCCTGCACAGTCCACGTCACTGGCGACGGGCACGCAGGCACCGGCGTAGTTGGGGTCGCAGTTGGACGCGGGCTCGGGCTTCGGCTTGGGGTCCACGTGGGTGCCGAGGAGCTTCACCTGGGCTACGGGCCGCTGCTTCACGACCGTTCTCACCAGCTCGCGTCCGACCTCGACCCCGTTCTTCAACGTCAGACGGACCACACGAACGCTGACGCCCGGTTGGCCTTCCTGGTCCACCACGACCACGCCCTTGTCCAGGCTTCCCGTCTTCACGGTGTCGCTCGAGAACGGGATGCTCTTCCTGATCCTGACGGTCTTGTGCTTCACGCTGGCCTGCTTCGTCGGCGCAGCTGCAGAGGGGGTCGGGTCCGCACCCCCGGCGGAGGCGGCCTCGTCCACCTCGGCGCACCCGGCGAAGGCGAGCGTGCACAGCACGGCCGCCGGGACGAGGAGCTTGCTTCGTCGGTGCATCGGATCTCCCAAGTGGTGAGTCGCTCCACCTGCCTAGGTCGAGGGAGGCCACCCTGCTCCTTCGGTCCCTGCGGTGTCATCAGATCCGCAGAACGACGGGCGTCGGTATAGCCCGCCGCCGGGTCCTCTGCGGGTCGAGTCCTCGGCCGCGTCCCCACGCACCTGATGGCTCAGCTGGACGACGCCCTGCGGCTCCACCTCCAGCTCTGGCCTGAGAGCACCTACGAGAGGTCCTTGAGCGCGCTCTCCACCGCCCGGTGGAACGTCGGGTAGGCGTAGATCATCGACTTCAGGGTGTCGGTCGGGACCTCGGCGTGGACGGCGGTGGTCAGCATGCCGAGGATCTCGCCGCCGCTGGGCCCAGCGGCGGTGGCGCCGACCAGGACACCACGGTCGGCGTCCTCGACGAGCTTGATCAGGCCCTGCCCCTTGGCGATCCAGCCACGGGTCGAGGAGGCGAGGTCGGTGAGGCCGACGCGCACGTTGAGACCCGCGTCGCGCGCCTGCTTCTCGGTCATCCCCACGGAGCCCACCTCGGGGTCGGTGAAGGTGACGTGCGGCAGGGCCCGGTAGTCGGCGGTCGGCCCGTCCTGACCGAGGATGTCGCGCACCAGGATGGCCGACTGGTACATCGACACGTGCGTGAAGGCGCCGTGCCCCACGACGTCGCCCAGTGCCCAGAGCCCCTCGCCGGCGCGCATGCGCTCGTCGACCTCGAGGGAGTGCGCCGCCGGGTCGAGGCCGACGGTCTCCAGGCCGAGGTCGGTGAGGTTCGCGCGACGCCCCGCGGCGACGAGCAGCTTCTCCGCGTCGATCTCCTGCCCGTCGAGCACGATCCGGAAGCGCCCGTCGTCGTAGGACACCGAGCTGATCGTCACGCCGGTGAGCACCTGGATGCCCTCGTGGGCGAACACGTCGGCCACCAGCTTGCTCGACTCCGGCTCCTCCGGTCCGAGGATCCGCTCCCCCACCTCGATCACCGTCACCCGGACGCCGAACCGCGACATCCCCTGCGCCAGCTCGGCGCCGATCGGACCACCGCCGATGACCGCGAGCGAGCCGGGAACGGACTCGACGCGCAGGATCTCGCGGTTCGTCCAGTACGGCGTGTCCGCGAGCCCGTCGATCGGCGGCGCGCTGGGCGACGTACCGGGGTTGAGCACGACGCCCTTCGAGGCCTCGTAGGTGTCGTCGCCCACCTGCACGGTCCGGGGCCCGATGATCCGGCCGTGCCCTCGGACGAACGTCGCACCCGCGTCGACGAGCCGGTCGACGGCGACCTGGTCGTTCCAGTCGTCGGTGGCCTCGTCGCGGATCCGGTCGGCGACCTCGCTCCAGTCCGGGCGTACGTCGGACTCGCCGGCGAACTCCGGGATCCGTCGTCCCTCCTCGAGCACGTCGCTCGCACGGATGATCATCTTGCTCGGGATGCAGCCGAAGTAGGGGCACTCGCCACCCACGAGCCGCTCGTCCACGGCCACCACCGAGAGGCCCGCCTTGGCCAGCTCCGTCGCCACCGCCTCACCCCCGGGGCCGAGACCGATCACCACCACGTCACACGAGTTCGTCGCCATGGACGCAGTGTTGCAGGTTCACCCCACCACGACGGTGGTGACGATGGACGTGACGGACGGCCGCTCCGGGGTGGACCCGAACCCGAAGCCCGGCTCGGGCGACACGTCGCCCAGCGCGCCCAGATCGGTGCCCTGCCAGGAGCCCGCGAGGCCGGTGACTCGGTGCAGGTCGGTGGCCCCGTAGTACTCCCGACGGCCGTTTCCCGCGGTCCCCCGGGTGCGTACGCCGCGCAGCACCAGCCGGGCCACCGGGTCGGTGAGCCTCGCCCACACCGGGGCCGTGGCCACCCGCGGCGGGACCAGCCGGAGCAGCCAGCCGAGGGATGACCGCGATCCGGTCGTGAAGGTGAGCTCGAGCCCCGGAGCGCTCACGTGCCACTCGCGTCCGGTCACCTCGGCCCGCACCCCAGCGATCTCGACCCGGTCGAAGCCGTAGGTCGTAGACACGAAGTCGGCCACGTCGTCGTCGGGTGCCAGCAGCACGCGGGTGCCGTCGGGTTCGGCCAGCATCACGTCGGCGAAGGCCCCCAGGGGCGAGTCGGACCACCGCCCGACCACGATCCGCACCCCGCTCGTCGAGCCCACCCCGGCGATGGCGCCGGTGAACCGATGTCGTCCCGGCCCCAGGCTCATCGGTCGAGGTGCCTGGCCCGGGCGAAGCAGAACAGCCCGTAGCAGGCGATGCCCACGCCGATCGCGATCAGCAGGTAGGGGCCGAAGGGCTGCTCCAGGACCTTGCGCAGGGCGGCGTCGAGGCCACCGGACTTGTTCGGCTCGTGCGAGAGGCCGGCGTAGCAGAACAGCCCGCCGACGATCGCCAGCGCGATGCCCTTGGCGATGTAGCCGACCTTGCCGAGGAGGAGGTACGCCGCACCGTCCCAGCCCACCTTGCCCTCGGTGTCGAGGTGCTCGGCGAACTTCTCGGTCCAGCCCCGCCAGACCAGCGTGCCGGCGTACCCGACGATGGCCAGGCCGACCGCGACCACGATCCACTGGCCGGCAGGCAGGTCCATCGCCCGGGCCGTCATCCCGCGCGAGCCGCCGGAGGAGCTGCCGGACCCGCCCGCCACCTTGACCGCGCTCACGCCGATGGCACCGTAGATGCACGCCTTCAGCACCGAGGTGGCGCGCTTGCGCAGCCGCTCGGAGCCGTCGTGCTCCCGGAAGCCGACGGCGGCCTCGAGCAACCGCCACACGACGAGCAGGAACATCCCGACGGCCACGAGCCACACCATGGTCTGGCCGAACGGCTTGCTGGCCAGCTCCTGCAGCGCGCCCTGGGCGCTGGCCTTGCCGCTGCTCTCCCCGAGGGCGAGCTGGACGGCCAGCCAGCCGATCAGCACGTGCACCACGCCGTAGGCGACGAGGCCCGCCCGGACGGCATGGTCGAGCCAGTCGCTCTGCTCGGCCTCGCGGCCCAACGTCTCAGGGTCGGTCACAGGCGATGACTCTGCCACCCCCAGGTGCTGGATGCGACGAATAGTGGGGTTTCGCCGCGGCATTGTTCAACCGAAGTCCCTCGGCAGCCTTCCCCGGCGCACCGAGTCTCAGCTCGAGAAGTCGAGCTCCTTGAACCACGACTCCAGCACGTAGTCGGTCTTCCAGCCCATCGACGCGTAGAGCCCGTCAGCGCCCGTCGGCGAGTCGGCGTCGACCTCGAGACCCACCCGGTCGCGTCCGCGTTGGGCGGCGTCGGCGATCACGGCGTACAGCAGCGCCTTGGCGACGCCGCGCCCACGGGCGTCCCGGTGCACGCCGATGTACTCGATGTAGCTGCCCTCGTGGCCGGCGGCGTTCTCCTGCAGCACGGTGCCCACCAGGGCCCCGGCGGCCAGCGGCTGCCCGTCCTCGCCGTCGACGAACGCCAGCCACCAGTGGTCCCAGCGGTGTCCCGGGTCCTCACGCAGGCGCTGCACGAACTCGGGGAAGCTCTCACGGTAGGAGTTGAAGTGATCCTCGAAGGAGGACTCCAGCATCTCGTGCACGAGCTGCAGGTCACGGGCGATGGGCAGGCCGTTCTCGTGGCTGGCGACGCGGCGCAGGGTCACGCCCTCACGGGGAGCGGG
Organism: Marmoricola sp.; assembly: GCA_025964795.1. Lineage (GTDB taxonomy): Bacteria > Actinomycetota > Actinomycetes > Propionibacteriales > Nocardioidaceae > Marmoricola. Next base: position 15,568 of record JAOPYC010000202.1, read on the forward strand.
CAGCGAGGTGGCCTCGCCAGGGGTGACGGGCCGGGTCATCTGCGGCCACGTCCGGCGCTTGGTGTAGCCGGCAGCGGTCAGCCACTCCTGCTGCACGGTGTCCTCGGCGAACGGGCTCGCGTCCAGCCGGGTCGCGGTCACCTCGCGCAGCGCCGAGATCTCCTGCGCCTGCTCCTCGCCCCAGGCGTAGAGGCCGGTCGCGACCGCGGAGGCCTCGTCGGTGGTGCGGTCGACGTAGAGCGCGACCATGGTGCGCCCGGCTGCGCGGTCGTGGACGCTGATCCACCCCCTCGGGCGCCCGTCCGGGTCCACGGCGAGCAGCTGGCGGCGCGTCCAGGACGCCGGTCCTGCGACCTCGGACTCGATCGCCTCGCGGTCGACCTTGGCCGACCCGGTGTGCGCCAGCCGGTCGGCGCCACGCAGCTCGACCAGGACGTCGAGGTCGTCCAGCACGGGCCCACGTGCGGTCCAACCCTCCGGGAAGGCTGGGGGCACGGGGACGGGAGGGTGCTCGGCGTCGCTGGTCACGCACACATCTTGCCGGAACCGGGCCTTCAGGGGACCAAGGTGGCGCGGTCGCGGACGATGTTGCCCAGGACCCCGTTGACGAAGGCCGGGGACTCGTCGGTGGAGAGGTCGCGCACCAGGTTGAGTGCCTCGGAGACCGCCACCGCGTCCGGGACGTCGTCGACGTAGAGGACCTCGAAGGTGGCCAGCCGCAGGACGTTGCGGTCCACGGCCGGCATCCGGGCGAGGGTCCAGCCCTGGGCGTAGGTGGAGATGACCTCGTCGAGGTGCGTGCGGTGCTCGGTGACGCCCTGGACCAGCTCGACGGTGTAGTCGTTGACCACACCCGCCTCGGCCTGCTCGGTCAGCGCGTCCGCGGTCGAGCGCTCGCGCATCTCGGAGGCGTAGAGGACGTCGAGCGCCCGCTTGCGTGCTTTCGAGCGAGCACTCACGAGGAGACGCGACCCAGGTACGACGAGTCCCGGGTGTCGACCTTGATCTTCTCGCCGGTGACGATGAACAGCGGGACGGCGATGTTGTGCCCGGTCTCGAGCGTCGCCGGCTTGGTGCCGCCGGTGGAACGGTCGCCCTGCAGGCCGGGCTCGGTGTACTGCACGACGAGCTCGACGGACGCCGGGAGCTCGATGTAGAGCACCTCGCCGTCGTTGGTGGCCACGATGGCCTCCTGGTTCTCCAGCAGGAAGTTCGTCGCGTCGCCGACGACCTCCGGGGAGACCTCGAGCTGCTCGTAGGTGCCGGTGTCCATGAACACGAAGGAGGTGCCGTCGTTGTAGAGGTACTGCATCGT
>JAOPYC010000017.1 GCA_025964795.1 Marmoricola sp.
GCGGGCGGCGCAGCAGCAGCGAGACGGCGCGGTAGGCGTCGGCCTGCTTGCTCAGGTCGTCGAACACGATCAGGACGTGCTTGCCGTCGTACATCCAGTGCTGGCCGATGGCCGAGCCGGTGTAGGGCGCGAGGTACTTGAACCCGGCGCTGTCGGAGGCGGGGGCCGCGACGATGGTCGTGTAGTCCAGCGCGCCGGCCTCCTCGAGGGCGCCACGCACGGCGGCGATGGTCGAGCCCTTCTGGCCGATGGCGACGTAGATGCAGCGGACCTGCTTGTCCGGGTCACCGGAGTCCCAGTTCTGCTTCTGGTTGATGATCGTGTCGATCGCGATCGTCGTCTTGCCGGTCGAGCGGTCGCCGATGATCAGCTGGCGCTGGCCGCGGCCGATCGGGGTGAGCGCGTCGATCGCCTTGATGCCGGTGGCGAGCGGCTCGTGCACCGACTTGCGGGCCATCACGCCGGGGGCCTGCAGCTCGAGGGCGCGACGCTCGTCGGACTCGATGTCGCCGAGGCCGTCGATCGGGGTGCCGAGCGGGTCCACGACGCGGCCCATGAAGCCGTCGCCGACGGGGACCGAGAGGATCTCGCCCGTACGGCGGACCTTCTGACCCTCCTCGATGCCGGAGAAGTCACCGAGGACGACGACACCGATCTCGCGGGTGTCGAGGTTCAGCGCGATGCCGAGAGTGCCGTCCTCGAACTCCAGGAGCTCGTTGGCCATCGCCGACGGCAGCCCGGACACCCGGGCGATGCCGTCGCCGGCCTCCGCAACGGTGCCGACCTCTTCCTTGCTGGATGCCTCCGGCTGGTAATCGGACACGAAGCGCTGCAGCGCGTCCCGGATCTCCTCCGGACGGATCGAAAGCTCCGTCATTTCCTTGTCCCTACTCTCTGCGTCAAAGCGGTGATCTGAAGTGTGCGGTGGTGCGGGTCGAGCGGTCAGCCGGCGAGCCTGCGGCGTGCGTCGGCGAGCCGGCCGGAGACGGTGCCGTCGATGACGTCGTCACCGATCTCCACGCGCATGCCTCCGATGATGTCGGGGTCGACCACGATGTTGAGGTGCACCGTGCGGCCGTACTGGTTGCTGAGCGCCGCCTCGAGCCGGCCGACCTCGGCGTCGCTCATCTCCTGGGCGACGACGACCTCGGCCACCCGCTGCCCGTGGGCGTCGGCGGCGATCCGCTGGTAGTCCTCGATCGCGACGGTCACGCTGCGGTGGCTGCCGGACAGGGCCTGCTCGGCCAGTCGCAGCGTCGCCGCCAGCGTCTTGCCGTCGAGCAGCGAGTGCAGCAACCGCGCCTTGTCCTCGCGGGACCGGGCCGGGTCCGAGAGCGCCGTACGCAGGTCGGGCTGGGCGTCGATCAGCTCACCCACCGCGAACAGCTCGTCGGAAAGACGCGACTGGTCGTCACCGGCGGAGTTCACGACGGCCACGACGCCGAGGTGCTCGAGGGCGTCGGCGAGGTCCCGCGTGCGGGCCCAGCGCCGCTCGACCCCGTCGGCGACCAGGTCGAGCGCCTTCGCGCCTACCTTGGAGTCCAGGACCTGGCGGATCAGCCCCGACTTGGCGGGGGCGTCCACCGCGGCGTCCGTGACCACCCGGCGCAGGCCGGGCTCGTCCTGGAGCAGCGCGGCGATGCCGAACAGGTCCTCGCCCAGCTGGGCAGCGTCGGACCCGCTGACGCCCTCGAGCTGTTCGCTCAGGTCGGCCAGCGCGTCGGCCGACGGGCCCCGCAGCTCGGCGTTGGACATCAGCTGCTCCCCGTGGCGCTCGAACCGGCGTCGGTGGCCTCGTTGTGCAGCTCCAGGTCAGCCAGGAACCGGTCGACCACGCGAGCCGCGCGGTCGTCGTCCTCCAGGGTCTCCCCCACGATGCGACCCGCGAGCGACGTGGCCAGCGTGCCGACCTCCGCGCGCAGCGAGGTCACGGCCTGCTGGCGCTCGGACTCGATCTGCGCCTTGCCGTGCTCCACGATCCGCGTCGACTCCTCCTGAGCCTGCTCGCGCATCTCGGAGACGATCCGGGCACCCTGCTCGCGTGCCTCCTCGCGGATCTTCGCGGCCTCGTGCCGGGCGTCCGAGAGGCGCTGCTCGAGCTCGGCCAGCTTGGCGTCGGCCTCGGCCTGCTTGGTCTCGGCCGCCTTCAGCCCACCCTCGATGGCCGACGTGCGCTCGGCGAACGTCTTCTCGAAGTTGGGCAGCACGTACTTCTTGGCGAGGAAGTAGAGCAGGCCGAAGACCACGATCGACAAGACGATCTCGATCGGGTGCGGGAGCAGCGGGTTGAGCTTCTCCGCGAGCGGGATCACATACATGTGCTCGGTCCTTCGTCAGGTGGTGCGGTCAGAGCACGAACGCGAGGGCGATACCAATGATGGCCAGCGCCTCGGCGAGGGCGAAGCCCAGGAACGCGATGGTCTGCAGACGACCCTGCGCCTCGGGCTGGCGAGCCACCCCGTTGATGTAGGCGGCGAAGATCAGGCCGACGCCGATACCGGGGCCGATCGCAGCCAGGCCGTAGCCGACCATGTTGGCGGATCCATTGATAGCCAGAGGAAGCACGGCTAGTTCCTTTCGGTTGGTTCAACTGATTCGGTGTGTTCGGTTGTGGTGGAGCAGCCCCCGACGTGAGCCGGGAAGTTGGGGTGGGACTCAGTGCTCCTCGGCGATCGCGCCGGAGATGTAGAGCGCGCTGAGCAGCGTGAAGACGTAGGCCTGGAGCGCCTGGACCAGGAGCTCGAGGAAGGCGATCACGATGAACATCAGCCAGGCCACGATGCCGACCGGCTTGACCAGGCCCTCGCCGTGGACGAGGAGGTACTCCCCGCCGAGCGCGAACAGGATCAGCAGGATGTGGCCGGCCAGCATGTTGGCGAAGAGTCGCAGGGCCAGCGTGAGCGGGCGGACGAGGATGTTGGAGAAGAACTCCAGCGGGATCAGCAGCGCCAGCATCGGGCCGTGCACGCCCGGGGGCACCGTCTGGTGCTTGAGGTAGGCGAACAGCCCGCCCTGCGCCTTGATCCCCGCGATGTTGTAGACCAGCCAGCTGATCAGCACCAGCCCGTAGACGAGCCCGGCGCGGGAGAAGGTCGGGAACTGGAGGAACGGGATCGTGGCGAACAGGTTGTTCAGCAGCACGAAGAAGAACAGCGCGAACAGGAACGGCACGAACCGCATGAAGTCCTTGCTGCCGATGATGTCGCGACCGAGCTGGTTGCGGACGAAGCCGTAACCCAGCTCGCCGACGTACTGCAGCTTGCCCGGGACCATCTCACGCTTCGCCGCGGCGGCGCGGAAGAACACGAAGACGAGCACGGCGCTCAGGACGATCATCAGCATCGGCTTGGTGACGCCGAGGTACATCTCCTGGCCGAGGAACGTGAAGGTGTGGTCGGGCCCGACCGGCGGCAGGTTGAAGTCACCCGGCCCAGGGGGCGTGTAGCTCTCGCTCGGGGCGAGGAGCATCGTGGTGAGGCTCACTGCAACTCCTGTGTCGTGACGTTCTTCGTCGAAGCTTGTGTGTCTGTCGGATCGGGCTCGAGGCTGAACCGCGACCAGGTCATGTAGATCCCTAGGCCGGCGCCCAGCAGGATCCCCACGGCTACGAGGAACGAGGTCCCGAGCCACAGGTCTGCCAGCCAGCCGAGAAGGCCGTAGAAGCCCACCCCGGCCACCAGGTAACAGAATGCGTGCCAGGGGTCGCCGCTGCGGAACTCCTGGTGCGGCGGATCCTGGTGAGCCATTGCGGTGGGAGCGTAGCAGTCAGGACTGGTCACGGGGCACCCACCTCTCGTCGCCCGGACGGCTCTCGCGACGAGTCCGAGGCGTTGGTCGCGGCGGACCCCGGGAGGTCGATGTCGTAGGCGAGGACCCGGGCCCTGGTCGAGGCCACGAGCTGCCCGAGGGTCCACGCCACCGTGGCCACGACGACCCCGCCGGCCAGCCAGCCGCCGGAGAGCGTGGTCCCGACGGCACCCGACGACGTGAGCACCACGAAGACGAGGGCGAGCGCGGCCACCTGCAGCGTGTAGGTCATCAGCGCGATCACGATGGCGGTCTGCGGAGCCATCCGGGTCGCCGTCTCCACGACGAGCGAGCCGAACAGGAGGAAGCACAGCGCCAGCGACCCGCCGGACAGAGCCCCCAGCGCCGCGTCCGAGCCCCCCACGAGGCCGCCGACGAGCGTGGCCAGGGCGACGACCGCCGAGACGCACAGCCCTGCCACCAGGAGGACCTGGGAGGTCCCCCTTCGGGTCTGCCCCGTGGCGGGGCGGGCGGTCGTCGACATTGGCGGCCTCATCGTTGGCGTCTGGTGACACTATCCGTGCGTGACGGGTGTTGTCATCGGGCGTGTGGCGGTGCTTGTGAAAATTAGCACAAGGTCCGGGGTCAAGTGAAATCTCCGCCTCGGCCGACTCCGGGTACCCCACGGGCCGAGTTGTGCACGGTCCCGGGGATCAGCGGACCAGATGGTCCTCGGGACGAGGCTCTCCCGGGCGCTGCACGCGCGGCAGGATGAAGGTGAGCACGACGGTCGCCAGCGTCACCGCGACCAGCAACGCCCAGGTCAACCGGCCGGAGTAGAGACTGACCAGCACGCCGCCGAAGGCGATCAGGCCGGCCCAGAGCCACATGATCAGCACCGCCCGGCGCTGACTGTGGCCGATCTCGAGCAGCCGGTGGTGCAGGTGCTCCTTGTCCGGCTGGTAGAACGCCTGGCCCCGCCGGGTGCGGCGTACGACGGCCGTCACCAGGTCCGAGAGGGGCACCACCAGGATCGAGATCGGCAGCAGGATCGGCAGCAGCATCACGAACGACCCCTCGCCGCCACCCTGCTGGACCGAGACGTCGGCGAACTGCCCGGTGAGCGTGAGCGTCGACCCGGACAGCACCAGCCCGAGCAGCATCGAGCCGGAGTCCCCCATGAAGATCCGCGCCGGGAAGAAGTTGTGCGGCAGGAAGCCGGCACAGGCACCCCCCATGGCGGCACAGAGCATGGCCGCGGTGATGGCGAGCGTGTAGCCGTTGGCGTCGGCGAGCCGGTAGGAGAAGAGGAAGAAGGCGATCGCCCCGATCAGCACCACTCCCCCGGCGAGCCCGTCGAGGCCGTCGACGAAGTTCACCGCGTTCATCGTGCTGACGACGAGCAGCATCGTCAGGAGCACCCCCTGGGTGGGGTCGAGCACGAGCTGGCCCACGACCGGGAGCTTGATCGACCAGAGCCGCACGTCGTTGAGCACCATGAACCCGGCCGCCACGAGCTGGCCGCCCAGCTTGGTGATCGCGTCGAGCTCGATGAGGTCGTCGACGACCCCGACGGCACAGATCATCGCGCCGGCGATCAGCACGATGCCGGAGTCGTGGAAGACCGCGGGCTGGGAGGTGCTCAGGAACGGCAGGTGCCGGGCCACCAGGAGACCGGCCCCGAGACCGCCGAGCATCGCCACGCCACCGAAGTAGGGGATGGGAGTGGCGTGCACGTCGCGGTCACGCACCCGGGCCACGGCGCCTGACCTGATCGCCAGCTCGCGGGCGAAGACGCACAGCAGGTAGCTGACCACGCCGGCCACGAGGAAGACGAGCAGGTACTCACGCACGGTCCGGCCCGGCCCCCCGCTCTGTGTCGGGCTTCGTCTCCGGCTGGTCCTCCGACGGGTCTTCCGGCTCTGACTGCTGGTCAGGCTCCGTCTCGAGCTCGGTGCCGAGTCCCTCCAGCACCGGCGCCAGCTGGGCCGCGGTGATCGCCCCCTCGCGCAGGATCCGGGGACGGTCACCGGTGCAGTCGACGATGGTCGAGGCCTTGTCGCCCGAGGTCGGGCCGCCGTCGAGGATCACCTCGACGGCCCAGCCCAGCATGTCCTCGGCGTCGTCCGCGTCGGTCGCGGCCGGGTAGCCGGTGGAGTTCGCCGAGGAGACCGCGAGCGGGCCGGTGCGCTCCAGCAGGTCGAGCGCGGTCTGGTCGTCCGGCATCCGGATGGCGACCGTGCCGCGGGTCTCGCCGAGGTCCCAGCGCAGGGACGGCTGCTGCCGGCACACGATGGTCAGCGGGCCGGGCCAGTAGTGCTCGGTCAGCCCGGCTGCCCACCCGGGCAGCTCGGTGGCGAGCGCCTCGAGGGTGGTCGCGGCGGAGATCAGGACCGGCGGCGGCATGTCCCGGCCGCGCCCCTTGGCGTCGAGGAGGCGCTGCACCGCCTCGGCGTCGAAGGCGTCCGCACCGAGGCCGTAGACGGTGTCGGTCGGCAGCACGACCAGCTGCCCCCGGCGTACGGCGGCGACGGCGGCCGCCACCCCGGCCTCGCGGCTCTCCGGGTCGGAGAGGTCGAAGCGGTTGCTCACTGACCCCTCCTGGTTGCGGTGTTCACGAGGTCATCGTGCCAGTCGGGCGGTCACGTACCGCGCACGACCTGCCAGGTCGCGATGGTCACGCACCTCGGTCCACCGGCCGGCCTCCAGGAACACCCGCGCCGCGGACTCGCCCTGCACGTCGGCGTGCTCGGCGCCGACCCACCCGCCGGGGCGCAGCAGGCGTGCGGCCGTGGACTCCAGCACCCGCATGGCATCGAGCCCGTCGTCGCCCGACCAGAGCGCCAGCGCGGGGTCGTGGTCGCGCGCCTCCGGGGCGACGCTGGCCCAGGCCTCGAGGGGGATGTACGGCGGGTTGCAGGCCACCACGTCGACGGCCCCGTCGAGCTCGGGGAAGGCGTCGGCCATGTCGCCCAGCCGAAGATCGATGCCGGTGTCGCCCAGGTTCCGCTCGGCCCACGCGTGGGCTCCCGGGTCGAGCTCCACGGCGTGGACGCGCGCCAGCGGCACCTCGTCCAGGACGCTCAGCGCGATCGCGCCCGAGCCGCAGCACAGGTCGACCACCACCGGCTCCGTCGCCGCCTCGCGGGCCCGGTCGACTGCTCGGTCGACGGCCCAGCCGGCGAGCAGCTCGGTCTCGGGGCGCGGCACGAACACGCCGGGCCCGACGGCCAGCTCGACGTGGCGGAAGGCCGCGGACCCGGTGAGGTGCTGGAGCGGCTCGCGGTCCGCCCGTCGGGTGACCAGCTCCTCGAAGGATGCGGCGCGGCGGGGCTCGACGGCGTCGACCAGCGGCAGCCGGCCCCGGGTCGTGCCGAGGACGTGGGCCAGGAGCTCGGCCGCGTCGAAGTCCGGGCTGGAGACGCCGGCGTCCGCGAGGCGCGAGGTGGCCGCGCGCAGGAGCGCGCGCACCTGGACGGCGTCGCTCACGCGGTCAGCGAGTCGAGCCGGGTGGCCATGTCGGCATCCACGGCCGACCTGATCACGGCCTCGAGGTCACCGTCGAGGACCCGGTCGAGGTCGTAGGACTTGTAGCCCGTGCGGTGGTCGGAGATGCGGTTCTCCGCGTAGTTGTAGGTGCGGATGCGCTCGGAGCGGTCGACGGTGCGGACCTGCGACCGACGCGCGTCGCTGGCCTCGGCGTTGGCCTCCTCCTCGGCCACGGCCAGGATCCGGGCGCGGAGGATGCGCATCGCCTGCTCCTTGTTCTGCAGCTGCGACTTCTCGTTCTGGCAGCTGGCCACGATGCCGGTGGGGAGGTGGGTGATGCGTACGGCGGAGTCGGTGGTGTTCACGCTCTGGCCGCCGGGCCCGCTGGAGCGGTACACGTCGATGCGCAGGTCCTTGTCCTCGATCTGCACCTCGACCGTCTCGGCCTCGGGCATCACCAGCACCCCGGCGGCGCTGGTGTGCACACGCCCCTGGCTCTCGGTGACCGGCACCCGCTGGACCCGGTGGACGCCGCCCTCGAACTTCAGCAGCGCGTACGGCGCCTCTCCCGGCTCGGGGGTGCCCTTCGCCTTCACCGCGACGGTGACGGACTTGTAGCCGCCCAGGTCGGACTCGGTCGCGTCGAGGATCTCGGTGGACCAGCCCCGGCGCTCGGCGTACCGGCTGTACATGCGGAGCAGGTCGCCCGCGAACAGCGCCGACTCCTCGCCGCCCTCGCCGGACTTGATCTCCAGCAGCACGTCCTTGCCGTCGGAGGCGTCGCGCGGGATCAGCAGGTGGCGCAGCCGCTCCTCGGCCGTGGTGCGGGCGTTCGCCAGCTCCTCGGCCTCGGCGGCGAACCCGGCTCCGTCGTCGGGATCCCCCGCGAGCTCACGCGCGGCCTCGAGGTCCTCGCCGAGCTGGATCCAGTCGGCGTGCGCGCGCAGGACCGCGTTCAGCTCGGCGTACCGCTGCCCCAGCTTGCGGGCCAGGGACTGGTCGGAGTGCACCGAGGGATCAGCCAGCTTCACCTCGAGCTCGGCGTGCTCGTCAGCGAGCTGCGAGACGGCTTCGAACATCGGGGGCTCCTGGTAGTGGTGACGGTTTCACTGGTTAACCAGTGAAAGTGCCACTTCCCCCACGTTGCGACATGGGGGAAGTGGTGGTTTCACTGGTTACCCAGTGAAACCACCAAGCCCGGAGCTACTTCTTCTCGGCCGGAGCCTTCTTGGCGTAGCGCGCCTCGAAGCGGGCGACGCGGCCGCCGGTGTCGAGGATCTTCTGCTTGCCCGTGTAGAACGGATGGCAGTTCGAGCAGACCTCGGAACGGATGGAGCCGCTCGTCGAGGTGCTGCGAGTCGTGAACTGGTTGCCGCAGGTGCAGGTGACCTCGGTCGTCACGTACTCGGGGTGGATGTCCTTCTTCATGGTTTCCTCTCGGGGTTACAGCCGCCGGGTCGCCCTCGATGAGGTGCGTGAACCGGAGCCAGCGTCCAAGTGTGCCATTGACTTCCGGATGGGAGCCAATCGAACGGCTTGGTCACAACGCAGCGGGTCGGTCGTCTGTTCCCGGGGCAGCCCGCAGCGACGCATCGACCGAACATGTCATCCCGCGCGTGTCGCGCCGGACCGAAGATCCAGGCGGCGCGAACCCAGGGACCGCTAGCGGGTGCGGGCGAGTACGGCGGAGACCCGTGAGGCGAGCTCACGGGGGCTGAACGGCTTCACGATGTAGTCGTCCGCCCCGGCCTCGAAGCCCTGCTCGATGTCGGACTCCTGCGCACGGGCGGTCAGCATGATGATCGGCAGCCCGTCCATGTTGGAGTCCTTGCGCAGCGCCCGGGCGGCGTCGAGACCGCTCATCCCGGGCATCATCACGTCCAGGATCACCAGGTCGGGCTTCTGCGCGGTGCAGGCCTCGACGGCAGCGGCCCCGTCACCCACCGGGACGACCTCGTGCCCGCCATGACGCAGCTTGAACACGACGAGTTCGCGGATATCCGCGTCGTCGTCGGCAATCACGATGCGAGCCATGTGTTTCCCCTCGATGTGTCAGGCCAACCAGCATGAGCATATCCACACCAGTGGGTATGCGCGGTCATATCGGACTCAGTCGCCCTGTCCGCCTGCTGTCGGCGTGGTCTTTTGTACCTGCATCAGGAACTCAAGATTGTTCTTGGACTTCTTCAACCGCTCAAGCAGAAGCTCCAGCGCCTGCTGGCCGTCGAGGCCCGAGAGCACCCGGCGCAGCTTCCAGACGATGGACAGCTCCTCCTTGCTCATCAACAGCTCCTCGCGGCGCGTTCCGGACTGTACGGCGTCGATGGCCGGGAAGATGCGCTTGTCCGCGAAGTCGCGGCGCAACCTGATCTCCATGTTGCCGGTGCCCTTGAACTCCTCGAAGATCACCTCGTCCATCTTCGAGCCGCTCTCGATCAGCGCCGTGGCCAGGATCGTCAGCGATCCGCCGTCCTCGATGTTGCGTGCGGCTCCGAAGAACCGCTTCGGCGGGTAGAGCGCCGCCGAGTCGACGCCACCGGACAGGATCCGGCCGCTGGCGGGCGCGGCGAGGTTGTAGGCGCGGCCCAGGCGGGTGATGCCGTCGAGGAGCACGACGACGTCATGGCCCAGCTCGACGAGCCGCTTGGCCCGCTCGATCGCGAGCTCCGCGACGATCGTGTGGTCGCTGGCGGGACGGTCGAACGTCGAGCTGACCACCTCGCCCTTGACCGAGCGCTCGAAGTCGGTGACCTCCTCGGGCCGCTCGTCGACGAGCACGACCATCAGGTGGCACTCAGGGTTGTTCGTGGTGATCGAGTTGGCGATCGACTGCATGATCATCGTCTTGCCGGCCTTGGACGGCGAGACGATCAGCCCGCGCTGGCCCTTGCCGATCGGGGCCGCGATGTCGATGACCCGCCCGATCAGGTTCGTCGAGGAGGTCTCCAGGCGCAGCCGCTCGGAGGGGTAGAGCGGCGTCAGCTTGCTGAACTCGACGCGCGTCCTCGCCTCCTCCGGGTCGGCACCGTTGACGCTGTCGAGCTTCACCAGCGGGTTGTACTTCTCCTTGCGCTCGCCCTCGCGGGGCTGGCGCACCTGGCCGGTGATGGCGTCGCCGCGACGCAGGCCGAACTTGCGCACCATCGACATCGAGACGTAGACGTCGTCGCTGCCGGGCAGGTAGCCGCTGGTGCGGACGAACGCATAGTTGTCCATCAGGTCGAGGATGCCCGCGCACGGGGCCAGGACGTCGTCGTCGAGGACCTGCATGTCGGGCTCGTTGCGGTTCCCGCGCGGGTTGCCGCCACCGGCTCCGCCCTGGTTGCCGCTGGTGGTCTGGGGGCGGTCGTTGCGCTCGTTGCGATCGCGCCCGCGGCGACGCCGGTTGCGCCGGCTGCCGTCCCCGTCGTCGTCGTTGGCGCGGTTGCCGGGGGCCTGGTTGCGGTTGCCCGCGCCCTGGCTGCGGTCGTCGTTGGCGCTGCGGTCGTTCTGGTTCCGGTCGTTGGCGCTGCGGTCGTTCTGGTTCCGGTCGCCCTGGTTCCGGTCGCCCTGGTTCCGGTCGGGCTGGTTCCGGTCGTTCTGGTTGCGCTCGTTCCGCTGGTCGTTGCGGTGGCCGGGGTCGCGGTCCTGCTGGCGGTCGTGGCGGCGCTCGTCGGTGCTCTCGCGCCGGTCGCCGGTCTTCTCCTCGACCTGCTCGGCCGAGCGCTCACGCGTCTGCTCGGGGGCGCGGGTGGCGGCGTTGCGGCCGGAGTCCTCGTTCGTCGGGGTGCTCTGCGTGTCGCGGGGCTGGGTCTCCCGCGGCTGGGTCTCCCCGGGCTGGCTCTCCCGTGGCTGGGTCTCCGGGTTCCGGGCCGCGGTCTTGGCCTGGCCGCTGCTCTGGTTGCTGCTCTGACCGCCGCCCTGGGCGGACTTGATGGCCTCGATGAGGGCACCCTTGCGCAGTCCGGTCGCCTTGATGCCGAGGCTTCCGGCGATCTGCTTGAGCTCGGGGAGAAGCATGGCGTTGAGGCCGCCACCCTTGCGCGCACCGGACGAGGACGCTCCGGCGGCGGGAGCAGTCTCGGTGGTTTCCGTCATTCGGGGTCCCTTCCCCTTGTCGGCTGCGCGGCGAGAGCCGCCAGCAGAGCTGTTGCGGTAGTGACCGATACCGGCTGGGCCCTCCGGACACAGGCGTGTCGGGTTCCAGGCGGTGTCTTCGGCTGGGTTGCGTCGGAATTCATCGGCTCCGGCGCATTGTCCCCGGGGGGCCGGTCGTGACGCCTCGTCACATTAGCACGGAGGCTCCGCGTCCTCCGACGCGTTGCCGCAACGTCCGCCATCCGGCCGGTCCCCGCCTGACGACGTCGTCCGCGTCCTCGGTGACGAAGGCCAGCACGGTGGGCCCGGCACCCGAGACGACGGCCGGAATTCCCTGCGCCCGCAGCTCCGCGACCAGCGCGAGGGACTCGGGCATGGCCGGCTCGCGCTGCCGCTGGTGCAAGAAGTCCTCGGTCGCCCGGAGCAGGTGCTCGGGGTGACCGCCGAGGGCTGAGACCAGCAGCGCGGCCCGGCCACTGTTGGCCGCCGCGTCGGCGTGCGGGACGGTCTCGGGCAGCAGCCCGCGCGCGACGTCGGTGCGTACGCCGCCGGGTGGGACGAACAGCACCGCCGACACGGACGCGTCGACGGGCGAGCTCTGCGCCCACACCGTCTCGCGGTCCTGGCCGCTGATCACGAAGCCCCCCAGCAGCGCGGGGGCGACGTTGTCGGGATGGCCCTCGATCCGGTTGGCCAGGGACAGGGCGAGGTCGTCGTCGAGCAGGTCGGTGCCGGCTGCGACGAGCGCCCGGGCGAGCACGATCCCGCCCACGATCGCGGCGGAGGAGGATCCCAGCCCGCGGCTGTGCGGGATCCGGTTGGTGCAGGTGAGCCGAAGCCCCGGCGGGCGATGATCCAGCAGCTCGAACGCGGCCCGCATCGCACGCACGACCAGGTGGCTCTCGTCGAGCAGGACCTCGCCGTCGCCCTCGCCGTCGACGTGGACCTCGAGCCCCTCGTCGATCACCTTGCCCACGAGGGTGTCGGACAGCTCGAGGGCGAGCCCGAGGCAGTCGAACCCGGGCCCGAGGTTCGCACTGGTGGCCGGGACCTCGACGGTGACGGGCCCCCGGACGAACCCAGGGACGAGCCCCTCGCCAGGCGCGCCCATCAGATGAGGTCGGCGGCGCGCGCTGCAGCGTCCACGTCGGCGTCACACACGGTGTCGACGAGGTCGGTGAAGGTCGAGAGCGCGGTGTCGATGTCCTTGAGCCCGTGGCCGGTCACGGTCACGACGACCCGCTGGTCGGCGTACCGGACGCCCTCGGATGCCTCGAGCAGGAGGCCCGCGACGCCGGCCGCGGAGGCCGGCTCGACGAACACCCCGTCGCGGCAGGCCAGCTCGCGCTGCGCGGCCAGGATCTCGGTGTCGGTGACCTGGCGGAACTTGCCGCCGGACGAGTCGGCGGCCTCCACGGCGAGGTCCCACGAGGCGGGGTTGCCGATCCGGATCGCGGACGCGACCGTCTCGGGGTCGGGCACGGGCGCGCCGAGCACGAGCGGCGCGGCGCCGGCGGCCTGCCAGCCGCGCATGACGGGCAGCTTGGTGGTCTCGCCGGCCTGGTGGGACTCGCGGTAGCCGAGCCAGTACGCCGAGATGTTGCCGGCGTTGCCGGTCGGGAGCATGTGCACGTCGGGGGCGTCCCCGAGGAAGTCGACGATCTCGAAGGCGGCCGTCTTCTGGCCCTGCAGCCGCATCGGGTTGACCGAGTTCACCAGCGCCACCGGGTAGTGCTCGGCCAGCCCGCGGGAGATGCGCAGGCAGTCGTCGAAGTTGCCGCGGACCATGATCACCTGGGCGCCGTGCAGGATCGCCTGGGCCAGCTTGCCCGCGGAGATCTTGCCCTGCGGCACGAGCACGAGCGGCTTCACTCCGGCCCGCGCGGCGTAGGCCGCCATCGAGGCCGACGTGTTGCCGGTGGAGGCGCAGACCACGGCCTCGGCGCCCTGGCCCACGGCGACCGAGAGCGCGACCGTCATGCCGCGGTCCTTGAACGAGCCGGTGGGGTTGTCACCCTCGACCTTGAGCCACACCTCGGCGCCGGTCACGTGGCTCAGCCAGGTCGACTCGACCATCGGCGTGCCGCCCTCGCGCAGGGTGATGGTCGGGGTGCCCTCGGGGAGCGGGAGACGGTGGCGGTACTCCTCGATGACGCCGCGCCACTGCCGCGACTCGGGACGGGGGGCGCTCACTCGGACTCGCCCTCGACCCGCATCACGGAGGACACGTCGCGGACGTTGGCCATCCCGCGCAGGGTCTCGACGGTCGCCGCCAGGTCGGCGTCGCTCGCGCGGTGGGACACCACGACGAGCTGGGCGTCGTCACCGCGGCCCTCCTGGCGGACGGTCTGGATGGAGACGTCGTGCTCGGCGAAGGCCAACGCGACCGCGGCGAGCACGCCTGCCTTGTCGTCCACGTCGATCTGCACGTGGTAGCGCGTCTGGGTCTCCCCCATCGGCAGCATCCGGAGGTCGGCGTACGACGACTCGCCCGCGCCCCGGACGTCGGCGAGCCGGTTGCGCGCGACGGTGACGAGGTCGCCCATCACGGCGCTCGCGGTGGGGGCGCCACCGGCACCGGGACCGTAGAACATCAGCTGGCCGGCGGCGGCGCTCTCCACGAACACCGCGTTGTAGGCCTCGCGGACGCTGGCCAGCGGGTGGCTGCGCGGGATCATCGCGGGGTGCACCCGGGCCGAGACGGCTGGACCGTCGGGGGTCTCCTCCAGGGCGCAGATGGCGAGCAGTTTGACCACGCAGCCCATCTCGGCCGCCGAGGCGACGTCGCTCGCCGTGACCTCGGAGATGCCCTCGCGGTGCACGTCGGCCGCGGTCACCCGGGTGTGGAAGGCGAGGCTGGCCAGGATCGCGGCCTTGGCAGCGGCGTCGAACCCCTCGACGTCGGCGGTCGGGTCGGCCTCGGCGTACCCCAGCTCCTGGGCCTCCTCGAGGGCCTCGTCGAACCCCGCGCCGGAGGAGTCCATCCGGTCGAGGATGAAGTTGGTGGTGCCGTTGACGATGCCCAGCACGCGCTTGACCTGGTCCCCGGCCAGGGACTCGCGCAGTGGTCGCACGATCGGGATGGCGCCCGCCACGGCGGCCTCGTAGTAGAGGTCGCGCCCGGCCCGGTCGGCAGCCGCGAACAGGGTGCTGCCGTCCTCGGCCAGCAGGGCCTTGTTGGCCGAGACCACGCTGGCGCCGTGCTCGAGGGCCGAGAGGATCAGGGTCCGCGCCGGCTCGATGCCGCCGATGACCTCGACCACGACGTCGATGTCGCCGCGTGCGACCAGTCCCTCCGCGTCGGTGGTGAAGAGGTGCTCGGGCAGGTCGACGTCGCGCGCCAGGGCGAGCCGGCGGACGGCGACGCCGACGAGCTCGACGGGCGCACCGACGCGGGCCTCCAGGTCACGGGCCTGCTCCTGGAGCAGCCGGGCGACCTGGGAACCCACGACGCCGCAGCCGAGCAGGGCGACGCGAACTGGTTTCTGGGAGTGCTGGTTCATCGCGACACATCCTCCCACCTGCGGGGGGACACCACTGACACCTATCCGACTGCTGAGGTGCTGGGCTCAGCCGAGGTCGGTGGCGAGCAGGTCGTCCAGCGTCTCCCGGCGTACGACGACGCGGGACTCACCGTCGCGCACGGACACCACCGGCGGTCGCAGCGCGTGGTTGTAGTTGCTGGCCATCGACCGGCAGTAGGCCCCCGTCCCGGGCACGGCGACGAGGTCGCCGGGAGCCACGTCGCCGGGCAGGAACTCGTCCTTGACGATGATGTCGCCGGCCTCGCAGTGCTTGCCGACCAGGCGCGTCATCAGGGCCGGGGCGTCGGACGCGCGGTTGGCGAGGGTGCAGGAGTAGTCGGCGTCGTAGAGGGCGGTGCGGATGTTGTCGCTCATGCCGCCGTCGACCGAGACGTAGGTGCGCACCGCGCCGCCGTCGAGCTCGACCGCCTTGACGGTGCCGACCTCGTAGACGGTGCACATCGCCGGACCGGCGATCGCGCGACCCGGCTCGATGGACAGCCGCGGGACGGGGATGTCGCGGACCTTGCACTCGTCGCGAACGATCTTGGTCATCTCGATGGCCAGCTGCGCGGCGTCGGACGGGTCGTCCTGGGTCGTGTAGGCGATGCCGAAGCCACCCCCGAGGTCGAGCTCGG
The DNA here is from genome assembly GCA_025964795.1 of Marmoricola sp. GTDB lineage: Bacteria > Actinomycetota > Actinomycetes > Propionibacteriales > Nocardioidaceae > Marmoricola. The sequence continues at coordinate 15,476 of JAOPYC010000017.1, forward strand.
GCAGCTCGACACCGATCTCGCTGGAGATCTGCGCGTGCAGCGCTAGCACCCGCCGCGCCGCCACCTCGAAGCCCGAGGAGTCGAAGATCTGCGACCCGATGTGCGAGTGCAGCCCGAGCAGCTCGAGCCCGGGCGCCTCGTGGATCTGGCGTACGGCGTCCAGGGCGTCGCCACTGCTGATCGAGAACCCGAACTTCTGGTCCTCGTGGGCGGTGGCGATGTACTCGTGGGTGTGCGCCTCGACGCCGGCGGTGACCCGCACCATCACCTTGACGGGGGCACGAGCCGCTCCGTCGGACGAGCTTGTCGAGACCAGCTCGGCCAGCCGGTCGATCTCGTGGAAGGAGTCGACGACGATCCGGCCCACGCCCAGCTCGACGGCCAGGCGCAGCTCGGCCACGGTCTTGTTGTTGCCGTGGAACCCGACGCGCTCCATCGGGAAGCCGGCGCGCACGGCCACGGCGAGCTCGCCCCCGGAGCAGACGTCGAGGCTGAGCCCCTCCTCGTGGATCCACCGGGCGACCGTCGTGCACAGGAACGCCTTGCCGGCGTAGTAGACGTCGCAGTCGGCGAACCCGTCCTGGAAGGCCCGGGCCCGGGCGCGGAAGTCCGCCTCGTCCAGGACGTACGCCGGAGACCCGTGCTCGGCCACCAGGTCGGTCAGCCGGACGCCGCCGACCTCGAGGGCGCCGTCGACCTTGCGTGCGGTCCCCGACCACAGCTGCTGGACCAGGGCGTTGGGGTCCTCCGGCTCGCGCAGCCACGCCGGCCCACGGACGGAGACAGCAGCGTGCGCCCAGCCCGCTTCGTGGGCTCTCACATCCGCTCCGGGGCGGAGACGCCGAGCAGGCCCAGGCCGTTGGCGATGACCGTCCGGGTCGCGACCACGAGCATCAGGCGCGCCTCGTTGGCAGGAGTCACCGGGGCGTCGCCCTGCGGGAGCATCCGGCACTCCTTGGTGTCATACCACCGGTTGAAGGTGGACGCCGTGCTCTCCAGGTAGCGCGCGACCCGGTGCGGCTCCCGGAGCTCGGCGGCGCTGGCCACCACCCGGGGGAACTCGGCCAGCGCCCGCAGGAGGTCACCGTCGCGCGGGTGGGAGAGCAGGGTCGGGTCGAAGTCCGCCGGCAGCGACATCCCGAGGTCGGCGGCGTTGGCCATCATCCGGCAGGTGCGCGCGTGGGCGTACTGGACGTAGTAGACCGGGTTGTCGTTGGAGGCCTTGGTGATCTCGGCGACGTCCAGCACCAGCGGTGAGTCGGCGGGGTAGCGGGCGAGGGAGTAGCGCAGGGCGTCCACGCCGATCTCCTCGGCCAGCTCGTCCAGGGTCACGATCGTGCCGGCGCGCTTGGAGAGCTTCATCTCGGCGCCGCCCTGCATGATCTTGACGAGCTGCCCGATCAGCACGTCGAGCGTCTGGGCCGGGTCGTCGCCGACGCAGGCGGCCATCGCCTTCAGGCGTCCCACGTAGCCGTGGTGGTCGGCCCCGAGCAGGTAGACGCAGTTGTCGAAGCCGCGCGCCCGCTTGTTCAGGTAGTAGGCGGTGTCGGAGGCGAAGTAGGTCAGCTCGCCGTCGGACTTGATCAGCACCCGGTCCTTGTCGTCGCCGAAGTCGGTCGTGCGCATCCACAGCGCCCCACCCTCGGTGTAGACGTGCCCGAGGTCCTGCAGTCGCTGCAACGTCTCGGGGACCGAGCCCGACGCGTGGAGGGACTGCTCGGAGAACCAGACGTCGAAGTGGGTGTTGAAGCGCTCGAGCGACTGCTGCTGCGCGGCCAGCTGGAGCTCGTAGCCCTTGGCCCGCACGGCCACGAGTCGCTCCTCGGGCGGCAGCTCGAAGATGCCGGGGCTGGCCGCCTCCACCGCCTTCGCGAGCTCGTCGATGTAGCCGCCGGCGTACCCCGACTCGGGCTTGGGCAGGCCGAGCGCCGAGGCGATGATCGAGTCGGCGAAGTGGTTCATCTGCACGCCGCGGTCGTTGATGTAGAACTCGCGGGTCACCTCGGCCCCGGCAGCGCTCAGCACCCGCCCGATGGCGTCCCCCAGGACCGCCCAGCGGGTGTGGCCGAGGTGCAGCGGGCCGGTCGGGTTCGCCGAGATGAACTCCACGTTGATCTTGTGCCCGGCGAGCACCTCGGTGTGGCCGTAGCGGTCTCCGGCCGCGACGACGTCCGCCGCCACCTGCCCCTGGGCCCCGGTCTCGACGGTGATGTTCAGGAAACCCGGACCGGCGACGTCCACGGCGCCGATGCCGGCGTCCTTGGCGAGCTCCTCGGCGAGCATCCCGGCGAGCGCGCGCGGGTTCAGGCCGGCCTTCTTGCCCAGCTGGAGAGCGACGTTGGTCGCGTAGTCCCCGTGCTCCTTGCTCCGCGGGCGCTCGACCACCACCGTGGCCGGGACCCCGTCGGGCAGGCTCAGGCGGCCGTCCTCGCTGAGCGTGGTCAGGGCAGAGACGATCGCGGTGGAGAGCTGGGCGGGATTCACCCCGCCAGCCTATCGGCGGCTCCGATTGCCGGCGATCGAGTATCGCCCGGTAGTGTTCGGGATCGCGCGTCGGCGCATGCCTCCGTAGCTCAGGGGATAGAGCACTGGTTTCCGGTACCAGGTGTCGCAGGTTCGAATCCTGCCGGAGGCACCACCGGAGTCGGGCCCCAGTCCGCCCGGACGCGGGCACCGTGAGATTGCTGACACATCCGGCTCCGTGGCCTCCTCCCCTGCGGTTCTCGTGCGCTGGGGTCTAGCCTTGCGGGGTACTCACACATCCGCGCGTTGGAAGAGGCGAAACTGGCCGTGCCCGAGTCAACTGAGGACAGCTCGATGTCCGGATTCGGAGCCAATGAATGGCTCGTCGACGAGATGCGTGAGCGGTACCAGAAGGATCCCGACAGCGTCGACAAGGTCTGGTGGGACTTCTTCGACAAGGGCCCCCACCAGGGCAGCACCGCCGACTCGTCTGCTGCGCCGACCTCTGCGGCCGCCAACGGCGACAGCGCGCACGGCCCGGTGACCGCGTCGACCGGGGCCCCGAAGAGCCGTCCTGGCGCCGCCAAGGCCGAGAGCAAGCCGGCCCCGAAGACCGCCCCGAAGACCGCCCCCAAGACCGAGCAGAAGAACGCCGAGAAGAAGGCCGAGAAGTCACCGAGCGTGCAGTCCGAGAGCAAGAACAGCGGGAAGGGCGCCACCAAGAGCGCCGCCAGCAGCAACGACAAGTCCGCCTCGAAGGGCGCTGACCAGGTCGAGTCCGAGGCGAGGGACGAGCCGCAGTACACCGTGCTCAAGGGCGCCCCGGCCCGCACCGTGGCCAACATGGACGCCAGCCTAACCGTGCCCAACGCCAAGAGCGTGCGCTCGGTGCCGGTGATGCTGCTGTTGGACAACCGCATCTTCTTCAACAACCACCTCGCCCGGGCCCGCGGCGGCAAGGTTTCCTTCACCCACCTCATCGGCTTCGCCATCGTTCGCGCGCTCAAGTCGATGCCGTCGATGAACGTCGGGTACGACGAGATCGACGGCAAGCCCAACCTGATCACCCCGGCCCACGTCAACCTGGGCCTGGCCATCGACATGAAGAAGGACGACGGCTCCCGCACGCTCCTGGTGCCCAGCATCAAGGCGACCGAGGACATGGACTTCGCCCACTTCTGGACCGCCTACGAGGACGTCGTCCGCAAGGCCCGCAACGGCAAGCTGCAGGTCTCCGACTTCCAGGGCACCACGATCAGCCTGACCAACCCCGGCACGATCGGCACCAACCACTCGGTGCCGCGGTTGATGAAGGGCCAGGGCGCGATCATCGGTGTCGGCTCGATGGAGTACCCGCCCGAGTTCCAGGGCGCGTCGGAGGAGACGCTGACCCGCAACGCGATCAGCAAGATCATGACGCTGACCTCGACCTACGACCACCGCGTGATCCAGGGCGCCGCGAGCGGTGAGTTCCTGCGCATCGTGCACGGCCTGCTGCTCGGCCAGGACAACTTCTACGACGACATCTTCCGCTCGCTGCGCATCCCCTACGAGCCGATCCGCTGGTCCTCGGACATCTCGACCAACCACGACGACGAGATCAGCAAGCAGGCCCGGATCCTCGAGCTGATCCACGCCTACCGGGTGCGCGGGCACATGATGGCCGACACCGACCCGCTGGAGTACAAGCAGCGCAGCCACCCCGACCTCGAGGTCGAGTCGCACGGCCTGACCCTGTGGGACCTCGACCGCGAGTTCGCCACCGGATCCTTCGGCGGCGAGCGCCGGTTCATGAAGATGCGCTCGATCCTGGGCATCCTGCGCGACTCCTACTGCCGCACGGTCGGCATCGAGTACATGCACATCCAGGACCCCGAGCAGCGCCGCTGGATCCAGGAGCGCGTGGAGCAGCCCCACCAGAAGCCCCCGCGCGAGGAGCAGCTGCGGATCCTGCTCAAGCTCAACCAGGCGGAGGCCTTCGAGACCTTCCTGCAGACCAAGTTCGTCGGGCAGAAGCGGTTCAGCCTCGAGGGTGGCGAGACCACCGTCCCGCTGATCGACGAGATCTGCGAGGCGGCCGCCGAGGCCGGCCTCGACGAGGTCACGATGGGCATGGCCCACCGCGGACGGCTCAACGTGCTGGCCAACATCGTGGGCAAGAGCTACAGCCAGATCTTCCGCGAGTTCGAGGGCAACATCGACCCGCGGACCGTCCAGGGCTCCGGCGACGTGAAGTACCACCTCGGCGCCGAGGGCGAGTTCCTCTCCGACAACGGCGACAAGATCAAGGTCTCCGTCGCCGCGAACCCGTCCCACCTCGAGGCCGTCGACCCCGTCCTGGAGGGCATCGCCCGCGCAAAGCAGGACGTGCTCAACCAGGGTGAGGCGTTCCCGGTGCTGCCGTTGCTCGTGCACGGTGACGCCGCGTTCGCCGGCCAGGGCGTGGTGGCGGAGACGCTGAACCTCTCCCAGCTGCGCGGCTACCGCACCGGCGGCACCATCCACGTGGTGGTCAACAACCAGGTCGGGTTCACCACCTCGCCCGCCGCGTCGCGCTCCTCGCTCTACTGCACGGACGTGGCCCGGATGGTGCAGGCGCCGATCTTCCACGTGAACGGCGACGACCCCGAGGCCTGCATCCGCGTGGCCCGGCTCGCCTTCGAGTACCGCCAGGCGTTCAACAAGGACGTCGTCGTGGACCTCGTCTGCTACCGCCGCCGCGGCCACAACGAGGGTGATGACCCGTCGTACACCCAGCCGCTGATGTACGACCTGATCGAGCAGAAGCGGTCCGTGCGCAAGCTCTACACCGAGTCCCTGATCGGTCGCGGGGACATCACGCTGGAGGAGGCCGAGCAGGTCCTCAAGGACTACCAGCAGCAGCTCGAGCGCGTCTTCACCGAGGTGCGGGAGGCCAGCAGCGTCCCGGAGTCCTGGACCACCGTCCCGGACTACCCGGAGAAGACCCACGAGGACTTCACCACGGCGATCCCCCGGGAGACGCTCAAGCGGATCTCCGACTCCTACGTGAGCGCCCCCGACGGGTTCACCGTGCACCCGAAGGTGCTGCCGCAGCTGCAGCGCCGGGCCGCGGCGATGACGGACGGGCCGATCGACTGGGGCGCCGGTGAGATCCTGGCGCTCGGGTCGCTGCTGATGGACGGCCGGCCCGTGCGACTCTCCGGCCAGGACTCGCGCCGTGGCACCTTCGCGAGCCGGTTCGCCACCATCGTCGACCGCCACAACGCCAGCGAGTGGACGCCCCTGGCCAACCTCACCGAGGACCAGGCCAGCTTCTACGTCTACGACTCCCTGCTCTCGGAGTACGCCGCGCTCGGGTTCGAGTACGGCTACTCGGTGGCCCGTCCCGACGCCCTCGTGGCCTGGGAGGCCCAGTTCGGCGACTTCGTCAACGGCGCGCAGACCGTCATCGATGAGTTCATCACCGCCAGCAACACGAAGTGGGGCCAGCAGTCCGGCGTCGTGCTGCTGCTGCCGCACGGCTACGAGGGACAGGGGCCGGACCACTCCTCGGCCCGCATCGAGCGGTTCCTGCAGATGGCCGCCGACGAGGCGTTCGTCGTCGCCCAGCCGTCGACCCCGGCGAGCTACTTCCACCTGCTCCGCCGGCACGCGCTCGGCGACCAGCACCGGCCGATGATCGTGTTCACGCCCAAGTCGATGCTCCGTCGCAAGGAGGCCGCCTCCCAGCCCGACGACTTCACCGAGGGCACCTTCCGGCCGCTGATCGCGGACTCGGTCGCGATCGCTGATCCCGAGAAGGTCGACACGCTGCTGCTGTGCAGCGGCCGGATCACCTGGGACCTGATGGTGGAGCGCGCCAAGCTGCAGGGCGACTCCCCCACCACGGCGATCGCCCGCATCGAGCAGCTCTACCCGGAGCCGCTCGAGGAGATCCAGGCCGAGATCAAGCGCTACCCGAACCTCGAGGAGATCCGCTGGGTGCAGGACGAGCCGGCCAACATGGGCCCCTCGCCGCACTTCCGGCTGAACCTGTTCGGCGAGCTCGGCCTCCCGGTCGGCATCATCTCGCGGCCCGCCTCCAGCTCGCCGTCGGTGGGGCAGCACTCGCGCCACGTCGAGGAGCTCAAGGGCATCATGAGCGAGGCGTTCGCCCAGGTCCGCGGCAAGGCCGAGGAGAGCTACTAGCCCGGCATGTACTTCACCGACCGCGGCATCGAGGAGCTCCAGAAGCGCCGGGGCGACGAGCAGGTGACGCTCGACTGGCTGGGCGACCGGCTGCAGGAGTTCAGCGACCTGCACCCCGAGTTCGAGACGCCGGTCGAGCGGTTCGCCACCTGGCTCGCCCGCCTCGACGATCCCGAGGACGAGTAGCGCGGTCCGGACTCTCCGGGCCCGACTGCTCGCTCAGCGCGCCGTACGGGTCACGTCGAGGTCGTGACGGACCCGCCACAGGTCGATGTCGCGGTCGGCGTCGGCCCCGAGCGGCATCCGCGGCAGGCCCGCCGTACGCCTGTGGGTGCGCTCCAGGAGCGCCCAGATGCCGAGGAAGGTGACCACCAGGAACGTGACTGCCATGAATTCGCTCATGGCAGCTACTTTGCTCCCATGTGAATCCTGCCACCAGTGGCAGGATAGTCACCTGTCGTTGATTTTCTGCCATAGTGGTCGGCATGACCCTTTCCACCGTGGCCGTCGTCCTTCCCGCGGACCCGGCGATGTTCGAGCTCGGCGTCGTCACCGAGGTGTTCGGCGTCGACCGGACCGACGACGGCGTCCCCCCGATCGACTTCCGCGCGTGCTCGGAGTTCCCCGGCGAGCCGATCCAGATGGCCAACGGCATCTCGATGACCACCTCCCACGGCCTCGCGGACGCCGACGAGGCCGACCTCGTGGTGGCGCCGGCCTACCACTCCCTGGAGAGGCCGTCGGAGGCCGTGCTGGACGTGTTCCGGCGCGCGCACGCCCGGGGCGCCTGGGTGCTCTCGGTGTGCTCCGGCGCGTTCCTGCTGGGCGACGCCGGCCTGCTCGACGGCCGCTCGTGCACGACCCACTGGATGCACGCCGCCGAGCTCACCCGCCGCTTCCCGCTGGCCACGGTGGACCCGGACGTGCTCTTCGTCGAGGACGACCGGGTGATCACCAGCGCCGGGACGGCGGCGGGGATCGACGCCTGCCTGCACCACGTCCGCTGCGAGCTCGGGGCCGGGGTCGCCACCAAGATCGCCCGCCGGATGGTGGTGCCGCCGCAGCGCGACGGCGGCCAGCGGCAGTACATCGACCTGCCCGTGCCGAGCTGCGAGGCCGACAGCCTGGCCCCGCTGCTGACCTGGATGCGGGAGCACCTCGCCGACGAGCAGCCGGTGCGCCTGCTGGCCCAGCGGGCCGCGATGTCCGAGCGCACCTTCGCCCGCCGGTTCGCCGCGGAGACGGGGACGACGCCCGGCAAGTGGCTGCTGGCCCAGCGGCTGCACCACGCTCGCACCCTGCTGGAGAGCAGCGACCTCCCGGTCGAGACGGTGGCCTCACGGGCCGGGTTCGGTTCGGCGGCGCTGCTGCGCCACCACTTCGGCACCTCTGTCGGTGTGGCCCCGGCGGAGTACCGGCGTACGTTCCGAACCCCGGACGTACGCGCCGGCTGAAACACGTTCCACCTAGTCTCAGCGCCATGACCTATCCCCCGGCGCCGTGGAACATGCACGGTCAGCTCTGGCTGTCGCTGTTCCGCGTCCGCGAAGGTGACCACCCCGACCACGAGCCAGGGGTGTACGGCGCGGCCCTGGTCTCCTACGAGCGACCCAGCCCGCTGACCTACTCCGAGCTGCTCGTCGCCCGGCCCATCAAGGCGGCCGGGGGTCGCCGGGTCAACATCACCGACATCTGGGTCGACTCCCAGGACTCGCTCGAGGGTGGCCGGGCGCTCTGGGCGATCCCGAAGGACCTGTGCGACTTCGAGCACCGCACGACCGGGAAGCGCGTCCAGCGCACCTCGTGGAGCACGTCGCTCGACGGCACCCCGATCGCCTCGGCCCGCTTCACCGACGTCACCGGCTCGGTGCCGCGCACCCCGTTCAGGGGATCGACCTGGCAGGAGCGGTCGGCCGCGGAGAGCGGTCCCGACCGCGAGGTCGTCGCGGTGCTCAAGGGCAGCGCGCGGGCGTTCCCCTGCCGCGGCAGCTGGGAGTTCGACGAGCAGGGGCCGCTGGCCTGGCTGGCCGGCAAGCGACCCCTCGCGTCGTTCCGGATGACCGACTTCTCAATGCTGTTCGGGGCCTGAGCCCCCCACGGCACCGGCCGGCCCGGGCGCGTCCGGCCCGAGATCCTCGGGCTCCTCGGGCGGGGGCATCTCGGTGATGTGGTCCTGGCTCGCCTTGCGGGCGGCGTCGCGGATCTCGAACATCTCGGTCGCGAACCCGCCGACCGCACGCGCGATGTCCCCCACCGCGGTGGTGATGATGGTGGTCACGCTGCCGACGGCCTGGCTCGCCGCGGTCACGCCGTCCTGCAGCGCGTCCTTGCGGATCTCGGCCTTGCTGAGCTTGTCAGGCATGTCCTCAGTCTCTCAGGGTGCCGCTCAGGCTGCCAACGGCTCGGTCGTGGTCCCGTGCTCCGGGGCGGTGGTACCCCCGCCGGGCAGGGCGAAACGGCAGATCTTCCTGGCCACGCTGAACAGCTGCTTGGAGAGGCCGCCGGTGTTGTAGTCCAGGCCGTAGCGCTGGCAGATCTCCTGGATCTCGCCGGAGATCTCGGGGTAGCGACGCGCCGGCAGGTCCGGGAACAGGTGGTGCTCGATCTGGTGCGACAGGTTGCCGGTCATGACGTGGAACAGCTTGCCGCCGGTGATGTTGGCCGAGCCGAGCAGCTGACGGTAGTACCAGTGCCCCTTGGTCTCGTCCTCGCACTCCTCCTCGCTGAAGGTCGCGACGCCGGCCGGGAAGTGGCCGCAGAAGATGATGTTGAAGGCCCACACGTTGCGGATCAGGTTGGCGGTCAGGTTGCCCGCGAGGGTCAGCGGGAACAGCGGACCAGTCAGCGCCGGGAACAGCAGGTAGTCCTTCAGCGCCTGGTTGCGGACCTTGCGCAGCAGCCCCGGGTAGAGCGGCTTGTTGTCCTCGAGGCGCCGGGTGCCCTTGACGATGTTCTCCACCTCGAGGTCGTGCATCGCCACGCCCCACTCGAAGAACAGCATCAGCAGGGTTGCGTAGACCGGGTTGCCCAGGTAGTAGGGGTGCCACTTCTGGTCCTCGTCCATCCGCAGGATGCCGTAGCCGATGTCGCGGTCCTTGCCGAGGATGTTGGTGAAGGTGTGGTGGATGTAGTTGTGGGAGTACTTCCACTGGTCGCGGGGGCAGACGTTGTCCCAGTCGTACATCCGCGAGTTCAGGCCGGGGTCGCCCATCCAGTCGTACTGGCCGTGCATCACGTTGTGGCCGATCTCCATGTTGTCCAGGATCTTGGAGATGCTCAGCGAGGCGACGGCGAGCGGCCAGGCCGGCGGGAGGTACATCAGGGCCCGACCGGCGACCTCGAACTGCCGCTGCTTCTTGACGATGCCGCGGATGTAGTTCGCGTCCTCCTCGCCGAGCTGGCCGATGAGCCGCTGACGGATGGCGTCGATCTCCTCGCCGAACGCCTCGATCTGCTCCGGCGTCAGCTTGTTGTCGTTCTTCTGGACCTTCTCGGTCCTCTCGGTCTTCTTGAGCTTGGGGAGAGCAATGGTGGTCATGTCGTGGTTCCCTTCGGATCGGTTGATCGCGGGTAGGTCAGAGGTCGACGGAGCAACTGCCCACGGGCGTGGAGACGCAGATGCGGATGTCCTCGCCCGGGAGGGAGGACTCCTCGCCCGTCAGCACGTTGCGGACGGTGCCCTCCTCCTTGCGGGAGACGCAGGAGAAGCAGATGCCCATCCGGCAGCCGTACTCCGGGGTCAGGCCCAGCGCCTCCGCCTGCTCCAGGAGCGAGGCGCCGGAGTTGGTGGCGGTCTTGCCGGCGCGGCTGAACGAGACGTCGCCCTCGGCGGAGTCGCCGTCGACGGGCGTGCCGGTCGAGAGCTTGAAGAACTCGGTGCGCAGGCGCGGCGAGTCGCCGTACGCCGCGGTGACCAGCTCCATCATCGGGGCTGGGCCGCAGGCCCACGTGTCGGTTCTCCGGAAGTCCGGCACCAGCCTCGCCAGCGACTCGGCGCTGAAGTGCTCGCCGTAGCGGAGGTGGACGTCGATCCCGTTGTCCTGCCAGGCGATCCGCTGCAGCTCCTCGGCGAAGATCTGGTCCTCGGTGGAGCGGGCGTAGTGCAGGAAGTGCACGCGCTTGCGGTTGGCCCGGCCGTCGTACCCGTCACGCAGGAGGGTGCGGACCTGGGCCATCACGGGGGTGATGCCCGAGCCACCGGAGATCATCAGCAGCTCGTTGTTCGTGGGCGTGGCGGGGCTCTCGGTGAGCGTGAACTGGCCCTCGGCCTGGCTCAGGTGCAGGATCTGGCCGGGCCGGGCCTCGCGGACCAGGAACCGGCTGACCCGCTGCTGGCCGGGCTTCGCCTCCTCGTGGGCGCGCACGGTGACCGAGAACTGCTCGCCCGGGTCGGACTCGGCCGAGGAGATCGAGAAGCACCGCGTCGTACGCCGGTTGCCGTTGATCTCGACCCCGACCTGGACGTACTGCCCGGCGCGGTGGCCACGCCAGGTGCTGGTCGGCTGCAGGGTGATGGTGGCGACCGGGTTCTCGCCGTCGGTCTCCCGGACGATGTCGACGATGCGGGCGCGGACCTCGGTGGCGGCCCACATCGGGTTGATCTGCTCGAGGTAGCGGTCCACGCCGTGGGGCGAGGTCAACGCGGCCAGCGCACGAGAAGCGAGGACCCGTTCGGCCAGTGATTGAGTCAGCGTCATCGGCTCGGCCTCCTTCCAAGTTTGAGTGAACAGGTGTTCACTCAAATCATGGTGGCTGCCCGGGTGCGGGTCAAGGCGATCCGCGCGTGACGCCCGCCACCCCGCCTCAGCGAGGGACGTGATCTGCGTCGCGGCGTGCACGCTCGTCCACCGATCCGGCCCGGACCAGTAGGGTCGTGACCATGGAGCGGTCCTCTCGACGCCCCCGAGTCGCCGGGGGTGACCCGGTCGTGCCCCCCGTGGCGGCCCCCGAGTCACGAGGTGAGCGCAAGGAGCGGACCCGCCGCGCCATCCTGGACGCAACCCTCGAGCTCTGCGAGGACAGCAGCCTGGTCGCGCTGTCGCTGCGTCAGGTGACGAAGGGGGTCGGGATCGTGCCGACCGCGTTCTACCGGCACTTCGACTCGATCGAGGACCTCGGCCTGGCCCTGGTCGAGGAGTCGTTCGCGTCGCTGCGCGAGATGCTGCGTGACGTACGCCGCAGCGACCCGACCTACCAGAACATCATCGACAGCTCGGTGAAGGTGCTCGGGGAGCACGTCCACTCCCAGCACGACCACTTCGCATTCATCGCCCGGGAGCGGGTGGCCGGTCCACCCGCGGTGCGGGCGGCGATCCGGCACCAGATCGAGCTGGTCGAGCGCGAGCTGGCCGCCGACCTCGCCCGGCTGACCGACCCGGAGTACTGGTCGACCGAGGACCTGCAGGTGCTCTCCAACATGATCGTCACCTCGATGGTCGGCACCACCGAGGCGATCCTCAGCGCTCGCCCAGAGGCGGAGCAGGCGATCGCCGAGCAGGCCCGCACCCAACTGCGGATGGTGCTGGTGGGCGCGCTGCACTGGCGCTCGACCGGGCTGGGCTGAGGATCAGACCGGCTCGGGAGCCCCGACGAGGTCGTCCTCGACCGCGCGCACCCGGTCCCCGCCACCGTGCCCGTCGCCGGGACCGTCACCGGTCTCGTCGAGGCGGGCCGGCATCAGGAACACCAGTCCGAGGACGACGACGCAGAGGCCGGCCGCGACCGCGAACGACCAGCGCATCCCCTCCAGCTCGGCGGCGATCGGGCCGACGCCGTCACCGACCAGCGAGGCCGCTCGGCTCGTCATGATCGTGATCACCAGGGCGGTTCCCATGGCGCCGGCGACCTGCTGGATGGTCCCCAGCAGCGAGCTGCCGTGGGAGTAGAGGTGCGGCGGGAGCGAGCCCAGGCCCATGGTGAACACGGGCGTGAACAGGGCCGCGAGGCTGATCATCAGCACCACGTGGGCGACCAGGATCTGCCAGGTGGGCGTCTCCTCGCCGAGCGCGACGAAGGCCGCCATCGACACGAGCAGGCCGATCGCCCCCGGCACCACCAGCACGCGAGCGCCGTGCTGGTCGTAGATGCGCCCCACCCGGGGGCCGAGCAGCCCCATCGCGAGACCACCGGGCATCACCAGCAGGCCGGTCGCGAGCGGGCTCATCCCGCGGACGTTCTGCAGGTAGAGCTGGAGCAGGATCATCGAGCCGAGCATGGCCATGAAGGCGATCGCCATCACGCCGAGGGACAGCGAGAAGACCCGGATCCGGAAGGCCCGCAGGTCGAGCAGCGGGCGGTCGGTGCGCTGGAGCACCAGCTGGCGCCAGACGAAGCCGCCGATGCCCGCGACGCCGACCACCAGCGCGGCGTAGGCGAGCGTGTGGTCGCCCTGCACGCCGACCTCGCTGAGGCCGTAGACGAAGCTGCCGAAGCCGATCGCGGCGATCACGACGCTCAGCCAGTCGACCGTGCCAGCCACGGGCTCACCGACGTTGACCAGCCTGCGCAGCCCGAGGAGGCCGATGCCGCCGGCGATGGGCAGCACCACCAGGAAGATCCATCGCCAGGACAGTGACTGGAGGACGACACCCGAGACGGCCGGGCCGAGGGCAGGAGCCACCGACATCGCGAGCGTGACGTTGCCCATGACGCGACCCCGGTCGTGCACGGGGACGACCGCCATCAGGGTCGTCATCAGCAGCGGCATCATCACGGCCGTGCCGCCCGCCTGGACGACCCGGGCGACCAGGAGGACCGGGAAGCTCCAGGCCGCGGCGGCCAGCAGCGTGCCGGAGCAGAAGACGGCCATGGCGAGCCCGAACGCGAACCGGGTGCTCACCCGCTGCAGGAACCAGCCGGTGATCGGGATGACCACCGCCATCGTCAGCATGAACGCCGTGGACAGCCACTGCGCCGCGTTGGCGTTGACCGCGAAGTCGACCATCAGTCGCGGGATCGCGTTGATCATGATCGTCTCGTTGAGGATCACGATGAAGGTCGCGCCGACCAGCCACCGCAGCACCGCGTAGTCGGGGGCGGGGGCCGTGTCGAGCGCCGAGCTCTGGACGGGCTGCATCTGGGACCTCGATCGTGTGGGAGAAACGCAATCCTGACGGCACCCGTGGGCGCCTGCAAATGGATTAGACCCTCCGCCACCGACAGACTCATCGGCGCCGCCGCGTCAGGGTCCGGGGCTCACCGTCACGTCGGGGACGGTGGCGTCCCGCGGCAGGTCCAGGACGTGCAGGATCGCGTCGGCGACCGTCTCGGGACGGATCCAGTCGCTGGCGTCGTACTCCTGGCCCTCCTGGGCCCGCACCCGTTCCTGCATCGGGGTCGCCGTACGGCCGGGGAAGACGCTGCTCACCCGGACCCCGTGCCGCTTCTCCTCGGCACGCAGGGCCTCCGCGACAGCGCGCAGGCCGTGCTTCGAGGCGGCATACGCCGCCCAGTCGGGGTGCGCGCGCAGACCGGCGCCGGAGTTCACGAGGACGACCGTGCCGCGTGCCTCGCGGAGGGCAGGGAGCGCGATCCGGGTCAGCACGGCGGGCGCGACCAGGTTGACGCTCAGGTGGTCCTGCCACTGCTGCGGAGTGAGCTCGGAGACCGGCGCCAGGTCGACGACCCCGGCGGCATGGACCACGGAGTCGAGCGCCGGGGGCAGGACCAGGCCGAGCAACGACGCTGGGTCGCTCAGGTCGGCGACCAGCGTGCGCGCGCCCGGCCAGCGCGTGGCGAGCTCCTCGGCCCGCTCCTCGGAGCGCGCCACCAGCACCAGCGAGTCACCGCGCGCGTGCAGCACGTCGGTGAGTGCGGCACCGATGCCGGACCCGGCGCCGGTGAGGAGGTGAACGCTCACCTGGTGAAGACGATCTTGCCGAACACGTCGCCGTCCGCCATCGCGGCGAACCCGTCCGCGGCCTGCTCCATCGGCAGGGTGCGGTCGATGAGCGGGCGAGCTCCGCTGGCGTCGAGCAGGTTGACCAGCGAGGCCAGCTCGGTGCTGTTGCCCATGGTCGAGCCGATGACGCGCAGCTGCAGGAAGAAGATCCGGGTCAGCTCGGCGTCATCGAGCTGGGGGCCCGAGGTGGTGCCGGAGATGACGATCGCGCCTCCGGGGCGCAGCGCTCGCACCGAGTGGGTCCAGGTCGCCTTGCCCACCGTCTCCATGACCGCGTCGACCTTGACCGGCAGGCGGGCGCCGGACTCGAAGACCTCGTGGGCCCCGAGGTCGAGCGCCTTCGCGCGCTTGGCCTCGTCGCGGCTGGTCGCGTAGACCTTCAGTCCACCAGCACGGGCGAGCGAGATCAGCGCGGTGGCCACCCCTCCGCCCGCGCCCTGCACGAGCACGCTGTCGCCGGCCTTCAGGCCGCCCTGGGTGAACAGCATCCGGTAGGCCGTCAGCCACGCCGTCGGCAGGCAGGCCGCCTCCTCGAAGGACAGCGACTCGGGCTTGGCGATCACGTTGCGCTTGGGCACGGCGACCTTGTCGGCGAACGTGCCCTGGTAGCGCTCGCTCAGCAGCGACCGCTTCGGGTCCAGCGTCTCGTCACCGGTCCAGGACGGGTCGCTGATCACCGCGTGCACGACGACCTCGTTGCCGTCCTCGTCGATGCCCGCGGCGTCGCAGCCCAGGATCATCGGCAGTGCGGCCTCCTTGAGGCCCACGCCCTTGAGCGACCACAGGTCGTGGTGGTTGAGCGCGGCGGCCTTGACGGTGATGGTGGTCCACCCGTCGGGCACTTCCGGATCGGGTCGCTCACCGACCACGAGGCCGTTCAGGGGTTCGTCGGAGGAGAAGCTTTCGGCGTACACGGCAAACATGGCTCGACCCTAGCGGGACCGCGGGGTTGGCCGTGTCCACTACCGGCGGGCGACCCCGTCGCGACGGGCGGCCTCGGACACGGCGGCGGCCACCGCCGGGCCCACGCGGGGATCGAACGGCGAGGGGATGATGTAGTCCTCGCGGATCTCCTCGGCCACGATCAGCGCGAGGGCGTCGGCGGCGGCGAGCTTCATGCCCTCCGTGATCGCCCGGGCGCGGACGTCGAAGGCGCCGCGGAAGATCCCCGGGAAGGCCAGCACGTTGTTGATCTGGTTCGGGAAGTCGGAGCGACCGGTCGCGACCACCCGCGCGTAGCGGTGCGCCACCTCGGGGTGCACCTCCGGCATCGGGTTCGCCAGCCCGAAGATGATCGCGTCGGGGGCCATCGTCGCGACGATCTCCTCGGGGATCGTGCCTCCGGAGAGCCCGATGAACACGTCGGCGCCGACCATCACGTCGACCAGGGCGCCGGTGCGGCCGGTCACGTCGGCGGTGATCTCCGCGAGCGCGCGCTTGGAGTCGTTCAGGGGACCGCGCGCCGAGTGCAGCACCCCGGAGCGGTCCAGCACGGAGACGTCCTTGAGCCCCGCGGCGAGCAGGATCCGGGTGACGGCCACACCGGCGGCGCCCGCGCCCGACACGACGACCTTGGCGGTCTCCATCAGCCGGCCGGTCAGCCGCAGCGCGTTCTCGAGCGCGGCGAGCACGACCACGGCCGTGCCGTGCTGGTCGTCGTGGAAGACCGGGATGTCCAGCGCCTGCTTGAGCCGGTCCTCGATCTCGAAGCACCGGGGTGCCGAGATGTCCTCGAGGTTGATGCCGCCGAAGCTGGGGGCGAGGCGTACGACGGTCTCGACGATCTCGTCCACGTCGACGGTGTCGAGGCAGATCGGGATGGCGTCGACGCCGCCGAACTGCTTGAACAGCACGGCCTTGCACTCCATCACAGGCTTCGCCGCGCGCGGGCCGATGTCGCCGAGCCCGAGCACCGCCGTGCCGTCGGTGACCACGGCGACCGTGTTGGGCACCCACGTGAAGTCGTCGGACAGGGCCGGGTCGGCCGCGATCGCCTCGCACACGCGGGCCACGCCGGGGGTGTAGGCCATCGACAGCTCATCCGGTCCGGCGAGCGCGACCCGGGACGCGATCTCCATCTTGCCGCCGACGTGCAGCGCGAAGACGGGGTCCTGGGCGCGGGCCTTCTCGAGATCGGTCAGGTTCTCCGGTGCAACCATGAGCGGCTTCCTAGGTCTGTGGGTCGGCAGGTGACAGGGCGAGTCGACGCAGAGCCCGTGGTGGGGCGGCGGATCGCAACGCAGGTGGGTGGTGACCCGGACGTCATCGTCCCACAGCGCCAGGAGGCCCCGGCAGACGGCCGGGACGAGGCCACAGGCGCGCCAGCACCACGGCGAGCACCCCGTCGGGCACGATCGCTCCGCCCGACCACGAGTCCCGCCCCTCGAAGGCGTTGTCGCGCACGACCCACCACTCGCCGCTCGCCTGGTGGTCGAGCCGCTTCACCGCGACGACCCCGTCCGAGAACCGGACCACGGCCAACCGGCCGGCACGCGGCTCGGCCCCGTAGCGCACGAGCAACCGGTCGCCCTCGAGGAGCGTGGGAGTCATCGAGCGGCCCCGCACGATCGCCATCCCCACGCGGGGCAGTGACCGTCTCTTCCACATCGCGGGCACGTCGACCTCCCCATGGAATCACCGTCTCGGTCCGGAGTAGTGTCGCAGCCAGCGAGGCGCTGGAGTCACGTGGCGCCGTCCCAGTCACTTCTGCGAGAGGAACCATCCGGATGCTGAAGCACCTGTTCGCCCCCACCATCGAGGTCTCCGCCCACTGCGACCTGCCTTGTGGCGTCTACGACCCGGCCCAGGCCCGCATCGAGGCCGAGTCGATCAAGGCGATCGTCGCCAAGGTCGCGGACAACGACGACCCCGACTTCCGCGTGCGCGCGATCATCATCAAGGAGCAGCGCGCCGAGCTGGTCAAGCACCACCTGTGGGTGCTGTGGACCGACTACTTCAAGCCCCCGCACTTCGAGAAGTACCCCCAGCTCCACCAGCTGGTCAACGAGGCCACCAAGCTCGCCGGCGGCACCGAGAACAAGGGCACCTTCGACGCCGCCAAGGCCGACGAGCTGCTGGCCAAGATCGACGAGATCGCCGAGATCTTCTGGGAGACCAAGAAGGCTTGAACGAAGGGAAAGCCTGGCGGTCCGAGGAAGCACTGAGCCTGCGAAGTGCTGACGCTCGCTTCTAGCGCAACCGCAGACCCGCTGAGAACCCCCGCCGGCCACCGGTCGCGGGGGTTCTTCGCTTGCCTGCCGAACCTCCCACGAAGCGACAACTTCCCCACTAGTCTGTCTTTCGACTGACCCACCTTCTTCGAGGACACCACCGTGAGCAACAGTCCGGACGTCGAGCTGCGCCTCCCCGCCGAGAGCGCCTATGTCGCTGTGCTGCGCATGACCACGGCGGGCCTGGCCGCGCGTCTGGACTTCACCCTCGACGACATCGAGGACCTGCGGATGGCCGTGGGCGAGGCCTGCGCGCTGGTGCTGGAGCACTCCGACCCCGGCGGTGACCTGCACGCCACCTTCGACCTGAGCGACGGATCCATCCGGGTCGCGGTGTCCGCCGACACGACGGTCGACACCGACCCCGACGAGGACAGCTTCGGCTGGCAGGTCCTCACCGCGTTGACCAGTGACGTGAGGACCAGTCGCGAGGGGCACCTGAACTGGGTCTCCTTCACCGTGCGCTCGAGCATCGCGGCGTGATCGGTGAGCGGCCCTGAGTCCGAGCCCGGACGCGAGCCGGCGCACGGCTCCAGCGGCGTGCCGACCGACCTGTCGGCGCTGAACCGACGTCGGCGTACGCCGCTGACGGCCCGCCAGATCTCGACCCGCGAGCTCAGCAACTCGCTCTTCACCGAGCTGACCCACCCCGACACGTCCGACGCGCGCCGCATCGACTGCCGCGACGAGCTGGTGCGGCTGCACCTGCCGCTCGTCGACCACTGTGCCCGGCGGTTCATGAACCGCGGCGAGCCGCTCGACGACCTCGTACAGGTGGGCACCATCGGGCTGATCAAGTCGGTGGACCGCTTCGACACGGAGCGGGGCGTGGAGTTCTCGACGTACGCCACCCCGACGATCCTGGGCGAGATCAAGCGCTACTTCCGCGACAAGGGCTGGGCCATCCGCGTGCCCCGGAGGCTGCAGGAGCTGCGGATGTCGATCGGCGCGGTCACCGGCGACATGTCCCAGGAGCTCGGCCGCTCCCCCACGCCCCGGGAGATCGCCCTCAAGCTCGGGGTGTCGGTGGAGGAGGTGATGGAGGGCATCGAGTCCGCCAACGCCTACTCGACGCTCTCCCTGGACGCCGGTGACAGCGGTGAGGACGGGCAGAGCAACAGCATGCTCGACACCCTCGGGATGGACGACGAGGCGCTGGCGCACGTCGAGATCCGCGAGTCCATCAAGCCGCTGATCGAGCAGCTGCCGCCCCGCGAGAAGCGGATCCTGATGCTGCGCTTCTTCCGGGGGATGACGCAGTCGCAGATCGCCGACGAGATCGGGGTCTCGCAGATGCACGTGTCCCGGCTGCTCAACCGCACCCTGGCCCAGCTGCGGACCTCGCTGAGCGAGGTCAGCTAGCGCTCAGGCACGTCCGGCGGCCCGCTCGAGGGCGCCGATCGAGCGTGGGTGCAGGAGGCCGGCGAGCACGAGGACGGCCAGCACCAGCAGCCCGATGGCCACCGGCAGCGTCGACCCGGACCGGAGGTTCCAGGCGAGCCCGAGCCAGATCAGCTGGGCCAGTAGCACCGGCCCGCGCGACCAGGGCCGCAGCGTGTTCATCCCCCAGGCGCACAGGATCAGGGCGGCGCCGTAGGCCAGGAAGAAGAATCCGGTCGTCACGCCCATCACCAGCCGGCCGCTGTCCAGGCTCGCCGCCTCGCTGATGCCGAACAGGAAGGTCAGCAGCCCCTCGACCAGGGTCAGGCCGGCGGCGGCCGCTAGGGGCGCCGGAGTACCGTGGCGGGAGTACGGCGACCTCGTCGTCGGGTCGGTCTCGGGCCCACCGTCACGAGGATCGAACTCGGCATCGCTCACACCTCGACTCTATTCCGTCGGTGGCTGTGACCAAGGTGACCACCGAAGGGGGTTGTCATCGAGCCCGAGAGTTGCAACGATCAAAGAGTTGTGCCGCACCGAACGCTAGGTTTGCGCGCGTCCAACACCCCCCGGCACTGTCTCTCACCTGGATGCCGGGCCGACATAGTGAATCCGTTCACAAGTACCACGGAGGGTTACCCCAGCCATGGATTGGCGTCACCGTTCCGCGTGCCTCGACGAGGACCCGGAATTGTTCTTCCCGATCGGCAACACCGGCCCCGCGATCTTGCAGATCGAGGAGGCCAAGCAGGTGTGCCGGCGCTGCGACGTGCGCGAACAGTGCCTCGCATGGGCCCTCGAGGCCGGGCAGGACCACGGTGTGTGGGGCGGCCTGAGCGAGGACGAGCGGCGCGCGCTCAAGCGCCGCAACGCCCGGGCCCGGGTGCGCACCGCCTGATCTCCCCAGGCGTCAGCGGGGCTGACCCGCGACGTTGGGCACGGACACCACGACCTGCGTGCCGGGTCCGTCGACCCGGGGTCCGAGGCTGATCCGACCACCCAGCTCGCCTACCAGCGTGCTCACGATGGACAGCCCCAGGCTCGAGGCCTGATCGAGGTCGAAGCCCTCGGGCAGCCCGACCCCGTCGTCCTCGATGCTCAGCCGGAGCCCGGCACCGGTGCGGGCGCAGTCGATGTGGATCTCGCCGCCGTGGTCCTCGTCGTAGGCGTGCTCGACGGCGTTCTGGATGAGCTCGGTGTACACCATCGCGAGCGGGGTGGCGGCGTCCGAGCCGATCGCCCCGAACGAGCCCGTGCGCCGGGTCCGGATCGGGGCTCCGTGCGACCCCACGTCGGTGACCAGCCGGGTCAGCCGGTCGGTGACGGCGTCGAAGTCGACCGTCTCGTCGAAGGCCTGGCTGAGCGTCTCGTGGACGACGGCGATCGCCCCCACCCGCCGTACGGCCTCCTCCAGGGCGACCCGCCCCTCCGGGATCCCGATGCGGCGCGCCTGCAGCCGCAGCAGGGCCGCAACCGTCTGCAGGTTGTTCTTCACCCGGTGGTGGATCTCGCGGATGGTGGCGTCCTTGGTGACCAGCTCACGGTCACGGCGGCGCAGCTCGGTGACGTCGCGCAGCAGCACCAGCCCGCCGGTGTGCTCCCCCGCCGGGCGCAGCGGGATCGAGCGGAGCACCACGGTGGCCAGCGGGCTGCCGAGCTCGGTGTCGCGCGGCATCCGGCCACCGAGGACGGCGCTGATCGTCTCCTCGTCGGGACGCATCGCGGGCGGCACCAGCTCCCGGGTGATCTCCGCGAGCGACTTCCCGCTCAGGTCGCCGGTCAGCCCCAGCTTGCGGTACACCGACAGCGCGTTGGGACTGGCGTAGGTGACCTTGCCGACGGCGTCGACGCGGATGAACCCGTCGCCGACCCGCGCCGAGTCCGCGTGGTCGGACCGCTCCCCCAGGAACGGGAAGCTGCCGTGCGCGATCATCTGCGAGAGCTCGCTGGCCGTCTGCAGGTAGGACAGCTCGAGGCGGCTCGGCGTACGCACGCCCTGGAGGTTGGTGTTGCGGGCCACGACGGCGATCAGCCGGTCGCCGCGGCGCACCGGGATGGCCTCGACGCGGACAGGGATGTCGTCGCGCCACTCGGGGTCGCCCTCCCGCGCGATCCGCCCCTGGCTCAGCGCCATGTCCAGCAGCGGCCGCTTCCCGGCCGCGATGAAGGAGCCGACGATGTCGTCGACGAACGCCGTCGGCCCCGTCGTCGGCCGCATCTGCCCGCCCGCCCAGTAGCCGGACCCGTCCCGCGCCGGCAGCCACAGCACCAGGTCCGCGAAGCTCAGGTCGGCGATGATCTGCCAGTCGGCCATCAGCATCGAGAGCCAGGCCACGTCCTCGTCGGCGAGGTCGGTGTGGGCCCGGACGAGGGCCTGGAGGGACGGCACCCGGCCAGCCTAGGAGAGACCACTCCGCATCCCGGTGACCGGGCGCTAGCCTCGGGCCATGACGCAGGCACCCGAGCAGCCCACCGGTCAGAGCGCAGCGCAGCCGGCGGCGGGAGGCCCCGTCGAGGCGCACGCCGGCCAGCACGCCGTGGCGGTGGCCCGGGCGCACGGGGTCGAGACGATGTTCACGCTCTCCGGGGCCCACGTCTTCCCGATGTACGACGGAGCCGTCACCGCCGACCCGCCGATGCGGATCATCGACGTGCGGCACGAGCAGACCGCCGCGTTCGCCGCCGAGGCGATGGGCAAGCTGACCCGGACCCCGGGGCTGGCCGTGCTCACGGCCGGACCGGGCGTGACCAACGGGGTCAGCGCGATCGCCCAGGCCCAGTTCAACGGCTCCCCCCTCGTGGTCGTCGGCGGCCGCGCGCCCTCCAACCGATGGGGCATGGGCTCCCTGCAGGAGCTCGACCAGCCGCCGATCGTGGCCCCGGTCTCCAAGTTGGCCCGCACGATCCACACCGCCGACGAGGTCGCCGACGGGATGGACGAGGCGTTCACCGTGGCGGGCTCCTCGCACCGCGGCCCGGTGTTCGTCGACATTCCGATGGACGAGTTCTTCAACTCCTCGTCGGTCACCCGCCCGGTCGTCGGTGAGCGCCGGCGCGTCGAGCCCGACGGCGACGCCATCGCCGACATCGCCGAGCTGCTCGGCCAGGCCCAGCGGCCCGTGCTCGTCATGGGCACCGACGTCTGGGCCGACGGCGCCGAGGAGGCCGCGCTCCGACTGGTCGAGGAGACCGGCGTACCGACCATCACCAACGGCATGGGCCGTGGCGTCATCCCCGGTGGCCACCGGCTGCTGGTCACCAAGGCCCGCGGTGTCGCGCTCGGTGGCGCCGACCTGGTGGTCGTGGCCGGCACGCCGCTCGACTTCCGGCTCGGCTACGGCGTCTTCGGCGGGAAGGACGGCGCCACGCCCGCCCGCGTCGTCCACCTCGCCGACTCCCCCGGCCAGCTCTCCTCGCACGCCGACCTCGCGGTCGCGGCCTCCGGCGACCTGACGCTGGTGCTGGACGGCCTGCGCACCGCGATCGCCGGGCTGGTCCGCCGGCCCGACCGGTCGGCCTGGGTGAGCAAGCTGCAGGACACCGCGAAGGCCGCCGCCGCCCGCGACGCCGAGCTGCTCGGCGCCACCGCCGACCCGATCCACCCCGCCCGCATCTACGGCGAGCTGGTGCCACGGCTGGCCGAGGACTCCATCGTGATCGGCGACGGCGGCGACTTCGTCTCCTTCGCGGGCAAGTTCGTCGAGCCCAAGCGCCCCGGCGGCTGGCTGGACCCCGGGCCCTACGGCTGCCTGGGTGCCGGCCTCGGCGCGGCCATCGCCGCGCGCATCGCGCGCCCGTCGGCCCAGGTGGTCCTGCTCTACGGCGACGGCGCCGCAGGCATGTCCCTGATGGACGTCGACACCCTCGTCCGCCAC
Source organism: Marmoricola sp. (assembly GCA_025964795.1). GTDB lineage: Bacteria > Actinomycetota > Actinomycetes > Propionibacteriales > Nocardioidaceae > Marmoricola. The sequence goes on from JAOPYC010000017.1 coordinate 38,494, forward strand.
AACCTGCCGGTCGTGATCATCTGCGGCAACAACTCCGCCTGGGGGCTGGAGAAGCAGCCCATGCAGATGCTCTACGGCTACGACGTGGCCGCCGACCTCGCGCCGCAGACGCGCTACGACGAGGTGGTCCGGGCCCTGGGCGGCGCGGGCGAGACGGTGACCGACCCGCGCGAGATCGGTCCGGCCATCGACCGCGCCTTCGCCTCGAACGTCCCCTACCTGGTCAACGTGATCACCGACGTGAACGCGCCCTACCCCCGCGCCACCTTCGGCATCTGAGTTGGAGATCCGCCCGGTCCTGCCCGCGGAGTACGACGAGGTCGGCCGACTCACCACTGACGTCTACATCGGCGACGGGTTCCTGACCCTGGGGGACGACTACCTGCTCGAGCTCGTCGACACCGCCCGCCGGACCCGCGAGGCCGAGGTGTGGGTGGCGGTCGACGACAGGGGGCTCCTCGGGTCGGTGACCTTCTGCGCGATCGGCTCGTCCTACCGCGAGATCGCGCGCGACGACGAGGGCGAGTTCCGGATGCTGGCCGTGAGCCCGGTGGCGCGGGGACGCGGTGTCGGGCGCGCGCTGGTCGAGCTCTGCCTGCGGCGCTCCCGGGAGCTGGGGTACGCCGGAGTCCGGATGTCGACCATGGACAAGATGACCTCGGCGCACCGCGTCTACGAGCGGCTCGGCTTCACGCGGGTGCCGGAGGACGACTGGTCACCGATCCCCGGGATGACGCTGCTGGCCTACCAGGCCGCCCTCTAGAGGACCTTGCCCGGGTTGAGGACGTCGTGCGGGTCCAGCGCCGCCTTGACCGCGCGCTGCATCGCCATCACCTCGGGGGCGAGCTCCTGGGTCAGCCCGGCCCGCTTGAGCAGGCCGATGCCGTGCTCGCCGGTGACGGTGCCGCCGAGCTCGAGCGCGTCGCCGATGATCTCCTCGAAGGCGGTCTGCGCGCGGTCGCGGGCCGCGGTGTCGTCGGGCGGCACGATCATGAGCGGGTGCAGGTTGCCGTCGCCGGCGTGGGCGATGTTGGCGATCAGGATGTTGTTGCGCGCGGCGGCCGCCTCGACGCGCGCCAGCATCTCCGGCACCGCCGACTTCGGCACACAGACGTCCTCCGTGAGCACTGCGCCGAGCCGCTCCAGCGCCGGGTAGGCCAGACGCCGCGCCGCGAACAGGGCGTCGGCCTCCTCCTGGTCGGTCGACTGCGCGGCCCAGGTGGCACCCGCGCCCTCGAAGCAGGCCAGCATGGCGGCCGCCTCGGCGTCCCCGGCGGCACCGGGCGCGTCGCTGCGACCGAGCAGCACGACGTTCGCGTCGACCGAGAGGCCCATGTTCTTCCACTGGTCGACGGCGGCGAGGCAGTGCCGGTCGATCAGCTCGAGGGCCGACGGCACGATCCCGGCGGCGCCGATGGCCGCCACGGCCTCGCCCGCGGCCACGACGGTGTCGAAGTAGCCGGCCACGGTGCGCTCCGGGTCCCGGGCTCCGCGCAGCCGCACGGTCACCTCGGTGACGACGCCGAGCGTCCCCTCCGAGCCGACCATCAGGCCGACCAGGTCGTAGCCCGCGACCCCCTTCGCCGTACGACGACCGAGGCGGACCACCTCACCGGTGCCGGTCACCACCTCGAGGGCGAGCACGTAGTCGCGGGTGACGCCGTACTTCACGCAGCACAGTCCCCCCGCGTTGGTCGCGACGTTGCCGCCGATGGTCGACCACGGCGAGCTCGCCGGGTCGGGGGGATACCAGAGCCCCTCCTCGGCGCAGGCGGCTCGCAGGTGGTCGTTGACGACCCCCGGCTGCACGACGGCCAGCCGCTCGGTCGGGTTGATCTCGCGGATCTGGGTCATCTGCTCGGTGGAGAGCAGCACGCACCCCTCGACGGCGTTGGCACCTCCGGAGAGTCCGGTGCCGGCGCCGCGCGTGACCACCGGCACGCCGTGCCGCAGACAGGCCTGGACGACGCTCTGCACGTCCTGCGTCGTCCGGGCGCGTACGACGACCAGCGGCACCCCGTGCGCGGCCCACTCCGCCTCGTCGTGGGCGTAGGAGCCGGTGACCTCCGCATCGGTGACCAGCTGCTCGGGTGCGAGCACCGTGCGGAGCTCGCCCACCAGCGGGTGCTCGGAGGTCACGGTGCCGGCACCCGCGACAGGAAGCGCTCGGACTCGACCACCACGCGGGTCACCTCGCCGGAGCCGACCAACCGCGCGCCGTCGCGCGCGGCGACCGTGAACCGCACCAGGCGCCCGTCGACGTGGACCAGGCTGGCAGTGACCCGCAGCGCGGAGCCCACGGCCGAGGGAGCCGAGTGCTCCAGGGAGACCCGGGTGCCGACGCTGGTCTCGGTGGACCGCAGGACGGGGGCGATCGCCGCGCAGGTCGCGGCCTCGCACCAGGCGAGCAGGCGCGGAGTGCCGAGCACGGGCAGGCTCCCGGACCCGACCGCCTCGGCGGTGTCCTCCTCGCCGACCGCGCGTTCCAGGGTGGCGCTGAGGCCGACCTCGAGGCGTCCGCCCGGGTCCGCGCCGCTCACGGTGCCGACCCGTCGAAGGTGGAGACGCGGCCGCCCGGCTCCTCGATGGTCACCGCGCCGAAGGTGAGGTAGGTGGCCAGCTGCCCGTCGTAGGGGTGGTAGATCCCCGTGCCCTGCGCGACGGCGAACGCGACCGCCACCAGGTCGCGCACCTGCTCCTCGTCGACCTTCAGCGGCGAGGTGCTCAGGGCGGGCACCTCGTGCTCGACGCCGAAGGCCCGGACCTGGCCGGCCAGCACGCTCAGCGAGGGCTGGATGGTCTCGTTGTCCCAGGCCCAGACGAAGGTGCTCACCTTGCTGTTCCAGGAGCCGAGGACCTGCGCCGGGGCCGAGACCACGTGGTCCTCGAAGGACCAGCGGATGATGCCGGTCGTCTGGTCGAGGACCCAGCGTTGCGCCGTACCGAGTCCCCAGCGCTCGGCGTGGGCCCGGGTGGTGCGGTCGACCAGGTCGCGGCCCTGCTGCAGCAGCGTCTCGAGTTCCATGGGTTCATCCGAACACAGAACAGACGAGCCCCGGACCGACGGTCCGGGGCTCGAGCAGCTGAGTGGTTCCTGAGCTGGGCTCAGGCGTTGGGGCGCTTGCCGTGGTTCGCTGCCTTCTTCTTGCGCGCGCGGCGCTTGCGGCCTGTCTTGCCCATGAGGTCCTCCTACGTGATCGCTCCGCGGAGTCTCCCTCGAAGCCGACGTACATCCTCTCAGGTCGGGCGCGACTCGCGAAATCGACCGATCAGGGGCGAGACGCCTTACTCGCCGCGGGAGATCTGGATCTGCACCTGGCGGATCGAGAGCTGCACCCGCTGGCGCAGGCCCTCGGGAGCCACCTCGGAGCAGGAGCGGGCCACCAGGGTCTTCACCGTGCGTTCGAGGTCGTAGCGCGCCAGGCAGGGACCGCACTCGTCGAGGTGGTGCTGGATCTCGGCGCAACCGGCCTGGTCGAGCTCGTTGTCGAGGAAGAAGAAGACCCGCCCGAGGACCTCGGAGCAGTCGGTGTCTGGGGTGCTGCCCTGCACCGAGGGACCCTGCTGGTCGTGACTCATCGCGAGCCGCCCTTCGTGGTGGGCGCCGAGCCGCTGGGGAGCAGGTCGTTCTCGCGGACGTAGCCGGTGAGCATCTCGCGCAGCTGGCGGCGTCCGCGGTGGAGGCGAGACATCACGGTGCCGATCGGCGTCTCCATGATCTCGGCGATCTCCTTGTAGGGGAAACCCTCGACGTCGGCGAGGTAGACGGCGAGGCGGAAGTCCTCCGGCAGTCGCTGCAGGGCGTCCTTGACGTCGGAGTCCGGAAGGTGCTCCAGCGCCTCCATCTCCGCGGACTTCAGGCCGCTCGAGGAGTGCGACTCCGCACGCGCCAGCTGCCAGTCCTCGACGTCCTCGGCCATCGACTGCTGCGGCTGGCGCTGCTTCTTGCGATAGGTGTTGATGAAGGTGTTGGTCAGGATGCGGTAGAGCCACGCCTTCAGGTTCGTGCCCGGGCGGAACTGGTGGAACGAGCCGTAGGCCTTGGCGAAGGTCTCCTGCACCAGGTCCTCGGCGTCGGCGGGGTTGCGGGTCATCCGCATCGCCGCGGAGTAGAGCTGGTCGAGGAACGGGAGGGCGTCGCGCTCGAACCGTGCCTGACGGTCGCCCTCGCTCTCGGTGGCGGGATCGATCGTGGTCGGGTCGATGTCGACGAGGCCCAGGGCCTCGGTGTCGGAGTCACTCATCGCCCCCCAGACTACCGGGGACTCCACGGACGTGGATCTCTCGAGTGTGGCGAGCAACAGAATCATCCCTCCTCGGTCAGCGGCGGATCCTCTGGTTCAACACGACCTCAGCCGTTTCGATTCCCCGCGACCTCGCGGACGACCCATTCCAGCGTCGCCTCCAGGACGACGGCGAGCGCGTCCTCCTGGCTCAGCGGCGCCGACTTGGGGACCTTCATGGAGTGGTCGGCGGCCGGCACCACGGCCAGGTCGACGTCGTCCGGGAACTCCTCGGGCGTGCCGAACGGATCGCGCTCCCCCTGGATGACGAGGGTGCGTACCCGGGCCCGCTGGAGCTCCTCGAGCCGGGACTTCTCCGGCTTGCCGGGGGGATGCAGCGGGAACGAGAGCGCGAGCACGCCGCGGGCCCCGACCTGGCGTGCGATCCGGCACGAGGACCGCGCGCCGGCGCTGCGACCGCCCAGCACCAGGGGGCTGCGGGTGCGCAGGTTGTCGAGCACGGCGAGGTAGCACTCGTCGATCACCGGCGGCGCCGGCGCGAGCCGCTTCCCGGCCACGCGCCACGGCATCTCCACCAGGGTCACCGAGATGTCCTGCTGAGGCAGCGTGCGGGCCAGCCGGACCAGGTCGGGGGCGCCGACTCCCCCGCCGGCGCCGTGGGTCAGCACCAAGGTGGCGATCGGCCGCTTGGCCCGGCGTACGAGCAGGCGGGCGTCGCCCCTCGGGGTCGGGACCAGGCGCTCGATCGGCATCAGCCGACCCTGTTCCCGGGGGCGCCGTCCGGGGGCGCGTCCGGTGGCAGCTCCTCGGGGGGCACGTGCTCCACAGGCAGGGGCTCGAGGAGCTCCGGGCCGTTGTTCTTCACGTTGGAGACCAGCGTCGAGACCGGGAACGCCTCGAGCCGTCCGGGGGCCGCGGGCTCCAGCAGCGCCAGCAGGTCGTCCTGGTCGTGCCGTCGCGGGTCCAGCCACGCGTCGTAGCGGTCCGGGCTGAGCATCAGCGGCATCCGGTCGTGGATGTGGCCGAGCGAGTCCTCGGCCGAGGTGGTCAGCACCGTGCAGGTCCAGCGGAACCGGGTCGGGTCCTCCTCGTCCTTGGTGGGGTCGCGCCAGATCTCGTAGAGGCCGGCCATCGCGAGCACCCCGCCGTCGGCGGGGCGGATGAAGTAGGGCTGCTTGTGCGGCTTGCCGGCCTTCGTGAGCTGCTCGGTGGCGTACCACTCGAAGTAGCCGTCCGCCGGCAGGATGGCGCGGCGCTTCTCGAAGGCGCGCCGGTAGGCCGGCTTCTCGGCGACGGTCTCCATCCGGGCGTTGATCATCCGGCTGCCCACCGAGGCGTCCTTGGCCCAGAACGGCACCAGTCCCCAGGTGAGCACCCGCAGCTGGCGTTCGGGGGCCGACTCCTGCTCACCCGAGGGGGGCCGCTCGACGACGGCGTAGACCTCCTTGGTGGGTGCGACGTTGAAGTCGGGCTCGAGGTGCGGGAGGTCGTGACTGCGGATCTCGAACTCCTCGACGAGGTCCTCGGGCTGTCGGCTCGAGGCGTAGCGACCACACATGTGGCAAGGCTAGCGACCGGCTTCCCGGGGCCTCGTGGACCGCCGCTGGTCTAGATCGGTCAGCTGCGCGCGATCTCGTCGAGAAGGAGGCCGGCACCGTCGTCGTACGGCGGCAGCCCCTCGATCCAGACCCTCGCCCTCCCAGTACCGAGAGCCTGGTTCTCGACGAGATCGCGCAACAGCCCCACTCGCTGGGCGAGCAGGTCTTGGCGCCGGGCGAGCACCACGATCCTTCCGGGCCCGGCCTGGCAGATCGTCTCGTCGCCCGGGAAGGCGGTGCGGGCGCTCTCGGCCATCCGAACGAGGCTCATCGTCGACTCGAAGGCCCCTGCCCACACCGTCTCCTCGACGGGGACGGGCAGGTCGAGGACCACCAGCGCGTGGCTGGTGGCCGACGACTCCCTCCGCCCGTGCTCCCCCTGCTCGGCCGCGCGATAGACCTCGGAGAGCCTGGCCCGCAGGTGAGCGAGGCTGGCCAGGCCGGTCAGCGGGTCCTCGCACGAGAGCTGGTGGAGGTAGCCGAGCGTCTCCTCGCTCCACGCCACACCCAACGCGCGCACAGCCCGGTAGTCGGGCTCCCCTCCCAGAACGCGTGCGTAGGCGGACCGCAGCCCGTCCAGTGCCTCACCCAGGTCGGCACCGTCACGGGCCATCTCGCGGCCCACCATCGCGCACGCGGCGCTTGCGTCACGTCCAGCGGCCAGGCGCTCGTCGACGGCCTCGAAACGGGCAGACAGCAGGGTCTGACCGCGCGATGCCGCCGGGGCGTCCGGGACCACCTCGGCTGGTGCGCCCTTGCGGCTGTGTGTCGCAAAGATGCCCATACCACTCTCCATCCTTTTTGTAGGCCACCCCCCTCGTGATGGCCTCACAATGAACTAACGGGGATCGAACCCACCCATGACGCGAAAAAGCCCATAAACTCATTCCGCGCATATCACCCCACCCAGAAGGCCACCCCATGAGCCAGCTCGACGTCCAGGCTCCGGACCTCACCGACCCGGAGCTGATCTCCCGGGTCCGCGGGGGCGACGTGGCGGCGTACGGCACGCTCTTCTCCCGGCACGTCGAGGCGGCCACCCGCCTGGCGCGGGTGCTCATCGGCGGCTCCGACGCCGACGACCTGGTCTCCGAGGCCTTCGTCAAGGTGCTCAACGTCCTCCTCGCCGGCGGCGGACCCGACATCGCCTTCCGGGCCTACCTGCTGACCGCCGTACGCCGGCTGCACATCGACAAGGTGCGCAGCAACCAGCGCCTGACCACCACCGACGACCTGACAGCCTTCGACCCCGGGGTGCCGTTCACGGACACGGCGGTGGCCGGCTTCGAGGGTGGCGCCGCGGCGAAGGCCTTCGCCTCGCTGCCCGAGCGCTGGCAGATGGTGCTGTGGCACCTCGAGGTCGAGAACCAGAAGCCCGCGGACATCGCCCCGCTCCTGGGACTGACGGCCAACTCGGTCTCGGCCCTCGCCTACCGCGCCCGGGAGGGCCTGCGCCAGGCGTTCTTGACCATGCACGCCGGCGACCTGGTCAGCGACGACTGCAAGGAGACCAACGGCCTGCTCGGCGGCTACGTGCGCGGAGCGCTCTCGCGCCGCGACGCCCACAAGGTCGACGAGCACCTCGTGCACTGCCGGCGCTGCACCGCGGTCTACCTCGAGCTGAGCGAGGTCAACTCCTCCCTCGCCGGCATCATCGGGCCGGTGCTGCTGGGTGGTGCGGCGGCCGGTTACCTCGGGAGCGGTGTCGCGACCGGCGCCGGCGTGGGCCTGGTGGCGCTGCTCGGCCGGGCCAGGGATGTCGTCGTCAGTCACGTGGTGGCCACGGCAGCGACGACGGCCGTGGTCGGGATCGCCGGGATCACCGCCATCACCGCGATCCACCGAGGGACCGCCAAGGACGTCACCTCGGCCGACGGTCCCTCGCAGAGTCGCATCGGACCCAGCTCGCGGTCGGACGCCTCCGGGTCCGGCGGCACCAGCGACAACGGCTCCAGCAGCGACCACGGGGCCCCGACCACGGACCCGGGCCTGAACACGGCGATCGACCTGGGTGCGGGACTGCCCGCCACGGCGGACGGCACGGCGTCCTCCCCCGAGAGCGCCGGCACCACGGACGGCGAGAACGGGTCGCTGGCGTCCCCGACGCCCGACCCAGGCACCAGCACGGACGCCGGCGCGGGCGCCGGGGACACCGGAACGGGCGGCACGCCGGGAACCGGTGGCTCGACCACCACCCCGACGACGCCTGCCAAGCCCACCAAGCCTGCGAAACCCACCAAACCTGCGAAACCCGCGAAACCGACCAAGCCCGCGAAACCCGCGAAGCCGACCAAGCCCGCGAAACCCGCGAAGCCGGCCAAGCCGTCCAAGCCGCCGGAGCCGTCCAAGCCGACTCCGTCCAAGCCGACTCCGTCCGAGCCGGAGCCGTCCAAGCCGACTCCGTCCAAGCCGACTCCGTCCAAGCCGACTCCGTCCAAGCCGACTCCGCCCAAGCCCACCCCACCGAAGCCGGTGGAACCGACGAAGCCCAGCGCTGACGTCGCCGTACGCGTCTCCCGTGTGCAGGACCGCGACGGCCGCGTCACGGTCCGGGTCCAGGTGACCGGGGTGCCCTCGGGTGAGCAGGTGCGACTCACCGCTGCCACCAGCGACGGCGACCTGCACGCGCGCCGGGGTGCCTGCCGCCCCTCCGGCAGCGGGTTCGCGTGCGCGGCCTCACGCTTCAGCAGCGCCTTCCTCTTCGACTGGCACGGCAAGTCCGACGCCACGCTGACGTTCTCGGTCACCACGCCCGACGGCTACACCGACAGCGCGTCCGGCAACAACCGCTCCACGGTGCAGGCCAGCGGCCACGCCGACGGGAACGGCAACGGCAACGGGCGCGGCAACGGGCGCGGCAACGGGCGCGGCCGAGGCTGACCCGCGCTGGTTGAGCAGAACCGGATCGGGTATTGATGTACCCATGACCGTCACCCGACTGATCGCCCGCCCGCTGCTCGCCTCCACCTTCGTCGTCGGCGGCGTGAGCGCGCTGAAGAACGCTCCCGCCCTGGCTGCCAAGGCCAAGCCGGTGACCGACCGCCTGCGCCCGGCCCTCGCAAAGGCGGCGCCCCAGGTGAGCATCCCCGAGGACACCGTGACGCTGGTCCGGATCAACGCCGCCGCGCAGATCGTCGCGGGCGTGGCCCTGGCCCGCGGGCGCGCTCCGCGGCTCTCGAGCACGGTCCTGGCCGCGTCGCTGCTGCCGACGACCGTGGCCGGGCACCAGTTCTGGAAGGAGTCGGACCCGACCGTCAAGGCCAACCAGCAGATCCACTTCTTCAAGAACCTCTCGATGGTCGGCGGGCTGCTCCTCGCCTCGGTCGACACCGAGGGTCGCCCGGGCGTCGCCTGGCGGGCCAGGCACGGTGCGGGCGCCGTACGCCGCGAGGCCAAGCACCTGCGCCGCGAGGCCAAGCTGCAGGCCAAGGTCGCAGCGAAGTCGATCGGCTAATAGCCTCGGTGCGTGGACGCACCCCCGGACATCGGACCTGACACCGGCGCGGCGCTGTGGCCGGCCCCGGTCGCGACGACGCCGGTCGACGTGCGCGTCGAGCTCCCCGGCTCGAAGTCGCTGACCAACCGCGCCCTGGTGCTGGCGGCGCTGTCCAACGCCCCCTCCGTCGTACGACGGGCCCTGCGCTCGCGTGACACCGAGCTGATGGCTGCCGCGCTGTCGACGCTGGGCTCGACCGTGGTGACGACCGACGACGACTGGCTGGTCTTCCCCGGGCCACTTCGCGGCGGCTCGATCGACTGCGGCCTGGCCGGCACGGTGATGCGGTTCCTCCCACCGGTGGCCGCCCTGGCCAAGGGCGTCGTCCGGTTCGACGGGGACCCGCACGCGCGGACCCGCCCGATGGCCGGCGTGCTGGACGCGCTGCGCGACCTGGGTGCGCACATCGACGACGAGGGCCGCGGCACGCTGCCCTTCACGGTCGCCGGCTCCGGCCGGCTGCGCGGTGGCGAGGTGATCCTCGACGCGTCCGCCTCGAGCCAGTTCGTCTCGGCGTTGCTGCTGGCCGGGGCGCGGTACACCGACGGGGTCGTCGTCCGCCACGTGGGGCCGCCGGTGCCCTCGCTGCCGCACATCGAGATGACGATCGCCTGCCTGCGAGAGCACGGCGTCGAGGTGTCGTCGGGCGACGACACGTGGACCGTGCCGCCGTCGAGGATCGAGGCGACCGACGTGACGATCGAGCCCGACCTGTCCAACGCCGCGCCCTTCCTGATGCTGGCGATGACCAGCGGCGGTCGGGTGCGCGTCCCGGGATGGCCGCGTGAGACCACCCAGGCCGGGGACGCGCTGCGCGACCTGCTCGCCCGGATGGGTGCCGAGGTGGTGCTCGACGACGAGGGGCTCACCCTCACCGGCGGCCCGACGCTGCTGGGCCTGGACGCGGACCTGCACGACGCCGGCGAGCTCGCGCCCGCCGTGGCCGCCCTGTGCGCGCTCGCCTCCACCCCCTCGCGGCTGCGCGGCATCGCGCACATCCGCGGCCACGAGACCGACCGGCTGGCCGCGCTGTCCACCGAGCTGCGCGGGCTCGGAGCGTCGGTCACCGAGCACGACGACGGATTGTCCTTCGAGCCGGCCACGCTGCACGGGGGCACCTTCCACACCTACGCAGACCACCGGATGGCGCACGCGGGCGTCATCGTCGGCTCCGCCGTCGCGGGGGTGCTGGTCGAGGACGTCGCCACCACCGCCAAGACCTTCCCCGGCTTCGCCGACGTGTGGGCCGGGCTGCTGAGGTGACGGCTCGATGACGACCGGGCGCTACGGCAGCGAGGACCCGGAGAGCTATGAGCGGCCCCGTCGCCACACGCGCCCACGCACCAAGGACCGACCGGCCCACAAGGACGCCGTGCCCGCGGTCGTCGTCACCGTCGACCGTGGCCGCTACACCTGCCGGCTCGGCGAGACCGAGCCGATCGTGACCGCGATGAAGTCCCGGTCGCTGGGACCGAAGGCGGTGATCACCGGGGACCGGGTGCGCCTGGTCGGGGACACGTCCGGTGACGACGGCTCGCTGGCCCGGATCGTCACGGTGGACGAGCGCACGACCGTGCTGCGCCGTACGGCCGACGACGACGACCCGGTCGAGCGCGTCATCGTCGCCAACGCCGACCAGCTCGTCATCGTCACCGCGCTGGCGGACCCCGAGCCGCGGCAGGGCCTGATCGACCGGGCCCTGGTCGCGGCGTACGACGCGGGGATGGACCCACTGCTCTGCCTCACCAAGGCGGACCTCGCCGACCCCGAGCCGCTGCTGAGCAGCTATCGGCCGCTGGGCGTGCCGTACGTCGTGACGCAGCGCGGCGCCGACCTGGCCGAGATCGTCGAACGGCTCGCCGGCCGCACCAGCGTGCTGCTCGGGCACAGCGGCGTCGGCAAGTCCACGCTGGTGAACGCCCTGGTGCCCGACGCGTTCCGCGAGGTGGGCGTGGTGAACACGGTGACCGGTCGTGGGCGGCACACCTCGGTGAGCGCGATCATGCTGGCGCTACCCGGTGGTGGCTGGATCGTCGACACCCCGGGCATCCGGTCGTTCGGGCTCGCGCACGTCGACCCCGACAAGCTGATCGAGGCCTTCCCCGACCTGCACGAGCTCACCCGGGACTGCCCGCGCGGCTGCACGCACGGTGAGAACGAGCCCGAGTGCGGGCTCAGCGAGGCCACCGGTCAGGAGGCCGATCGGGTGCAGTCGTTCCGGCGGCTGCTGGCGAGCCGGGAGGCGGCCGAGCACTACTGACCCGAGCGGTCAGTTCTTCCAGACCGCGCGGGCCCCGGCGTCACCGGTGAGGAAGACCAGCACCAGCACGGCGATCGCCGCGAGGGGCACCAGCACCATCAGCGGCTTCTCCAGCGCGGCCAGCTTCGCCGTCCGGTCCTTGCCGCCGGCCAGCCGGGTGACGTGCGGCCACACCGCGAAGGCCACGACGACGAGGGCACCGAAGATCCACATCGAGATCATCAGCCGCTCGCCCCACTCCTCGTGGGTCTTGACCAGCGGCGACTCGAGGCCGCGGCCCTTCTCGAGGTCCTCCCCGGTCAGCGTGGCGACGTAGGTCGCGACGGTCGCCCCGACCGTGACCACCAGGGCCGGCCACCGGGCCAGCCAGCGCCACTTCGGCACCGACATCGCGATGCCGAGGAGCGCCGCGAGGGGCACGAACACCACCACGGCGTGCACGACGAGCGGGTGGAGGGGTACCCCGTTGAGCTCCATGCCGCCGATCGTATTCGCCGGTCCGGGGCGGCTCTCCTGTCCATTGGTCCTACGACCACGGGCGAGTCGGCCCGGAGGCACGGCGCACCGCGGCGTTTCCCGGGGCTTACCCTGTGCACCATGCCGACCGACTTCACCGACGACCTCCGGCTGGCCCACGTGCTGGCCGACGACGCCGATGCCCTCTCCGAAGCCAGGTTCAAGGCGATCGACCTGCACGTGATGACCAAGCCCGACCTGACGCCGGTCACCGACGCCGATCGCTCGGTGGAGGAGGGCATCCGTCGTACGTTGTCGCGGGCGCGGTCACGTGACGCCGTCGTGGGCGAGGAGACCGGGTCGACCGGCCACAGCCAGCGCCGCTGGGTGGTGGACCCGATCGACGGCACCAAGAACTTCGTGCGCGGCGTGCCCGTCTGGGCCACGCTGATCGCGCTGATGGTCGACGACGAGGTGGTCGTGGGCGTGGTGTCCGCGCCGATGCTGAACCGCCGCTGGTGGGCGATGAAGGGCGGTGGCGCCTGGACCGGGAAGTCGCTGCTGCGCGCCACGGCCTGCCAGGTCTCCGACGTCTCCCGGGTCGAGGACGCGTCGCTGTCCTACTCCTCGCTCTCCGGCTGGGACGAGCGCGGCCGGCTCGACGACTTCCTGTCCCTGTCCCGGCGCTGCTGGCGCACGCGGGCGTACGGCGACTTCTGGTCCTACATGCTCGTCGCCGAGGGGGCGGTCGACATCGCGACCGAGCCCCAGCTCGAGCTCTACGACATGGCGGCCCTCGACATCATCGTGCGCGAGGCCGGTGGTTACTTCACCTCGCTCGACGGCGAGCCCGGCCCGACGGGGGGCAGCGCGCTGGCCACCAACGGCAAGCTGCACGACCAGGCCCTGGCCTTCCTGGGCTCGATCCCGGAGCAGGGCGACCCGCACCCCGGTGGCACCGTGCACGACCTGAGCTCGCGCCGCGGCGAGCCGGCCCACGACCGCGAGTCCTGAACCGCCCCTGTGCACAAGGGCGCAAGCGCACTAGATTGCGAGGAAGACCTCCACGCAGCCCCCGAAGCGAAGGGCCAGACCATGAAGATCAGCGACGTCATCCGCGGCAAGTCCACCAGCGGCGTCATCACGATCAGCCCCGGCGCCACCGTCCGTGACCTGCTCGCCCTGCTCTCCGAGCACAACATCGGCGCGGTCATCGTCAGCGACGACGGCGCCACGGTCGGCGGCATCGTCAGCGAGCGTGACGTCGTCCGCAAGCTGCACGGCAACGACGCCGTGCTCGACGGCCCGGTCGAGGCGATCATGACCGCCGTCGTCCAGACCTGCGAGCCGGGGCACGACGTCGACGAGCTGATGGGCCTGATGACCGAGCACCGGATCCGGCACGTGCCCGTGGTCGAGAACGGCGAGCTGGTCGCGGTGATCAGCATCGGCGACGTCGTGAAGAGCCGGATCACGCAGCTGGAGTTCGAGCGCGACCAGCTCGACAGCTACGTGCACCAGACCTGAGTCACTCGGCCTGCTCCTCCGCCTCGTCGACGTAGAGGCAGAACGGGTGGCCGGCAGGGTCGAGGCAGACCCGGACGTCGTCCTGCGGCTGGAACTCCGCCAGCCTGGCCCCGCACGCCAGCGCGTGCGCCAGCGCGCCCTCGAGGTCGTCGACCCGCACCTCGAGGTGCGACTGCGTGGGCGGCCGCCCGGGCTCGCTGGGCCACACCGGCGGCTGGTAGTGCTGGTCGAGCTCGAAGGCCAGCGGGATCGAGCCCCGACCGCCGATGACCACCCACTCCGGCTCGTCGGTCTCCACCTCCAGCCCGAGCAGCGCCGCGTAGAACCGGGAGAGGCCCTGCGGGTCCGAGGAGCTGAGGTTGACCGTGGAGACCCTGATGCCATGTTCCATGGCACCTGATCCAACCACCCTGACGGTGTCGCGAACAGGCGTGGGAGGGTGGAGTCCATGACTGCAGAGAAGCCTGAGATCGACCCGCCCGACGGCCCACCCCCCTCCGACCTCGAGGTCGTCGAGCTCACCGAGGGCGACGGCGCCGAGGCCACCGCCGGCAGCACCGTCTCGGTGCACTACGTCGGCGTGGCCCACTCGACCGGTGAGGAGTTCGACGCGTCGTACAACCGCGGGGCTCCCCTGGACTTCCGCCTCGGCGTCGGCCAGGTCATCTCCGGCTGGGACCAGGGCGTCCAGGGCATGAAGGTCGGCGGCCGCCGCCGCCTCGTCATCCCCCCGCACCTCGGCTACGGCGACCGCGGCGCCGGCGGCGTGATCAAGCCCGGCGAGACGCTGATCTTCGTGGTGGACCTGCTCGACGTTCGCTGAGCGTTGTGGGACTGCAGGTTCCCCGGGTACCCGGGGGAACCTGCACCGCTCACCCCGACGCCACCCGCGACCGCACCCCGCCGAGCCCGACCACGTCGCCGACCACCAGCTGACGGCCGCGCCGGGTCTCGACCTCGCCGTTGACGGTGACCGCGCCCTGGATCATCAGCTCCTTGGCGTCGGAGCCGCTCTCGATCAGGTTGGCGAGCTTGAGGAACTGGCCGAGGCGGATGGAGGCGTCGCGGATCGGGACGTCCTCGATCGGGGCGGCCATCAGAGCACCTGCGCGACGGCGTGGATGACGACGCCGACCAGGCCGCCGACGACCGTGCCGTTGATCCGGATGAACTGCAGGTCTCGGCCGACGTGCAGCTCGATCTTGCGAGCGGCCTCCTTGCCGTCCCAGCGCTCGATGGTCTGGGTGATCACCGCGGTGAGCTCGTTGCCGTAGCGGCCCACCGCCCAGACCACGAAGTCAGCGGCCCAGGTGTCCAGCCGCGAGCGCAGGTCGCTGTCGGTGCCGATGCGTCGGCCGAAGCCCGCCAGCTCCCCGGCCGCACGGTCGCGCAGCGGTCCCTCCTCGTCCTCGAGGGCCCCGAGCAGGGCCTGGCGGAACGCGCTCCACAGCGACATGCCGGTGACCACCATCTGCGGCTGCTCCAGCACGCGCAGCTTCAGGTTCTCGGCGCGCTCCTGGGTCGCGGCGTCGTGGAGCAGGTCCTGCGCGAGCTGGCCCAGCAGGCTGTCCAGGGCGAGCCGCGCGTGGTGCTGCGGGTCGCGGCGGATGTCGGCCATCCACCGGACCGCCTCCAGGTGGATCCGCGTGGTGACCGCCTCGTTGAGCCGGTCGGGGGCCCACCAGGGGGCACGCTCGCCGAGCACCTCGGAGAACGTGTCCTGGTTGTGCACCAGCCACCGGTGCCCCTCCTCGAGGGCCAGGTCCACCAGGCCGTGGTGCGCGTCGTCGCGCAGGATCTCCTGGAGCAGACTGCCCGCCACCGGCGAGATCGGCTCCTCCATGAAGCGCGGGATCAGCACCTCGCGCACGACGGACTCGACGTCCTCGTCGCGCATCCGGCGCAGTCCGAGCGCCAGCACCGTGGTGGCCTCGGCGACCACGCGCTGGGCGTTGGCCGGCTCGGTGAGCCACACGCCGATGCGGCGCGAGATGTCGGCAGCGGTCAGCCGCTCGCGGATGACGTCCTCGTTGAGGAAGTTCTCCGAGAAGAACTCCTCCAGGCTCTTGCCGAACTCGTCCTTCTTGCGCGGCACCAGGGCGGTGTGCGGGATCGGCAGCCCCAGCGGGTGCCGGAACAGCGCCGTCACCGCGAACCAGTCGGCGATCGCGCCGACCATGCTCGCCTCGGCGCCCGCGTTGACGTAGCCCCAGAACCCGTCCCGGTCCTGCGTGACCAGGTAGACCACCGCCGCGAACAGCAGCAAGCCGCCGGCCACGGCCTGCATCCGGCGCAGGCGCGTACGCCGCAGCGCATCCGCCTCGGTCTCCTGGGTGATCAGTGCAGTAGCCATCTCCCCCGAAACCTATCGACACGACGAGAAGACGCAGGTCAACCCCCTACACTCCGGGGGTGTACCGCACCCTTCGCGTCCTCCTCGTGGCGCTGCTCGCCCTCGTCCTCGCGACGTCGGCGCCGCTGGCCGCCACCGCCGACCAGGGGTCCGGGTCCCTCCCCACGCCGAGCCCGAACAGGCACGGCTTCACCCATGACGACGCGCTCGACCTGCTGGCCAAGGCGCGCCGGCAGCTCCGCCCGGACACCCGGCGCGTGCGCGAGCGCAAGCCGGTCGGCCAGGGCGCCTCGACCGACATCACCATGACGCTGCGCGACCTCTACCTGGCGCGACCGCTGTTGACGGGCGAGCAGCGTCGACAGGCCGACGCGATGCTCGCCCGTCCCTCGGACCCGGACGGGGACGACCTCGGCGGCGGCGCCCCGGTCACCTACCCCACGCTCGGGCGCGCCCACTGGTGCCCGACCGGCGGCATCGCCTGCATCCACTGGGTCACCACGGGCGCCGAGCGGATCAGCACCGCCGACGCCGACCTCGACGGCGTCCCGGACTACGCGGAGACCGTCTACGCGACGATGGCCCAGGTCTGGAACGCCGAGACCGGCACCATGGGCTACCGCACCCCGCTGCCCGACGACGGCACCGCGACCGACGCCGACAACCCGGACTCGAAGCTGGACATCTACCTGGCCGACCTCGGCACCCGCGGCCTCTACGGCTACTGCGCCCCCGAGGGCAGTGCCGCGGCCCGGCAGGTGAGCGGCTACTGCGTCCTGGACAACGACTTCTCCCGCACCCAGTACGGCATCGCGCCGATCAACGCCCTCCGGGTCACCGCAGCTCACGAGTTCTTCCACGCCATCCAGTTCGGGTACGACGTCGACGAGGACGTCTGGTTCATGGAGGGCTCGGCCGCGTGGATCGAGGACGAGGTCTACGACGCGATCAACGACAACTACCAGTTCCTCCGCGACAGCCCCATCCGCTACCCGCACGCGCCCCTCGACTACAGCGTCGGCATCCACCGCTACGGCGCCTTCCTGTTCTTCAAGTACGCCGCGGAACGGCTCCGTGACCGCAACGTCGTCCGCCAGTTCTGGGACGCCGCGGCCGCCCCCCGCGACCGGTTCTCGCTGCAGTCGATCCGTGCGGTGATCGCCGCGCGGCACGTCAGCTGGGCCACGTTCTTCTCGGTGTTCGCCAGCTGGAACACGCTGCCGGCGGGGAGCTACTCCGAGCGTGGGGCCTACCCCGCCCCGGCGTACGCCCTGACCAAGGTGCTCTCCACGCGCAGCAGGGCGGCGCGGACGACGGGCTGGCGCAGCCTGAACCTGCCGCACGCGTCCAGCTCCACGATCCGGCTCGTGCCCAACGCGCGGCTCAAGCCGCGCAAGCGGGTCCTGGTCGAGGTGAACGCCCCCAACTCCGCACGCGGGGCCACCGCCCTGATCCAGCGCCGCTTCCGCAACGGCACCGTCACGCACGCGATGATGCCGCTGAACAGCCGTGGCGACGGACGGGCGCTGCTCGGCTTCGACCGCCGGGTGATCTCCTCCATCGTCGTGGTGGTGAGCAACACCAGCACCACGATGCGCGACTGTGGGCACGTCGGCGACGGGTACGGCGGGCCGCTCTACTCCTGCTACGGCCGTGGCTACTTCGACCGCGCCCAGACCTACTCGGTGCGCGCCACGCTGCGCTGAGCCCCCAAGGAACAAAGCTGACATCCGGATCGCCTGCCCCTACGAACCACCGTCTGAGCCCACCCGACCCCCGAGGAGAACCACGTGCCGACTCTGAGCGACTTCACCGCCAACACCATCACCGGC
This sequence comes from Marmoricola sp., assembly GCA_025964795.1. Taxonomy (GTDB): domain Bacteria; phylum Actinomycetota; class Actinomycetes; order Propionibacteriales; family Nocardioidaceae; genus Marmoricola. The sequence continues at coordinate 56,260 of JAOPYC010000017.1, forward strand.
GAGGAGCAGCCCCTGGACACCTACTCCGGCAAGGTCGCGCTCGTGGTGAACACCGCGTCGAAGTGCGGCTTCACGCCGCAGTTCGAGGGCTTGGAGAAGCTGCACGAGCAGTACGCCGACCAGGGACTGGTCGTCCTCGGCTTCCCGTGCAACCAGTTCGGTGAGCAGGACCCGGGCGACAACGAGGAGATCGGCGCGTTCTGCCAGAAGAACTACGGCGTCACGTTCCCGATGTTCGAGAAGGTCGACGTGAACGGCGACGAGGCCCACCCGCTCTACAAGTGGCTGCGCGAGGAGAAGAAGGGCCTGCTCGGCGAGAAGATCAAGTGGAACTTCACCAAGTTCCTGATCGGCCGCGACGGCACCGTGCTCAAGCGCTACGGCTCGACCACGAAGCCGGAGAAGATCGCCTCCGACATCGAGAAGGCGCTCGCCTCCTGACGGTCATCGAGGCCTGTCGCTCCCTGGGGCGACCCTCGCCGGACACGGGTTGTACTGCGCGGTAAGTTGGCCAGCACGCCCGCCACGACAGGAGCCGAGATGCAGCTTGCCTTGACCGAGGAGGAGGCCGCTTTCCGCGAGGAGATGCGCACCTTCTTCACGACCAAGATCCCCCAGGAGATCCGCGACACCATCGCCTCCGGGCGACACGTGGGCAAGGACGGGATCGTCGAGACGCAGCGCATCCTGAACGAGGCCGGCCTCGCCGTGCCCAACTGGCCCGTGGAGTGGGGCGGCCAGGACTGGTCGCCGCTCCAGCGCCACATCTGGCACGAGGAGATGCAGCTCGCCTGCGTTCCGCCGCCGCTGGCGTTCAACGCCAACATGGTCGGCCCGGTGATCGCGAACTTCGGCTCCCAGGAGCAGAAGGAGAAGTTCCTCCCCAAGACCGCCAACCTCGACATCTGGTGGTGCCAGGGATTCTCCGAGCCCGAGGCCGGCTCCGACCTGGCCTCGCTGCGGACGACGGCCGTCCGCGACGGCGCCGACTGGGTGATCAACGGCCAGAAGGCCTGGACGACGCTCGGCCAGCACGCCGACTGGATCTTCGTGCTCTGCCGCACCGACCCCGAGGCCCCGAAGAAGCAGGCCGGGATCTCGTTCATCCTGTGCCCGATGGACGCCGAGGGCGTGACCCTGCGCCCGGTGCAGCTGATCGACGGCAGCTACGAGGTCAACGAGGTCTTCTTCGAGGACGTGCGCGTCCCGGCGGAGAACCTCGTCGGCGAGGAGAACGCCGGCTGGAGCTATGCGAAGTTCCTGCTCGGCAACGAGCGCGTCGGGGTGGCCCCGGTCGGCGCCACCAAGCGCGTGCTGGCCGACGCCAAGGAGATCGCCGTGCAGACGGGCCAGATCGAGGACCCGCTGGTCGCCGCCCAGATCATCGACCTGGAGAACGAGCTGCTGGCCCTCGAGCTGACCGCGCTGCGCGTGGTGGCGAGCTCCGCCGACGGGAAGCCGCACCCCGCGTCCTCGGTGCTCAAGCTGAAGGGCACCGAGCTGCAGCAGGCCGTCTCCGAGCTGGTGGTCGACCTCGGTGGGCCGCTCGCGCTGGCCTCCGGGGCCGGCGAGGGCTCGGACGTCCCCACGTGGGCCCGGGTCGCCGTGCCGACGTACCTCAACCTCCGCAAGGCCTCGATCTACGGCGGGTCCAACGAGGTCCAGCGCCAGATCATCGCCGGCACGATCCTCGGTCTCTGACCACCTTCGAGAAGGAGCACAGACATGGACTTCACCCTCGATGGTGAGCAGACCGCCCTGCGCGACGCCGTACGCGGCCTGCTGAAGGGCTACGACACCGAGCACCGCCGCGAGGTCGTCGCCGAGGACCCGGGCTTCGACGAGAAGCTCTGGGGCCGGCTCGCGGAGATGGGCGTCCTCGGGCTGCCCTTCGCCGAGGACGACGGCGGCATGGGCGCCGGCCCGGCAGAGGTCTCGGTCGTCGCCGAGGAGTTCGGGCGCGTGATCGCCCCCGAGCCGTTCGTCGAGGCGGTCGTCCTGGCCGGTGGCCTGGTGGCCGCCCACGGCAGCGACGAGCAGAAGAAGGAGATCCTCGGCGGCCTGGCCTCCGGCGAGCTCGTTCCCGCCTTCGCCTGGTCCGACCCGACCGGCGGCGAGGGCGGTGTCACCGTCGACGGCGACACCCTCACCGGGGTCAAGGAGCCCGTCCTCAACGGTGGTCGCGCCGACGTGCTCGTGGTCTTCGCCGAGGGACAGCTGTTCCTGGTCGACCCGGCCGGCACCGAGCGGACCTCCTACGAGACCTTCGACGGCGGCCGCGCCGCACGCATCGCCTTCGACCAGACCCCGGCCACCCAGCTCGGCGAGGGCGGCGACGTGACCGAGGGCGTCAAGGACGTGATCGCCGCAGCGACCGTGGCCTACTGCCACGAGGCGCTCGGCGCGATGGACTCGGCGCTGAAGCTGACGACCGACTACCTGCCCAGCCGCAAGCAGTTCGGCGTCTCGCTCAACCGCTTCCAGGCGCTGACCTTCCGCGCGGCCGACATGTACACCTCGCTCGAGCTGACCCGCAGCATCGTCATCTGGGCCACCATGGTCCTCGCCGACGCGTCGACCTCCGCGGAGAAGAAGCGCGAGGCGGCCGCCCGCGCGAAGCTCCAGGTCAGCCGCGCTGCCCGCCACATCGGTCAGGAGGCGATCCAGCTGCACGGCGGCATCGGGATGACCGCGGAGTTCTCCGTGGGCCACCTGACCGCGCGGCTGACGGCCATCGACCACCTGCTCGGCGACGGGCGCCAGCAGGTGCGCAACCTGTCGCGCCGGCTCA
>JAOPYC010000063.1 GCA_025964795.1 Marmoricola sp.
CCCCGCGCGGCATGGAGACCACGAACTCGTTGAGCAGCGGGCGGAAGACGAGGTATTCGCCGCCGGAGGTCGAGGTGATGGTGAAGCCCTCGTCGCGGCCGATGATGTCGTCGTGGGAGAGCCCGCCGCGGTTGGTGTGGAAGCTCTTCCCCTCCTCGAGGCAGATGTTGTGGCGGCGGGCCTTGGCGTCGACCAGCCGGACCCACTCGCCGGCGCGCAGCGGCCCGCGGCGTACGCCGGACCAGTCGTTGGCGGCCTGCTCGGGGGCCGGCTCGGGGGCCTGCTCCGGTGTCTGCTCGCGGGCCTGCTCCGGGGCCTGCTCTGCTGCTTCACTCACGTGTGGGCACCCTCTTCGAAGGCTCGGTCGACGTCGATGGTGGCGAGGACGCCGAAGATGGTTCCGTCGGTCTCGACGAGGACGTACTCCTCGGCCGGCGTGTTGGACATGGCTTTGATCAGGTCCTCCCCCGCGATGTCGACCCCGAGCACCAGGCCGTCCTCGATGGTGCGCGAGACCGAGCTCACCGGAACCCAGGCCCGCCGCTCCTCGGGGGTGGCCAGCAGCGCGCTCTCGTTGACGACGCCACTGAGCCGGTCGTCGCCGGCGTGCACGACGATGGCCCCGGCCCCGACCTCCTGGGCACGGCGGACCGCCTCGGTGATCGGGATCTCGCCAGGGACGGCGACCACCCGCCGGGCCAGGGGCCGCGCCTTCAGGGCGGGCAGCCGGCGGCGTACGCGCGCGCTCACCATCGACGCGGTCGCGCCGGTCCAGAGGAACGAGGCGATGATGACGGCCATCAGGTAGTCGTAGAGGTCAGGGTCGTTGTCGGTGAGGGTCCGCGCCAGCAGCGGCCAGCACAGCACCACGACCGCCGCCACGCGTCCGCCCCAGGCGGCGACGATGGTGCCGCGGTGCACGTTGTTGGTGATCCGCCAGACCAGTGACTTGAGCACCCGGCCACCGTCGAGCGGCAGCCCGGGGACCAGGTTGAGGACCCCAACGATGAGGTTGGCCCCGGCCAGCCCCTGAACCGCGAGCAGGAGCAGCCCGTCGGGCGTGACGGTGAGCAGAGCCAGCGCGAGCAGCCCGATCACGATGGAGGTCAGCGGCCCCACCACCGCGACCTTGAACTCCTGCCCCGGGGTGCGGGTCTCGGAGTCGATCTCGGTGGCGCCGCCGAGGAAGTGCAGGCTGATCGAGCGGACGCCGAGCCCGTAGCGCTGGGCCATCAGGGCGTGGGCGATCTCGTGGAGCAGCACGGACAGGTAGAGGAGCACGGCGAAGGCCACGCCCGCGACGTACTTCAGGGCCCCCAGGCCGGGGTGCACCACCTCGACCCGAGGGGCCAGCAGGAAGGCGATCAGCAGCGCCACCAGCAGCCAGGAGGAACGGACCAGGACGTCGACGCCGGAGATCGAGCCGATGCGTAGCGTGCCCGGCGGGTACGACGGCCGGACGGGCCCTCCGCCCGGTCCGCGCGGTGCGTCTTCTTCGCTCACGGCGCAACGCTATCGGACGGCACCTGTCGGACCGGCGACCTACTGTGAGCCCATGGAGGAAACCGCGTCGGCACCCGCCCGCACCCGCATCGGCACACCGGTCGACGGCGAGCACGTGCTCGGCTCCCTCTCCCCCAGCCGGGCCGGCGACTTCAAGTCCTGCCCGCTGATGTTCCGGCTGCGCACGATCGACCGGCTCCCCGAGGAACCCTCTCCCAGCGCCGTCCGCGGCACCGTGGTGCACAAGGTGCTCGAGGACCTCTTCGACCTGCCCGCGGCCGACCGGACGCCCGACCGGGCCGAGCTGATGGTCCAGGACGCGTGGGACTTCGTCCTCGACGCCGAGCCCGAGCTGCGCGAGATGTTCGTGGGCGAGGCGGACGCCGGCCAGGAGATCGCGACCTGGCTCGCCTCCTGCCGGGAGAGCCTGCGCGGCTACTTCGACCTCGAGGACCCGCGGCGGCTGGAGCCGGCCGAGCGTGAGGTCTACGTCGAGGCGCTGCTGGACTCCAAGCTGCTGTTGCGCGGGTTCGTGGACCGGATCGACGTGGCGCCGGACGGAGCGCTCCGGGTGGTCGACTACAAGACCGGCCGCTCCCCCGGCGTCGGCTTCGAGAGCAGGGCCCTGTTCCAGATGCGCTTCTACGCCCTGGTGATCTGGCGGACCCGCGGGGTGGTCCCGGCGCTGCTGCAGCTGATCTACCTCGGGGACGGGCAGCTGGTCAGCTATCGCCCCGACGAGCAGGACCTGCGCGCCACCGAGCGGCTGGTCGTGGCGTTGTGGCAGGCCATCGAGGCCGCGCGGTCCTCCGGTGAGTGGCTGCCCAACCCGGGCGCGACCTGCCGGTGGTGCAGCTTCCAGGCGCACTGCCCGGCGTTCGGCAACCAGCCCCCGCCGCTGCCCTCGCCACCGACCACGCAGCTCACTCCTCCGAGCGTCGTTTCAGACCTGCGCTCTCCAGGCTGAGGTAGCGCTGCGTCAGGCTGCCCACGGCCAGTCCCAGGACCCGGCTGAGCGGCCCGCCCTGCTCGATCCGCGCCGTCACCGAGCAGCCCTCTCCGCTCGGCCTCATCTCGTGGGTGGCCACCGTGCTCACGCCCATCGCCGAGGCTGTCCAGCTGAAGTGGCTGTGCTCGACCAGGTCGGTGACGGTCCAGACCGTGACCGGCAACCGGGGCTGTCGGATCCGCAACCGCGAGCCCAGCTCGAGCGGCCCCGAGTCGAGCAGCTCGACGCTGGTGACCGAGTCGGTCCACTCCGGCCAGCGCGCGACGTCGGTCCAGACCTGCCACACCCGCTGCGGCGTGGCCCGGACCTCGACGGTGGCCTCGTAGGTCTGCGGCTTGCTCATCGGCGCTCTCCGTTCGTCGTGCTGTCAGCTCTCGGGGTGGTCCAGCTGGTTGCGCTCGGCCCACAGGGCCGCGGCCGTCCGGTCGCTGACGCCGATGGCGCTGAACACCGAGCCCAGGTGGGCCTTGACGGTGCGCTCGCTGATGCCCAGTCGCCGTGCGATCTGCTTGTTGGCGAGACCGTCGCGGACCAGCTCGAGCACCTCGCGCTCCCGGGCGGTCAGGCCCGCCGCGGGCCGCGGCCGGGCCCGGGCGGTCAGCAGCTGACGCGCGACCCGGGGGTGCAGCGGGGAGTCGCCCCGGGCCACCGAGCGCACGGCCTCGATCAGGTCGTCCGGCTCCGCGTCCTTGAGCATGTAGCCGACGGCTCCCGCGTCGAGGGCGTTGACGATCCGCTCGGCGTCCGAGAACGAGGTCAGCACCAGCACCTGGGAGCGGCTGCCGGCCTCGATGATCTCGCGGGTGGCGCTGGCGCCGTCCATCTCCGGCATCTGCAGGTCCATCAGGACGACGTCCGGTGTGAGCTCCTCGGCGCGCGCCACCGCCTCCCGGCCGTTGGCGGCCTCCCCCACGACCTGGAGCCCCTCGGCCGCGGAGAGCAGCTGGACCAGCCCCTTGCGCACCATGGCGTGGTCGTCGACCACGAGCACCCGCACCGTCACGTCCGGACCTCCAGCTGGACCAGCGTTCCCTTCCCTGCGGCCGAGTCGACGTGCAGGGTGCCCCCAGCCTCCCGGACCAGGTCGCGCATCGCCCGGAGGCCGAGGTGGTCGCCCGGGTCGTGTCCCGGGTCGTGTGCTGAACCGGCGTCGAAGCCGACGCCGTCGTCCTGCACGGTGAGGCGTACGCCGGAGCCGGTGCTGGCCAGCCTCACGGTGACCCGGTCGGGGCTGCCGTGGCGGACGGCGTTGCGGACCGCCTCCTGCGCGACCCGCCACACGAGCGCGGCGGTGCTGGTCGGGAGGGCCGACACCTCCACGCGGAGGTCCGTCTCGATCCCCGCGGCCCCGAGCGGCGCCAGCAGGTCGTCGAGCGCGCCCTGGATCCCGGTCTCGTGCAGGTCGGGCGGGTAGATCTCGACCAGCAGCGACCGCAGCGAGCGCAGGCTGCCGCGCATGGTCTGCGCGATCTGCTCGAGGGCCTCGGGGTCGGCCGGACGGCCGCTGCGCACGGTCCCGGAGAGGGCGAAGGTGGCCCCGGTGAGGTTCTGCACCACGCCGTCGTGCAGGTCGCGGGCGATCCGGCGCCGCTCGCCGTCCGAGGCCTCCGCGGCGGCCTGGAGCAGTCTCTCGCGCGCCTCCGCGTCGCGCCGCAGCCGCCGGGTGAGCCACCAGGCGAGCGGCGTGGCCAGGAGCGCGAGGACCAGGGTGCCGCCGAGGGTCACCGGGCGGAAGGCGCGGGAGATCTCAGCCTTGCGGCTGTTCACGTCGGCCAGCGAGTAGTAGACCTCGAACAGCAGTGGGTCGCCCTCGGGCGAGTCGACCCGGGAGTAGACCTCGACCACCGGCCCGGAGTCGCGGTCGAACTGGTTCTCCGGCTGGCTCAGGTCGGAGATGCCGGAGGCGCTGCCGCCCTTCGCCAGCACCTCGCGCTCCTCGTCGTCGAGGGCGAAGTGGCGCCCGATCAGGCGCGGATCGTCGGAGTAGACGATGTCGCCCTTCGTGGACCAGAGCTTGATCCGGCGTACGGAGGCCACGCGCAGGCGCTCGTGGATCACCCGGTCGAAGCGGGCGACGGCGGCGGGCTCGCCGTACGCCAGGCCGCGGTTGAGCGCGGGCTCGACGACGCCCTGCCCCAACACCTCGGTGATGCTGCGGGAGTCGGCGATCGCCTCGCGCTCGGCCGCGCGCGAGCTGAACCACGCGGTGAGCGACGCGACCAGCACGAATGCCACCACCAGCGCAGCGGCGAACTGCGCCGCCGGGTGGGTCAGCAGGCGCACGGCGGCCCTCAGGGCTGCAGCCGGGCGAGGTCCTGCGGGACCAGGCCGACGAGGGTCTCGCGCGCCACCCGTCGGGGGCCGGCCGGGATCGGCACGTGGTTGGGTACGACGAGCACCAGGCAGCCGGCGGCCTCGGCGGAGGTCGCACCGGTCGGCGAATCCTCGATGGCGACGGTGTCCTCGGCCGCGAACCCGACGAGCTCGGCCGCGCGCAGGTAGGGCTGCGGGTGCGGCTTCCCGTGGGCGACCTCGTCGCCGCAGACCAGGACGTCGAAGGACCCCGGCGGCAGGGCGTCCAGGACCGGCTCGACGAACCGGCGCCAGGACATCGTCACCAGCGCGCAGGGGACGTCCTGGGCCCGCAGCGCGGCGAGCAGCTCGCGAGCACCCGGTCGCCAGGGCACCTCCTGCCTCACCCGCTCGACGACCCCGTCCAGCAGCTCCTCGACGATCTCGAGCGGCGTCCGGTCGATGCCCATGTGATCGCGCATGTAGGCCGCCGAGTCGAGCAGGTCCCCACCCACGACCGCCAGCGCGTCCTCGTCGGTCCACGTGCCGCCGTACTTCCGGGCGAGGGTGAACTCGCACTCCATCCAGTAGGGCTCGGTGTCCACCAGGGTGCCGTCCATGTCCCAGAGGACTGCGTTGGGGAGGGTGCCGGTTTCCCCGGTTAACCGGGGAAACCTGCTCTTCTCAGGGGAAGCATCGCCTGAGAACGTCAGGGATTGGCTGAGAACCCCGTCCGACATGTCCATCTCAGTCTTCCGGGTCGTAGCCGAGGTTGGGCGAGAGCCAGCGCTCGGCCTCGGCCAGGGTCCAGCCCTTGCGCTCGGCGTACGACGCCACCTGGTCGGGGCCGAGCCGACCGACCACGAAGTACTGCGACTGCGGGTGGGAGAAGTACCAGCCGCTGACCGACGCGCCGGGCCACATCGCCATCGACTCGGTGAGCTCGATGCCGGTGCGCTTCTCCACGTCGAGCAGGTCCCACAGGGTCTGCTTCTCGGTGTGCTCCGGGCAGGCGGGGTAGCCGGGGGCAGGGCGGATGCCGCGGTACTTCTCCGCGATCAGCGCCTCGTTGTCCAGGCCGTCGTCGTCGGTGTAGCCCCACAGCTCGGTGCGCACCCGCTGGTGCAGCCGCTCGGCGAAGGCCTCGGCCAGCCGGTCGCTGAGCGACTCGAGCAGGATCGCGCTGTAGTCGTCGAGGTCGTCCTTGAACTGCTTGATCTTG